>CAZBXF010000007.1:0-6684 GCA_964495635.1 uncultured Phycisphaeraceae bacterium
TGCTGATGTGCATGACGTGGCTGTAGCGTTCTACTTCCATGACGCTCGGGAGCGCAACCGAGCCGGGCTGGGCGACGACGCCGACGTCGTTGCGGCCCAGGTCCACGAGCATGATGTGCTCGGCACGTTCCTTGGCGTCGGCCAGCAGCTCGCGCTCGAGGCGTGCGTCGTCGGCGGGGTCCTTGCCCCTGCGGCGTGTGCCGGCGAGGGGGCGGTTGGTGACTTCGAAGCCGGCGGACGTGCGGCGCACGCGGCAGAGGATCTCGGGGCTGCTCGCAATCAGGATGCAGCCCTGGGCCTGGATGTAGGCCATGTAGGGGCTCGGATTGACGGCGCGCAGGGCGCGATAGACATCGAACGGGTCGGCGGGGCTTGGGCGCTCAAATCGCTGGCCGAGAACGACCTGGAAGATGTCCCCCGCGGCGATGTACTCCTTGGCGCGGGCGACCATGGTGGCGTGCTGCTCACGCGTGAGGTTGCTGGGGAGGGGCGCGGTGGGCGCGGCGGAAGGCGCGGGCATCTCGCACGCGCGAAGGGGCTCGGTGTGGGTGTTGAGGAGCTCGATGGTGCGCGTGATGGAGGCGAGGGCGCGGTCGTACGCGGCGGCGGGGTCGGTGTTGGCTGCCGTGGTGGGTTCAACGGCCGCGAGCTCGATGACGTGCACAGAGCGCTGCGCGTGATCGAAGATGACCAGGCCCGTGTAGAAACCAAAGTGGAGATCGGGAAGGGCACGATCATCGCGCGGGGCGCTGGTGAAGGGGAGCTTGTCGGGTTCGGCGTATCGCACGCTGTCGTACGCCGCGTAACCGACCCAGCCGCCGAGGAAGCACGCGGGCGTGCCGGGTGCAGCGGCGAGGTGCACGCGGCGCGACTCTTCACGCATGATGGCGAAGGGGTCCGTGCTTGATTGGGCCTGGCTGCTGGAGGCGGGCGTGGTGCCGAAGGCGGACCCAGTGCGATGGACGCTGGTGCCGCGTGCGATCACTTCGAGACGCGGCCTGGCACCCATGACCGAGTAGCGCCCCTGGCGCTCACCAGCCTCGACGGATTCGAGAAGGAATGAGGGCGCGGTGCGCGGATCGGGCGAGACCAGGCGCCGGTAGGCGACGACGGGCGTGAGCTGATCAGCCAGGAGCGTGGTGACGAGTGGGACAAGGAGCGTGACGCCGGGGGCAGACGCGCGCGCCTCGCGCGCCAAAGCCACGAACTGATCCCGCGTGAGATTGGGCATGGGCGGAGGGTATGGAAGAAGTGGCGAAGTGGCGGAGTGGTCAAGTGGTCAAGTGGCCAGACGGTCAGGTGAATGGCTTTGCATTCAGCGCTTCGTCACCTCCGGAAAGTGCCGGGGACCGGCACACCACCCAAAGGCACTTCGAGCTTCATCACTTCGCCACTCCGCCACTCTGCCACTTCGCCACTTCGCCACTTCTCTCCCCTTACTTCCGCTCCCCCCACTCCTTGAGCAGGGCGGCCTCGCGGTCTGGCCTCATGCCGGCTCGGAGCGAGGTGGGGTCGGAGAGCTGGGGCTCGGGCTTGCCGGCCTTTTCGGCCTCCGCGAGGAGCTGCTTGGTGACGCGGATGCGGCGCTCCAGCTCGCCGGGCCACCAGGCCAGCACGGCAGCGCACGTCTCCTCCATCGGGCGGGTCTTGAGGCCCAGCTCGATGGCGCGCTTGATGCTGCGTGTGTGGAAGCCCGCGGCCTCGCCCTCGGGCGGGATGTAGATCGGGAGCTCGGCACCGATCGCGACGCCGCGCGACTGGAGGAAGGCGTTGTCGATCCAGACGGGCTCGGCGGGCGTCTTGCCAGCGGCCTTGGCCGCGGCGAGGCACGCCGCGACGAGCGCGCCCCAGTCGCCCTTGGGATCGACGCTCACGGGACCGGTGGCGTTCACCGCGCCGCTGGCCTTGGTGGGGATCGTCGTCAGGATGAAGCTGGCGAGGTCGCGCACGTCGATGAACTGGACGGGGTGTTCGGGCTTGCCGGGGACGATCATCGGTCCGCCAGCCGCGGCCCGCACGGGCCAGTACGTGAAGCGGTCGGAATCGTCGCGCGGGCCGACGATGAAGCCGGGGCGGATCGCCAGGGCACGCTCGCCGAACGCCGCGGCGGCGGCCTGCTCGCACAGGGCCTTGAGCGGGCCGTAGTACTCGCCCTGCGCACCCATGTTCTCGATCGTCGGGTCCGACATCGTGCCGATCGCGGCGGACTCGTCGGCGTTCTTCTCATCGTTCGCCGCGTAGACCGAGATGGTCGAGATGAAGATGTAGCGGTCGGCCGCCTTGGAGAGGAGCTCGGCGCTGGCCTTCACGTGGCGCGGGTAGAAACCGGAGTTGTCCAGCACCGCGTCCCAGCGTGTGCCGGCCTTGACCGCGGCCTCGAGCTGCTCGAGGCCCTTGGGGCTCGTCTCGTCGGCCTCGACGGCGCGCTTATCGGGATCGCGGTTGCCGTAGAGCTTCTCGACATCCTCGATCGAGCCCTTGCGCTGCTCGGTGCGGCCTCGGTTGAAGAGCGTGACGCTCCAGCCCTGGGCCTTCGCGGCCTCGACAACGGCGGGGCCGAGGAAGCCCGTGCCGCCGAGGATGAGGAGGCGCTTGCCCGCGTGGGGCAGCGTCGTCGATCCCACGCCCAGCGCGAGGCGCGGCAGGAAGGCGCCCGAGGCCGAGGCAGCAAGGGCGGCGGCAAGGAACGAACGGCGAGAAGTAGTCATGGTGAACTCGTGGAAAGGCTGGTCGGGGTTGGATGGATGGACGGTTGCAGCGAGGCCCGATGGGTCGGTCGTGCGGAACTGAGCCAGAACCTCACGTGGGTTGTGGTCGAGGCGACTTTGTTCGTGGCCTGCACCGGCGCGTTACGGGGCTTCTCTGTGTTTTCTGATCGGGTCTTCTGAGGAGGAGTCGGACCAGGAGGACAGGAGCAGCCCGTGTGCGCAGTGCAGCGCCTGGAACCGCTCCGGGGCGTCCGCGTCCAACAGGGGGCTCCGCGCCTGGGGCACGGGGATGCGCCCCGTGGCCTGGCTCCGTCGCGGAATTTCAGCGGAGAATAAACTCAGGCCATGCCTACCCACGCCGCGCCGTTGACCTTGCCCCGTCCGGCGCCGTGTTCGGCTGCGTGCTGGCTCGGCGGCGTTGCATCGATCCTGCTCCTTTCGGGGTTCGCCGCGGGGCAGCCGCCGGCACCGGCACCCGGCCAGACGCCGCCGGTGGCCTCCGGGCAGGCCCTGCCGCCACAGCTCATGCTGGGGCAGCGGCTCGCGGCAATGCGGGGGCGCACCACGGTGCTCGGCACGCTGGTGATCGTGAGCGACGCGCCGTCGTTCCTGGCGGCGATCGGCGCGTGGTCCGACAGTGTGCGCTTTCCGATCCTGATCGATGATGGGACGCCGGAGGCCCGGGAGGACATCGCCCGCTTCGCCCGCGCCTTCGGGCCTGCGCGTGTGCTGCGCTTCGGACCGCCGCCCTCGGACAAGGCCGCGGCGACCTTTGGAAACGCCGACACCGCGTCGGTCCAGCTGGCGCACGAGCAGTCCTGGGACGCCGTAGCGCACTCCGGGGGCGCGGCCAACCCGGTGACGCGCCTGGCAGCACGCTGGCGCGAGCTGGGACATGTGCCCCCGGGGCTTGTGCTCGCGACCGCGAACGACCCGGCCTGGACCGGTGGACTCGCGCTCGCGGCGGGCTGGGGGCAGCCGTTCTCCTTCGTCGGCTCGGGGCAGGGGGTCAACTTCTCGATGCAGGTGAAGCACGCGGACGGGCTCGAGAAGTTCGCGCGGGACGCGGCGGGCGCGACGGGGCTGGCCTGGGACAAGCTGGGCGATGAGCTCGAGGCCGTGACGCTCGCGATGAACGTCCCGGCCCGAATCACCGAGGACGACAAGGACTTCTTCGCGCTGACGGACCGGGTCGGACGCACCGGCGACGGGCTGAGGGCCGGCGCACGCTGGGCGTGGTGCGGTCAGCTCTTTGGCTCGTCCTCGCGCAGCCTCTACCGGGCGATGTGCTCGCTCTTCCTGCAACCCGACCGCGCATGGATCTTCGACTCGTACGCACAGACCCAGCCCTGGAACAACTGGGACGGGACGCAGGCGAAGAAGATCGCGGAGGACCCGGGCTGGCCGGTGCGGCTCGAGGTCACGCTCTTTGACACGCCCAACAACACCGGCGCGTCCTGGCGGCGTGCGAGCTCAACGCCGCTCGCTGCCGGGCTGGTCCTCGTCAACACGATGGGAAACTGGGACTACTTCGACCTTCAGCAGGACCGGCGCGAGCCGGGGGACATTCCGATCCAGCGCGTCCCGACGATGGTGCACATGGTGCACTCCTGGTCGGCGCGAAACCCGGCGGACCGAGGCACGGTCGGGGGCCGGTGGCTCGATCAGGGGTCGTTCGTCTACGTGGGCTCGGTGCACGAGCCCTTCCTGCAGGCCTTTGTGCCCACGCCGCAGGTGATGGGGCGGCTGCTGGCGGGGGCGCCCGTCGGCGCGGCGGTGCGTCAGGAAGGCTCGCAGGTGTGGCGCGTCACGACGCTGGGCGATCCGCTGGCCGTTATTGGCCCTGCGATGCGGCGTGATGCCGAGACCATCCCGGTGCTTACGACGCCGCCCACGACGCCCGGCACGACCGGCGTTGCCAGCGACCCAGCGCCCGCCGAGGCTGGGGCCAACGCGAGCGCCGCCACCGACATCGGGCTGGGGCTGCGCGATGCGCTGACGGCCTCCGAGTTTGACCGTGCGTTCGAGATCCTGCTCCTGCAGGGGCGCGACGCGGAGATCGCGCGTCTCGCGAGCACGCTGCTGCTGAAGCCCGATGCGAAGGTGCCGGCCCGCGCCTGGGCGCTGGCCGTGCTGCCACTGATCAGAGAGGGGAACCCGGCCGACGCGCTGCTGGCTTTCTCGCGGGCCGACGCGACCGCCCGCCGCGAAACGGCGACGCTCGACGGCGTGTGGCTCGCGATGACGGCACCCGAGGCGGGCACGGATCGTGACGCGGTGCTCGACTCGCTGCGGCCGAGCCTGCGGCGGGACTCCTACGCGCGTGACGCCATCGCCCTTGCCGGCGCCTGGACCCGCTCGCGCGGCGAGGCAGCCGCCCGAACGCTGCTGCGGTCCCTGCGTGAGGGCGCACCCACCGAGGCGGAACGGCGCAAGATCGACGACGCCGCGACCGCAGCCGCGGCGGCCTGGCTGCGCTGACGATTACTCCCCTTCGACCGGTTCGCCACGGTCCATCGCCCGCGTGAACTCGAACTGGTCAGTCCGGTCCACCTCGGGGATGAAGAAGGGTGCGGGCTCGGGCTCATCGCCCGGGTTCCAGATACGGGCGTGCACAACGCGCCACGGGGAGAACCCGCCCTCGAGGCGCACCGTCACGGGCTGGTAGATCGTCTTCCCGTCCGGACCCTTGCCGAGCTCGGGCATCGGCCGGAGGACATCGATCGTGGCCGCGTTGCCACGCATCCAGACGCGCGTGACGTAGAAGATGGGAAGGCCGGAGTTGATCGACTCAGGCGTCAGCGGCACGACCTCGGGCCCGATGCGCTTCGCGGCGTCCGCGAAGTAGACCTTGCGGAACCCGCGCGGCCCCGCAAACACCATCGGATACGTCACCTGGATGCTCTGCGCCTCCGGGCTCGTCGGATCAAGGTCATAGATGCTCGCGGCGGGGGGATACCGCGTCGCGACGTACTGCACCGCCGCGACGATGGCCATCATCGTCGAGGGACGGTTGGGATCCTCAAGGGTGCCCTGGGCGGTCGGGACATTCGGGTAGTTGCTGTACTGGTAGCACCCGGAGAGGGCAAGCCCCGCGCTGGCGATGAGGGCGGCCGCGCTGAGCGCACCCAGCACGCGAGCGAAACCAAGACCAGCCCCAGACCGTGAGATTGAACGTGCCATCGTGTGTGCTTCCTGCAACCTGTGAGTCGTCCGGACGATCGATCCGCCCCAAGGTTATGGAGCAAGTCGGGCGGGTGCCACGGGGATGCCGGGCTTTGGGGAGCTGGGCCCGGTCGCTGTACTGACGTCCCATCACCCCTCCCCCCGAACCCAAAGCCCCCGCCGCGGCGAATCCCATCGGTTCCTCGATGCCCTCCCCATACCCTCCCGGTACTCACATGAACACGCCCACACCACGCAAGTTTGTCGTCGGAATCTCGGGCGCCAGCGGCGCGTGGTATGCCCAGCGGCTGCTGGAGATCCTGCTGCGGCAGGGACACGAGGTCCACCTGGTCGTGAGCGACTATGGGCGGCGGCTGCTCTTTGATGAGTCCAAGATCAAGAACCTCACGCTCGCCGAGCTTGTGCCGACCCTGGGCAACCAGCCCGACTCCGAGGCCATCTCGCGGCGGCTCTTCATCCATCCCAACAAGGACGTCGGCGCGACGATCGCCTCGGGCAGCTTCATCCATGATGGCATGGTCGTGGTCCCCTGCTCATCGGCGAGCCTGGGCGCGATGGCCACCGGCAGCGGCAGCAACCTCCTCACGCGGGCGGCGATGGTGACGCTCAAGGAACGCCGCCCGCTCATCATCTGCCATCGCGAGATGCCGCTGAGCCTCATCGACATCCGCAACATGGAGACGCTCGCCCTCGCCGGCGCGATCCTCTGCTCGCCCAACCCGGGCTTCTATCTCCTGCCCAAGACCATCGGCGACATCGTCGACTTCACGGTCGGGAAGATCCTGGACCT
>CAZBXF010000007.1:6784-14555 GCA_964495635.1 uncultured Phycisphaeraceae bacterium
AGCGCGGCGCCGTGCTTCTCCAGCCGCTCGCTGATCCACTTGAGGTCGAGCTGGCTGTTGGTGATGAGGTCGACGATGCGGTGGCGGTCCATGTCCTCGCGCGCGAACTCGACGCTGTCGCGCTCGATGCGTGAGACTTCCTCCGGCGTCAGGCCGTGGTTGGGGACGACCTGCATCTCGGCGCGCTTGCCGCTGCGGCGCTCGGTGGCGCTGACATTCAGCACGCCGTTGGCATCCACCGCGAACTTCACTTCGAGCTGCGGGATGCCCGCGGGCATGGGCGGGATGCCGCGCAGCACGATCTCGCCGATCCGGCGGCAGTCCGCCGCCATCTCGCGCTCGCCCTGCAGCACCGTGAGGCGGATCGACGTCTGCCCATCGACACTCGTCGAGAACATCTCCGTCGCGCGTGCGGGCACGGTGCTGTTGCGCATCACGAGCTTCGCTACGGCACCGCCGACGGTCTCGATGCCCAGCGAGAGCGGGATCACGTCCAGCAGCAGCGCGCCCTTCTGCGTGCCCGCGAGGATGGACGCCTGCACCGCGGCTCCGAGCGCCACCACCTGATCCGGATCCACGCCCGTGTACGGCTCAAGCCCGAAGAACTCACCCACGCGCCGCTGCACCAGCGGGATTCGCGTGGAGCCACCGACCATGACTACTGCGGACACCGCGGCCTGGCCCTCCCCCATCGCCCGCTGCGCATCGCGCAGTGCCGCGGCACAGCTCGCGAGCGTGCGCTCCACGAGCGGCATCATCCATGACTCCAGCTCTTCACGCGTGAAGACGCGCCGGTACACCCGAGCCTGCCCGCCCGGACCCGCGCCGAGCCCCACTTCCACCGGGGCCGCCCGCTCGCTCGAGAGGCGCACCTTCACCGCCTCGGCCAGCGCGAGGAGCGACCGGCGTGCTTCGGGTGGAAGGTCCAGTGACTCCACGGAGGTGCCAAGCTCGCGCGCCATCCCCTCGCGCATCTGCGCGACGATCAGGTGGTCGATGTCGTCGCCGCCGAGATGTGTGTCGCCCGACGTCGCGAGGACTTCGAAGAAGGACATCTCCGCGTCGGCCCCCGCTGGCCCGGACCCGGGTGCCTCCCCCACTGCGGCGTTCGCCCCGACCGGGGCCCGTGGCGGGGTGATGCGCAGGATCGAGACGTCGAACGTGCCGCCGCCAAGGTCATAGACGGCGACCACGCGTGGCCCGCTCGCGCGCCCATAAACCCCCAGCCCGTACGCGAGCGCCGCCGCGGTCGGCTCCGGGACCAGACGCACGACCTCCAGGCCCGCAAGCCGGCCCGCGACACGGGTTGCCTGGCGCTGGGCGTCATCGAAGTACGCGGGGACCGTCACCACCGCTCGCTCCACGGGACGACCCAGGGCCGCCTCGGCCCGGGCCTTGAGCGCGCGCAGGATCTCGGCGGAGACCTCCTCGGGGCTTCGTTCGCGGGCTGGCTCGGTGCCCTCGCCCGGGATTCGGACACGGGTGGTGCCGCGAGGCCCGGCGATGACCTCATACGACAGGTAGGAGAGGTCCGGCGCGGCGTCCTCAAGGCTGCGGCCCATGAGGCGCTTCACCGAAGCCACCGTGGTCCTTGGATGGTCCGGCGCGGCCGCCTTGGCCGCGCGCCCCACCACGGCACCGTCCTTCTCATATCGCACCACGCTCGGCAGGAGCGCGTCCCCATCTGCCCCAAGCAGGACGCGAGGCTGCCCGCCGGACTCAGAGACTGCAACCAGCGAGTTCGTGGTACCGAGGTCGATGCCGACGATCACCTGCGGGAGCGGACGCAGCGACCCTCCCTGCAAAACAGGCCCCGAACCGGAGTGAGGTGGTAACACAGGCTCAGTCATCCTCGGACCATAGACTTGCAGCGCGGAAAACGCCCGGTGGCGTCATTCGCCCAGTTGATTGCCCTGTTCAACGCACCCCCCAGAGCGTCGCCGGAGGACCCCATGAGCCACGACCACAGCAACAACATCAACGACGACTCCGACGATGGCCTTGAGGGTGCGAGCGACGGATCAAACTGGGTCGGCTACATGTTCGAGACCGACGACGGCCCAGCCAGCTGTCTCTTTGATCTCGCCGCCGCCGAGTTTGCGCCAGACCCCGACCGGACGTACTGCGTCATGGTGCGTGTTCCCTTCAAGAACGCCGGCCAGGAGGGTCTGGGGGACCCTGAGGAACGCGAGCTCTTCACGACCTTCGAGGAAGCGCTCGATGCCGGTGCCGCGCTCCACGACTCGCTCCACTTTGCCAGCGTGCGGGGCAACGGGCACCTTGACATCTGGTACTACACGACGCTCGCGGGGGCCGACGCGCTGGCGAAGGCCGCGCCCGGAGCATGCCCGGGCTACGACGTCAAGGTCGGGCGCGGCGAGGACCCCGAGTGGCAGCAGTTCGGCCTCCTCTTCCCCAGCGACGAGGACATCGCCGCGTACCACGATGCGCAGCTCATCAGCACGCTCGAGGCCGCCGGTGACCAGATCGACAAGCCCCGTCCGGTCGATCACGCCCTGCTCGTCGAGACCACCAGCGCGGGCGAGAAGCTCCGCGACGCCCTCATCAGGAAGGGCTTCACGGTCCAACCCATCACCAAGGCCGGCGGCGATGATGAGGACGATGAAGGCGGCGATGGCAACGACGGCCCGATCGAGGGGGACCTCAACTACCTGGTTGAGGCCACCAAGCGCCATGCGGTGACGCCGGAGGTCATCAGCGAGATCCGGCGCGAACTCACCGAGCTCGTCGAAGACATGGGCGGCAGCTACGACGGGTGGCAGACGCCGATCGTCAAGGGATGATCCTCGCAGTGCCCGAGTGACAACTGGCGCAGCACGCTCCAGGATCACTCCCGCGCTTCGACCAGCGCACCAAGCAGCGCACGCCACTCCGTGTAGCGATACTCGACATGGTGGCGCTCGTGGATCAGTCTGATCTCGCGCATCGATCGCTCGGTCAGCGCTTCCTGCCAGTCCGTCGCGCCGCGGTCACAGAAATAGACGCGGCAGCCCATCGGCTTGATGGCGTGGACGCCGCAGGCGTTCTGCTTGAGAAACGGGCAATCACCACGGACGACCGCTGCCTCCACCGCCGCCGGTGTAAGCGCCGAGGCGCCAACGCGCGAGAGCCCGACGAGTGTCGACGCGGCCTCGAGCCCCGTCGTGTAGAGAAGATGGCCCGCCGAACCAAAGTTGCAGCACCGGCCCGACGCCCAGCAGGCCGGCCCGCGTGCCTCGATCTGGTCTGCGATGATCGCGTAGACGCCCTCGAGCTCCGCGGCGATCTCCGGCCGGCGCGCCGCATCGAGCCAGGCGCGGGCGTGGAGCGAAAGGTCCGCGGGATCGGGCCTCACGGGATGGGCTCCCGGCAGGCGCGCTCCACGTCGCGCGCCAGTGCCTCGGCCTTCTCCACCACGGCCTCACACGCCGCGAGTGCCGCGGCACGCTCCGCCTCGGGCAGCCCGCCGACGTTCACGACGACGTTCCAGTATGCGCTGCGGGCCGTCGCGCCCGCCAGCACGGCGGCGATCGCGAGGTCGCTGCGGAGGTGGCGGTTTGTGATCGGGGCGAGGCGTGCGAACTCGCGCAGGAGATCGAGGGAGAGTGCGGCGACCGCGGCCGGAACGTCCACGGCGGCACGGGCGGCAGCGGGCATCTCCGACTGTCGCCGGGCGTCTGTTTCTGGAAGGCGCGAGAGCTCGTTGACCAGGCCGTAGGCCGCGGCGTCCTCCTCGGCCAGGTGCATGAACATCTCGCGGGCCTTGGTGAGCATGGCCTGATCAGACTCAAGGCGCAACTGATGCTCGGCGAAGGCCTTCTTCCCCAGGGTGTAGGAAAGGACCATGCCCGCGAGGGCCGCCGCCAGCGCGCCGCAGAGGCCGGCGACCGCGCCGCCACCAGGTGTCGGCCGCTTGGCCGCCGTCGCGTCGAGGAAGTCCCGCACCGTCATGTCCATGAATGGAGTCGCGCTCATGCCAGAGCGTAGTGACAGCGTGGTGACAGCGTGGTGACAGCGTGGTGACAGCGTGGTCAGGCGGCCCGGCTGCACGGGGCCCGGGCACGGTGACCGCGGGGTCGAGGTGCGTTCAGCGGGTGCCGCTCGGGACCCACGCGGAGCCGCACTCGGGGCAGCGAAGCGAGCCGCCATCCTCGGCGGTCGCGGAGAGGTCATAGGCGCAGGTGCCGCAGAGGCCGCGCCTGAGACGCCGACGCGACACCCATCTGCGCCACCACGCCGGCTGCAGCGCCAGCGAGACACACGCCAGCGCGAGGGTCGCCAGCGTGGCACCGTTCCACAACACGCCCCACCAGATCGTCCGGGCGGTGACGGAGTTTCCCGCCAGGAGCTTGGCCGCGAGATCAGGCCGGTTCTTGCCAGCCGGGTCGCGCAGGAGCGCGGCGAGGGCGTCCCGGGATGCATCGAGATTCTCCCTCGACCACGCGTCGCTGGGCGCGAAGGGGGTGGCTTCCAGCGTGACCTCAACGCGGGTGGTCTCGATGGTCGGCGCGAACCAGCCGATGCGTCGAACGTCAACGTTGACGCCCACCCACACGGCGGGGTCGCCCTTCCAGATTCCCGCGAGCGCATCCGCGCTGTAGTCGGCCGGGTCGAGCGCGCGGGGACGGCGATCGGGCCCGGGAACGAAGTAGTAGAAGACGTTCGCACTGGGATCACGGCGCGATGGACGCACTCGCTCAAGCGCCGGCAGCAAGCCCAGCACCGTCGTCTCCCAGCGCCCGTACACACGGGCGCCGCCAAGAGGCAGCATGGCGACGCTCGCGAGCAGGAGCACCACGAGAACCAGCGCGAGCAGCGGGTGGCCCAGGTGCTTCCACCGCGCGCTCCGCGGGGGCGTCAGCACTCGAGGACCGATGCCGGCGATGCCTTGGGGGTTGCCGTCCATGCTGATCAGTAGGGGCGTTGTGCGCCCTGGGTTGCGTCGGAGCGTCCAGGCGACGCAAGACCTGGCGATCGAAACGGTGCCTCGAGGCACGCGCCATCAAGGCAGAAGGCCGGGCCGTCAGCCCGCGATCGCGAGGTAGAGAATCGCGGAAGCACCAAGCAGCCCCATGAGCCCGGCGATGGATCCCTTGACCAGGATCGCGACGAAGCGCCCCGCGGCGGCACCGGTGCCGGCCCAGGCGCCTTCCTTGAACGTGCGGCGGGCATACCCGACCTCGACAAGCAGCGTCCCGGTCGCGGCGCCCAGGCACGCGCCGGCGATGGTCCCGAGCGGGAAGAAGAAAGGTGAGCCAACGAGCGCACCCAGGAGCGAGCCGACGACGGCGCCGACGGCCCCGGCCTTGGTGGCGCCGGTCTTCGCCGCGCCGAACGCGCCGGCGAGGCCCTCGATCACCTCACCCATGAGGGCGAGCACGCCCATGACGATGATGACCCACCAGGGCATGAAGTCGGGGATCCAGAACAGCTTGGTGAGGAGGGCGCAGGCGAAGATGAGCCAGGTCCCCGGCAGCGTGATGACGGTGAGGATGAGGCCCACCACCGACGCGACGGCGAAGACCGCCGCCGCACCCCAGAGTGACCAGTCGATGGATGCGAAGGCCCCGCTCATGAAGTCGACTCATTCCTTCTGCGTTTCGACCATCGACTGCGGCATCTGCTGCGGGGCAGGCTCGGCCGGCGCCTCGGCCTTGGGCTCGGCGCGATCGGGGAAGGCGACCTTCTCCATCTCGAGGACCCACGCCTCCAGCGGCTCGTACCGCAGAAGGTCGAGCTCGATTCCCTTGCCTCCTAATTGGGCGTGGGAGGGCTTCACTTTCAGCGTGACGAAGAACTTGTGCCACTTGCGCTTGTCCACGTCCTCGAGGTCGGCGGGAGTAAGGTGCTCGCCGGTGGGGAGCGTGAGGCGCATCTGCGAAGCGTCCCAGGCATAGGACTTGGAGCGCACGCGGAGGATGAGCAGGAACATGTACGCCCCGACGACGAGCCCGACGACCATGATGAGCCACTGGACGGGAATGTCCCAGAAGGAGAGCTTGCTCGGCGTCTGCTTCTGCTCGCCACCCTCGGTCCACTCCTTGGTCAGCTCCGCAAGGCGGGCGCGAGCATCGGTGACCTGCTGGCCTCGGAAGTCGGTCCGCGGGATCGCGGTGGCGCTGGGCCCGTCGAGCCGTCCGACGATGTTGAGCTGGTCGAGCCATTCGGCGAGCGCCTTGTCGACGGGCTCCAGTGAGCCCCGATCCTGGGCGGTGCGCTCCAGTCGATCAAGCTCGGCGCGAGGATCGGAGACGCCCGCGCGACCATCCAGAGGCGGGCGCGAGCGCGAGAAGAGGTCGAGGTACTGGAACTCGAGCCAGGACGCGGCCACGTAGCCACGCCGCGGATAGACCACCGCCGCGTCGATCAGACCCCAGATGCCGAAGCCCACCAGCACGGTCCCGATGACGATCATCTTGATCGTCCACTTGCGATTCACGGTCGTTCGGACGCTCGTTGCACTCTCGGACATGGTCGCCTCCTGCGGCGGTCGTTGTATGGCTGAGGCCGCGCGGTTGCGGGCGCGTCTCGGATCACGTCGGAAACCACTCTCTCAGGACTCAGGGTCTATGTCATCGACCATTTCGAGCGCCTGCTCCCACCAGGCCTCGGCCGAGGCTCTACCTTCCTCGGTCTGCATCAGGCCCGAGAACCCGCCCTCATCCACCGGCCGAACCGGTATCCGCGGATACTCCTTCTTCGTCGAGAGGGCGCGGCTGAGCCAACGGGAGTGGATCCGGCGGGCCACCTCGGCCGGATCGAGCGGAAAGTCGCCGCTGAAGACGTTCCAGAGCATCGGGCCAAGTGTACGGGATCTGTTGATGGGTGCCCAGGGAAATCGGCAGCCGCCGCCGCCACTGCAACCACGGGCTTCTACCCGGACCTCTACAGGATCAGGATCAGCGCCCCCACAGCCAGCGGGAGCAGCAGCAGACCGAGGCAACCCGAGGACTTCTTTCCGGTGACACTGACTTCCATCGCGTCGATGGCGCGCTTGGCCTCCGCGAGGCCCAGGCCGGTGCGCTCACGGAGGAGCTTGATCGCGTCGATCTTGCGGCCAGCGCGGACGAGCGTCACGAGGGCCGCGGAGGTGGCGGCGTCGAGGTGGAGGTCGGGTGCGAGGGGTGCCTCTTCGTGGGCGACTTCTCGAGAAAGTGCCGGCAGCGCGGCGGCGTCAGGTCCGAGATCGGCCATGAAGCGTTCGAGCCCGGCTCGGTGCTCGGGTGGGACATCCTCCAGCCGGGTGAAGACCTGCTTGCGGCCGTTGACATCGATCTCAATGCGAAGGTCGGATGTGGAGCCGGCGCCACGCGACGCGCCCGGGCGCTGGTCCGGGAGGCGATCGGAGGCGGGGTCGAGCACGCGATCAATCACGTGATCCGTCACGTGCTTCGTCACCCGTGTGACCTTGTACGACTTGCTGAACGATGCGCTCCCCTCGGCCTCAGCGCGGCGCATCTCCTCGATGATCTCGGGCGGAAAGTCGGGGAAGTCCTGTGGATTGACCGGCATGCGAAGCCTCCTCTCCTGCGCATCATCGACCCGCCTGTCGTTCCGCAGCTCATCCATACCAGCGCGCGGAGCGAGCGAGGTCATTTCCCTGCAATCCTTGGCAGGCTTGCCCGGCTCGGCGTGGGGCTTGGACGGGACACAGCGCAGCCCCGCCCGCGCAGTGGCGGGCGGAACGCTGCCTTGGCTTCGACGCGGGCTCAGAGGGGGCAGACGCCCGTCACGACGAATGCAGCGAGGATCTGGGCATCGGTGAGGTCGG
>CAZBXF010000007.1:14655-17501 GCA_964495635.1 uncultured Phycisphaeraceae bacterium
GGGCAGACGCCCGTCACGACGAATGCAGCGAGGATCTGGGCATCGGTGAGGTCGGCGTTCTCATCGGCGTTGAGGTCGCCATCGAGCCAGTTGGCCTCGGGAACGAGCAGCCCGACGAAGACCTGCGCCATCTGCTGCGCGTCGGTCAGGTCGATGTTCTCGTCCTGATTGAAGTCGTAGTCGCACGTCGCGCAGATCGGAGCGTCGCCGAGGCGCGTGACGCCGATGCGATAGCTGTCAAAGGGCGCGGCGGTGGTGAAGCGGCTGCTCGCGATGAACGTCGCGCCACCCCGCGAGAGGATCGCGGGGCCCGCATCACCCTGCGGACCGGCGAAGACCGGGAAGGCCGCGGCGTCGAGCACAACGCCAGTCTCGCTCACGCGCGCCGCGTAGATGTCGGTCCGGGCATCGAAGAAGGCGGCCTGATTGCGCTGGTCTTCCCAGGCGACGATGAACGTCGTGCCGTCCCACGTTGCGATCGGGCGCAGCTGGCGGCCCGTGGCCTGCGCGATCGTGAAGGCGTTGCCCAGCGTGCCGTCCTGGTTCATGATGCGGCCGGCGATGGAGTTGTCCGCGCTCGAGAGCGTGTTCATGCGCCAGACAAGCAGGTGCTTGCTTCCGGAGAAGGCAACGTCAAGGTCGCCGGTGCCGCCGGAGTAGGGCGTGGGGTTGTTCGCAGCAGAAGGGCTACCGAAGGCCGAGAGCGTCGTCAGGATCGCGTCGCCTTGGCTTGAGTTGGGCGACCACATCGCGTGCGAGGCGATCAGCCACTGCGACTCATCGCTGCGGACACGCGGCTGGCCCGAGATGTACCCGCTCGCGAGCACGATGGGGTTGGCATCGCGGAACGCGCCCGAGACTCCATCGAACCTGCGGCCGTAGAGGTCGAGCCAGAGGGGCGTGGGCCGGAACTTGGCGCCTGCGACAAGGAAGTCCTGCCCGAGTGCGCCGATTGCGGGATTGAAGCCGGGCATGACATCAACGGGCGCGGGATCGACAAAGGTGCCGTCCGCGTTCATGCGGCGCATGCGGATCTGCGTGGGCGTGAGGCCGGGAGCGCCCTCATCCCAGACGATCATGTAGACGGATCCGTTCCAGGCGATGCCAACGCGTTCCATCGTCGGCGCCGTGTGCACAACGATCGGCTCGGTCGTGGTTGCGTTGCCGTCAGCGCCCAAGAGGTGAACGACGACGCCGCGGCTGTTGGCGGACTCGCTGATGAAGGCAAGGGCCGAGGTGCAGCCGGGCCCAGCGGCAAGATCAGAAGACCGCTGATTCTGAGTTCCCGTCGAGAGGCATCGCTCGGTCGCGGGCACGTTTGCTGGCGAGATGGGAAGCGTGAAGACGTTGGTGTCGCTGCCCAGCGCGATGCGCTGGTCGTACCAGAGGAGGTTGACGCCGCCGCCGGTGCGGGGGAGGAGCGTTGGTGTGTAGGCGTTGGTGTTGTTGCCGCCGATGACGATGGGCATGAGCACGCCGCCGCCCGCGTCGAGCACGGCGCCCGCAGCGCTGATGCGGGTGGTGCGGAGCTGGTCCGCAGCGCCCCAGACGAGCCACCACTGCGTGCCATCATGCGAGAGGGAGGCCTGGTTGTACTGGCCAAAGCCGGGGACGAGCATCGTTCCGGCGGGCGTGAGCAGCGTGCCGGTGGCGGTCATGCGCGAGCCGACGAGGTTGACGAAGCCCGAGATCCACGTCGCGTAGTAGTCGCTGCCGTTGGTCGCGATGTTGAGGCTCGGCACGCTGAAGGCGGCGCCGATCGGCTGCGCGTTGGAGCTCACACGCCGCGCCTTGATGATGGTGGACTCGTTCCAGTCGGGACCGACGACGAGATACTCACCGTTGGCCACCAGCGTCCGCGTCTGGCCATAGATCCAGTCGCTGAGCATGACGGGGCTTGCATCAAGGAGCACGCCCGCGCCGCTGATGCGCTGCCCGCCGAGGAACGTGCCGTACCCGTCGCTGTGGTAGACGCAGCGCGTAAGGAGCCACTGGCCATTGAGGCCCGCGACCTGAAGGCCGATCGTGTCGGGCGTGAACTGCGTCGGCGGGATCACGATGGGTGCCGCGTCGAGCACGCTGCCGTCGGGCGAGACCCGCACCGCGCGCAGCCGATCCTCGAAGAACCCGGCCTCGGGCACCTGCGACGTGTACAGCACGAGCCAGTTCTGACCATTCCACGCGATCTGCGGCCTCTGCTGCAGGCCCATGCCACCGGCGATCAGAAACGGCGCGGCGTCGATGGGGTTGCCGGCCTGATCGACCCGGATGCCGAAGATGTCGCCATCGCTCTGGATGGTCTGGCTGTTGATGCTGCGGGCGCGAAAGTCGCTCCAGGCGACGAGGTACTCCTCGCCACCCTTGGCCGCGGCGAAGTCCTGCTGCGAGTTCACGGCGGGGGCGATCGCGAGATCACCGGGCAGTAAGCCCAGATCGGTGAGGGGAAGGGGCTGCGCCTGAACGGTGCCAGCGAGGGCGAGGATCGTGCAGGAGGCGAGAAGGACGGTGGAAGGTGACATGTGCGATCTCCAGACGGAACACTCCCTCCGGAAGGCCACCCACGAGTACGAATCCGTCGCAAGAATCATAGAGCGCGCGATCACGAATTTGTGCGTTTTATACAGGAGAGACGCACATTTGCGGACATTCTCGCTTGGCGTTCGCGCACATCAGATTGTTCGTACGAACACCCGCAGACAAAGTGCGGACAGAGTGCAAACAGAGATGGCGAGGTCGGTGCTCGCGTCACGCGTGGGGCGTCTTTCTGTTGCGGACCTATCGCCAGGGTGCATCGCCGCGCATCATCGGGGAGTGGATGCTGGACCAGTCCCGGACCGCCCTTGGAC
>CAZBXF010000007.1:17601-38310 GCA_964495635.1 uncultured Phycisphaeraceae bacterium
GCGGGGGTTCCTGCGTCCGGTGCCTTGATGACCACCTGCGTGGTCTGGCCGGCGGTGCGGCTGGCAGAGACAAGGAGCCCGCCCTCGGCGCGGAGTTCCTTGAACCAGATATCACGCCAGCGTTCGGAGACGGCGGGAAAGATGCGGATGAGGTTCGTCGGCGTGGGCGTGTCGGTGCCGACCTCTCCCCATGACTGCAGCAGCATCTCGTGCACGGCCTGCATCGCGATCATGTTTCCCTCGAGCGTGAAGGGGCGATAGGTGAAGTTCGAGAGGCCCTTCTCGCCGGGGGCCCGAGGCGTCTGGTCGCCGTTCAAGTGGAAGCCGTTGCGGCCCGTGAACGCGAGGTACTTCTCGAGGTACTCAAGCGCACGCTCGCCCTGCCCGGCGCGGGCGGCCATCGCGCTCATCCAGGAGAAGGAGTAGCCGGTCCACCAGTCTGTGCCGCGGGCGTGCAGCTCGTCGAGCGTGGCGTCGATGACGCTTTGGTGGTGGTCAGTGTGCAGAAGGCCAAGCGGGTAGATGCCGATGGCGTGGCTGAAGTGTCGGTGCGACGAGGAATACGGCATCCCCGCGGCGATCGGGAGCGGACCGGTGGTTGGGAGCGGCGTGCACTTGCTCAGGTGCGTGCGCCACGCCGCCGCGTCGGCATCCAGCCCAAGCTCGACGGCCATCTCCATCGCCATGCCGAAGGCGACGCGAAGCATCGCGTCGTCGTACGTGCTGTTGGGCGTGAGCCACGCCTCATAGGAGTTGTCGTTGATCTCAGGACTGCTTGAGAGCGGCAGGCGGTAGAGGCCCTGATCGTCTGGCTTGACGAGTGCCGCGAGCGCGCGGGCGACGCCGGAGACGAAGGGGTACCACTCCTTCTCGAGGCGGGCACGGTCGCGCGTGTAGCGCCAGTGCGTGTAGAACTGGTGCGCGATCCACGCCGAGTGCGTCGGGCTCAGCGAGTGCTGCCCCCAGCCGCCCATGGGCCGCCCCTCGATGGTCATGACGCCGGGAACGACGAGGCCCGGCGCGCGATAGAACTCCCGCGCGAAGCGCTCGTACGCGGGCGTGAGGGCGACGTTGAAGTCCAGCCACGCGCAGGACTGATCAAAGAGCCCCGCCGCCTCGCACGAGACATACGTCATCTGCGTGTTGAGGTCGTTGTGGTAGTCACCCTTCCACGGCGGCAGGCCCCCCTCATCGGCGGTCCACACGCCCTGCAGCGCCAGCGGCGGGAAGCCAGGGCGGCTGCCCGCGATGAGCAGGTGCTTCACAAGGTCGTACTGGGTCTGGAGTCGCGGATCGGGGAGCCTGACGCTGGACTGGCCAAAGGCGGTGAAGTGTCGCCGCATGCGCTCGCGCCCATCGCCGGAGCGGTAGACGTCGGTGGCTCGAACGGCACGCTCGCGGGCGGCTTCGAGCAGTTTCGAGGCTTCCATCGGAGCCGCCGGCAGATCGGGCCCGACATCCGTGCTGCGCACGATCGTCACGGCGGCGCTGCGAATCCAGGGCTGGCCCTTGTGGGGAGGCTGCGACCGTCTCAGCGCGGCAGCAACAACAAAGGCGGGGCCGGTGGCGTCAGCGCTCGCACCTTCTGGCGCTGGGGACGTGGGCTGCACGAACCAGACTTCGGAGACGGGCTGCGGGTCAAGGTCCTGCTCGGCCCGCATGGACTCCGCGCGGCCCTCTGTAGCCTTGGGATAGCCGAGCTTGGAAACGCCCGCAGGCGTGATGAGGCGGAGCGTCGTGCCCTCGGGAAGGCCAGAGACGACGGTCGTCGCCGCCGCGTCATGCATATTGATCGAGAGGGGTCCCCAGGCCGTGGGCGTCTGCTGCACGCCGACATCTGCCGTTCCGCTGCCGAAGTCCAGCCTGAAGGAGTCGATCGCCTGCCCGGTTGGAAGCACGATCTCCAGGCGTGCCACCGGGAGCTTCGTCGGATAGGGAATCGTGTCGTACGGCACATCAAAGAGGCGCTGGTGCTCGGCGTGGTTCTTCTCGTTCTTGAGGCGGATCATCCCCTCGTAGTTCCAGTCTGGTGACGAGAAGATCTCGGGCTCGCGCGTGTCCCAGAGGTCGGCACGATCGAGGGAGAGGCGGAGGATGGTGCCGCCGCCCCAGACGAGCACGCCCGCGCCACCATTCCCCAGCGGAAGGCCCTCATCCCAGCGATCGATCGGCGGCGTGAGCGTGAGCTTCGTCAGTTGCTCACCCAGCGCGCGGCCGGAGGAGAGCTTGGAAGGCTCAGGACGAGGCGGCTCAGCGTGGAGCACGCCGGTCAGGAGAAGCAACCCGGCCACGACGATGCGGGGATGGCGGTGGGTCATGCGAGAATGGTACCGGGCAAGTGCCCACCGGCATCATTCCTATCCTGCGCCATGTTCAATACACCTCTGGTTCGAGTCTGCGTCGGCGCAATCATCGCCCTCTCTCTGCTGGTCACCTTGGTCCCCGCCCGCGCCCAGTCCCTCGCCCACGAGAAGTACTCCCTCGAGAACGGCCTCACCGTCATCCTCCACGAGGATCGCTCGCTTCCTGCCGTCTCCATCAACCTCTGGTACCGCGTGGGCGCTCAGAACGAGCCCCCCGGCCGCTCGGGCTTCGCGCATCTCTTTGAGCACCTGATGTTCATGGGCACGCGCCGCGTTCCCGGCAATGCCTTCGATGTCCTCATGGAGACCGGCGGCGGCTCCAACAACGCCTCCACCAGCCTCGACCGCACCAACTACTTCTCCGTGGGCCCCTCCGAACTTCTGCCCACGCTCCTCTGGCTCGATGCCGACCGCCTCGAGGACATGGGCGTCACGATGACGCAGGCCAAGCTCGACCTTCAGCGCGACGTCGTCCGCAACGAACGCCGCCAGACGGTGGAGAACGAGCCGTACGGCAAGGCGTACGAGGCCTCGTACCAGCTCCTCTACCCCGCGTCGCACCCGTACCACAACGGCATCATCGGCACACACGCGGACCTCGAGGCCGCGACGGTGCAGGATGTGCAGGACTTCTTCGCCACCTTCTACACGCCCGGCAACTGCTCCCTCGTCGTCGCCGGCGATTTCGACGCCGCGGCCATCAAGCCCCTCATCGCGCAGCTCTTCGGGACGCTCCCCCGCGGCAACGCGCCGGGGCGTCAGGAGATCCCCGCCGCGAAGCTCTCGCGCGTCGTGCGCAACACCTCCCTCGACGCCGTCGAGCTTCCCAAGATCATGATGTCCTTCCACAGCCCCGGCGCGTACCAGCCCGGCGACGCGGAGGCCACGCTCCTCTCGCGCGTGCTGGCCGACGGTCCCGGCAGCCGCCTCTACGACCGCCTCGTCCTGGGCGAAGAGCTCGCCGTCGATGTCGGCGCATCACAGGACGCGGCGATGCTCGGCTCTGTCTTCCGCGTGGAGGTCACGGCCAAGCCCGACGCAAGCCTGGCACGCATCGAGGCCATCGTCGACGAAGAACTCGCCCGCATCGTGAAGGAAGGTCCGACGGAGGACGAGCTCGCCCGCCGCCGCGCCATCATCGAGGTTGGCAAGATCGCCTCGCTCCAGTCGCTCCAGGCCCGCGCGGACCAGCTCAATGAGTACGAGTTCTACTTCGGCACGCCCGACGGCCTCGCGCGTGACCTCGCCCGCTTCAAGGACGCAACGCCACAGCGCGTGCAGCGTGTCGCTTCAGGCGTGCTCACGCTGGATGCCCGCGTGGTGCAGGTCGTTCTTCCCAGTTCGCCCGCGCCGGGCAGCTCAGCCCGCGAGACGCGCCCCGACGCCGCGCCCTCGCGCGCGTTTGTACCCGCCGAGCCTGAGATCATCGACATCGGCGGCGTCCCCGTCATGCTCTGGTCGCGCCCCGCAGCTTCGGGCGGCCTGCCACTCGTCTCCGCAACGCTCATGCTCGTGCAGGACGACCCGCAGGGCCTCGAACCCGCGGCGCTGAGCGGCGTCACGTCACTCGCGATGGACATGCTCAGCGAGGGCACGGGCGAGATGGATGGACCCGCCTTCGCGAGCGCGCTGCAGTCACTCGGCGCATCCATGGGCGCGAGCGCCTCAACGCAGGCCGCGAACGTCTCACTCAGCGGCCTCTCGCGCACCTTCCCGCAGGCCGTCTCGCTCTGGACGAGCGCGCTCCGTTCGCCGCGCATGAGCGAGGTCGACTTCGCCCGTGTCAAGGGCCTGCAGCTCCAGCAGCTCGCGCAGTCCGAAGAGAATCCAGGCGTCGTGTCACGCCGCGTCGCGATGCGCACGCTGATGGGCGATGCGAGCCCCTACGGCCGCCTGATGATGGGCACGCCCGAGACGGTCGCCAGCCTCACGCACGCTCAGCTGACCCAGGCCCACGCCCGCGCGCTCAAGGGCCGCGCGGTCCTCCTCATCGCCGGCGACCTTACCGCACAGCAGGCACGCGATCTCTTCACGCCCGCGCTGAAGGGCCTCGCGGGCCTCGACATCACCGGCAGCACGCCGCTCGCCGCCATCGCACCGCCCGCCGCCGCGCCGCTGCGCCTCTTCATCGTCGATCGCGCGGGTGCGCCGCAGACGATGGTCATGTTCGCCTCGCCGGGCGCGTCGATGAGCAACCCCTCGCGCGTCGAGCTCGATCACCTCGCGATGATCCTCGGCGGCAGCTTCACAAGCCGCCTCAACCAGAACCTGCGCGAGAAGAACGGCTTCACCTACGGCGCCCGCGCCGCATTCAGCATGGCCCCATCACTCGGCTGGTTCGAGGCTCGCGCCGCAGTCCAGACCGAGGTCACCGGCGCAGCACTGAACGAGTTCATGAGCGAGTTCAACCGCATCCGCAGCGGCGACATCACCGCCGACGAGACACAGAAGGCGGCCCTCTCGATCCGTCAGGACGTCGTCGGCGACTTCGCAACGCTCGACGGCATCCTCGGCCAGGCCGCCGCCCGCGCCGCCAGCGGCCTCAGCTTCGCAACCATCGCCACCGACCTCTCGCACGCTGGAACCATCACGCCTCAAGCACTGAACACGCTCGCAAAGTCAGCGATCACCACCGATCAGGGCGTCCTCATCCTCGTCGGCGACAAGGCCGCCATCCTGCCGCAGCTCGAAGCGGTCACGGGCCTGCCAAAGCCGACGATCGTCGACGCGTACGGCAATGAAGTGAAGTAGGGCCCACCGCAGCCAGCGAGTCTCCGCGGCCTCGCGTTCTCATCGCCCCCCCTCACTCCGTCCTGTTCTTCTCTGTCTACCTCCCAAACCCTCTGGCTTCCTCTGCGTACCAAGGGCGCCACACCCACGCGCCCATCCGTACCTTCATTGTCGCTGCTGGCTTTCCCGCTTTTCGCTCTCCAAAGCCCGCCCTTCCTGCCCGGTGATCAACCTCGCCCCGCGCTCGAAGAAGACGTAGTCCCACGCCCAGTCCCACATCACCGCCCAGCGGTTGCGGAACCCCACCAGAAACATCACGTGCACGATGGCCCAGAAGATCCAGGCGATGAAGCCGCTGAGGTGAAGGCCCATGACGTCCGCCACCGCGCGGGCGCGGCCGATGGTGGCGAGCGACCCTTTATCGCGATAGATGAAGGTGGCGGCTTGGGCGGGCGCGGGTGAGTCCCAGCCGCGCCGGACCCGCTCGCGCAGCTGCGCCGCGACGAAACGACCCATCTGCATCGCGGCGGGTGCGACGCCGGGAACTCTGCCGCCGCTGGTCCCGGGCATCTCGACGCTGGCAAGGTCGCCCGCGACGAAGACCTCGGGTCGTCCCGGAACAGACAGGTCGGGACCAACGAGCACGCGACCGGCCTTGTCGGTCGGGGTGCCGATCATGGCTCCCAGCGGGCTGGCGCGGACACCCGCGGCCCAGAGGACGCAGGCGGCATTGATGCGCGCACCACCCTGAATGCTCACGCCAGCAGCATCCACCCCGACGACGCGCGTCGCGACACGGAGCTCAACGCCGAGCTCCCGAAGCTGGTCCGCCGCCCGCCTCGAGCTGCGCGGACTCATGGCGGGGAGCACGCGTTCCATGGCTTCGATCAGCACGACGCGGGCCGTGCTCGTATCGATCCTGCGGAAGTCACGCCGGATCACGGTCCGGGAGATCTCGGCGATGGCGCCGGCGAGCTCAACGCCCGTCGGACCGCCGCCGATGACGACAAAGGTGAGCAGGGCGCGACGGCGCTTGGCATCGTCCTCGCGCTCGGCAGCCTCGAAGGCGACAAGGAACCGGCGACGAATCTCGACCGCATCGTCAATGGTCTTGAGGCCGGGCGCGTGAGGAGCCCAGCCGTCGTTGCCGAAGTACGAGTGCGTAGCTCCCGCCGCCAGCGCAAGCGCGTCGTACTCAACAGGCTCGATGACGCCATCGGTCCGCACGATCGAGGCGCGACGGGCCTGCGGATCCAGCCCGACGACGCGCCCCATGATGACCTCGACGTTGCGCTGCGACTTGAAGATGCGGCGGATCGGTGCCGCGATCTGCGCCGGCGAGAGCGCGGCCGTCGCAACCTGATAGAGCAGCGGCTGGAAGACGTGATGGTTCTGGCTGTCAACGAGCGTCACGCGAACCGGCACATCCGCAAGACCGCGGACGATCTCAAGCCCGGCGAAGCCGCCCCCGACAACGAGCACATGAGGCGACCGCTGGGCCATGATCGAACGGTATCAGCGGTCCGTCACGGACGACTCGGGATGCCGACGCACCACACGCCCACACTCGCTGCAGCGGCTGCAGCCACCGACGGGATACGCACACTGCTCGCAGAGTTCACGGTGGCGGCGGCGAGCTCGCCTCCATGCCCCGCCGGTGCTCATGGTCAGCCAGCCCGCAAGGCCCCACACCATCACATTCATCGCGAACCCGGGCCAGAGTGGGATGAGCGGCAGGCGGCGGGCAGCGCCCTGATAGAAGGTGCCGGCATTGATCGGTGGCGCGAGGCCAGCCAGGAGCGACGCCGGCTGGGAGGTGCCCGGAAGTCGGCGAGGCAATCGATCATCGAGCGAGCCAGCCCACTCCATCGCGGAGAAGGGCCAGCCGGAGGCGGCCCGCTCGATCGAGCGGTTGCGGCTGCCGGACATGATGCCCAGCGTCGATCCGACCCAGTGGGCTTCCGTCACGAGCTCGTAGCGGACGCCGATTCCGTGTGCAGTCACGTGGCAGCCCAGATCCCAGTCCTCAGGCACAGCCGTGGCACTGGAGAGGCGGTGGCCCGCCAGCGCTGGTCTGTGCTCGATATCGACTCGCTTCAGCGGCGCGAATGTGGCGAGCGCCCATGACAGGACAATGGTCCACGCGGTGCCGAGCGCGAGCCAGATCAGCAAGGTGACAACCGCGCGCCGGAACATCCTCAGAGTGTACTTGTGATCGCGTCGGGGGAATGCGTCGGCACCGGTGCCTCGCGGCGTGCCCATGACGCGTTCGGACGCGTGTGAAGGATGCGTGAAGGGGCGACTCCGCCGCGCGGCGTCCGGTACGGTTTAGCTCGATCAGGAGCTTTGCCATGGTTGAACTTCATCGAGACGTGCGGGCCCGCCGTCGGAGGCTGGCGCTGCTGATGGCGGCTGGGTTGGTGTCCGCGCTCCACTCAACGCCGGCGGCGTGGGCGCAGCTCCCCGGCGTGGAGCATGTGCTGCTGATCGGGGTCGATGGGCTGAGTCCGGCGGGGATCGACGCGGCACCGACTCCGGTCATGGACTCGCTGATCCGATCGGGAGCAAGGTCATTCACGGCGCGGGCGGTCTTCCCCACATCGAGCTCTTCCAACTGGGCCTCGATGATCACCGGCGCGGGGACGGAGCAGCATGGCATCACGGCCAACGACTGGCAACGATCGGACCGGGCTATCCGGCCGGTGGAGACGGGCCTGGAGCCGATCTTTCCGACGATCTTCGGTGAGCTGCGCCGGCAGCGGCCGGATGCCACCATCCACGTCATCTACCAGTGGGGCGACTTTGGTCGCCTCTTCGAGCGCTCCGCCGCGGACCTCGACCGGCCCGCACCGACGCAGCAGGTGGCGGCGGCCGCGACGGTCGAGAGTCTGAAGTCGACAAGGCCGACGCTCACCTTCGTGCATCTGGACCATGTCGATGGCGCCGGACACCGCTTCGGCTGGGAGACGCCGCCCTACCTCGGCGCAGTGGCGGAGGCGGATGCGCTCATCGGGCAGATGCTGGCGGCCCTCGACGAAGCGGGCATGCGCGACTCAACGCTCGTGATCGTGACCTCTGACCATGGCGGCATCAACAAGGGCCACGGCGGCGAGACGATGCAGGAGCTCGAAATCCCGTGGATCATCGCGGGCCCGGGCGTGGCAGCGGGGCGGGAGATCACGCGGAGCGTGAACACGACCGACACGGCCGCGACGATCGCCCACGCGCTGGGATTCAGACTCAGCGACGCGGCGATCGGGCGTGCGGTGATGGAGGCGTTCGAGTCGGTTCCGGATGGGCCGCGCGTGGGGCGGCGGCGGGCATACCTGCCGGCCCCGGCCATCGTGCCGCCGACGATGCGGACGACCGAAGAGCGCCTGATCGTGCGGCTGATGGACGAGGCGGAGATCGGCGCGGCACTGCGCCGGGGGCGCGACGGCACGGAGCCTCGCGGCGGAACGTCCGCCTCTCCGGACATTCGCTACACGCTGGATGGCAGCGAGCCGACCCGGGAGTCACCCAGGTACGCGGGCCCGATCGAGCTCGAGCGGTCGGCGACCATCCGGGCGCGGGCCTTCGGGGAGGGCGGAGCCGAGAGCCGCGCGGCCGAGGCGACGTACCGGCTGGTGCGGATGGTGCCGGGGCATGGCCTCTCGTACACGGCCTTCCCGGGCAAGTTCGACAAACTGCCGGACCTCTCGGCGGCGACCACGCTGAAGGCCGATCGCAGCGGCGTGCTGGGCGATGTGGACCTCAGCGACTTCAGCATCGGCACGGACGAGTTCGCACTCCGGATCGAGGGGACACTCACGATCGACACGCCGGGGGACTACACGTTCTGGATCGCCTCTGACGATGGCAGCCGCCTGCTCATCAACGGGAAGGAAGTCGTCGACAACGACGGCAAGCACGGCACCATCACACGCGGCGGCAAGGCAACGCTCGCGGCCGGCGACGTGCCGATCACGATCCTCTACTTCAACGGCGGCGGCGCCGCCGACCTCAGCCTGATGTACGCAGGACCCGGCATCGAGAAGCAGCACGTGCCGATCGAGAAGCTCACGCCAAAGAAGTAGGCCCCGCGCCCAAAGTGGCACCGCCCTCCCGGGCGGTGTCTTCTCTGCTTGCCTCTCTCCCTAGTTCCTCCCAACGCTCACGCCATGAACGTCTCGGCCCGAACCTTGAACCGTGCCGACAGGATCTTGAGGTGGTCCACGGTCAGGGCGCGCTCGCGCTTCAGGATCTTCGAGCCCATGCTGGCATGGACGTCCAGCAGCCGCGCCAGGTCCGACGCGCTCATGCCATTCTCTTCAAGAAGGTGCCTGAGCGTGGCGATCCCATCGAGGCGCGGGTCAATCGCGTGTTGCGCCGATTCGTACGCCTGCACGAGCTGGACCAGCGTCTCGAGATAGCTCTCCTGGCCCCGCGTGAGCCTCCCGCTGGCCATCAGGCGGTCGATCATCTCCGTGGTGTTCTCGTAGTGAACATCGTCCACGATCGCCTGCGGCGGCATCACGCGGACCAGCTCCTCAAAGCGGCCCGGAAGCCTGGGCTTCTGGTGGCGACTGGTTGCTGGCATGGTCCTACTCCTTCCAACGACCCTCGTCGTACTCCGCGTGCGTCAGAACGTGGCGCACGTTCACGAGCTGGTAGTCGTACCTGATCCGGGCAACGAGCCGGTACTTGTTGCCGCCGATGTTGAAGACCGTCAGCGTGTCGCCCCTCTTCGTCCGCACTCCGTCGGCGTGCGGATAGGTCGCGCGGGCGTCCTGCAGGCTCCTCCACTCCGCCCCCAGCGCCGTGGCGTACCAATCCCGCAGCGGCGCCTCCGCGTCCGGGTGCCTGCCCCAGAACTCCTTCAGGGGTTTGAGGCTGATCACCCGCACATCGACATTTTGTCTAATCTCGGACAGAAGTCAACCACGATTCGACAAAAAGTCGAAGGTGGCGGGCATCGGTGCCCGGCGTGCACAGAGGTGCTCTGAAGGTGACTGGGCTGGGCGGACTCGAAGGCGGACACCGCCCGGGAGGGCGGTGCCACTTCAACAGAAAACGCCCCGGCCACGGGGCCGGGGCGTTGCGATCGGATCTGCCTGCGTGCCGCGCTCTGCTTACGGCTTCGGGTTCACCAGCGGCATGGAGGTGTCCATGGGCTGGTTGATCAGGGCCGCGGGCGGTGCGTAGGACTGCGTTGGGGCGGGGTCGTAGTTGGCCGCGGCAGGGGCGACGTTGACCTGGACGGGCTGACCGAACATGAACATGCCCGGGTTGAAGCCGCCGCCGCCGCCGGCGTTGCGGATGTAGCCAGCCTCGAGCGCCTTGTCGATGCGGGTGCGGACGTCGCTGAGGTGCGCGAGGGTGTAGGCGTCGATGTTGCTGTCGCCCTTCTTGAGCGTGGCCTCGATCCTCGTGGAGATCTCGCGGAGCTTGAGGGAGGCAAGGGTCGAGATGGTCTTGCCGGCCTCGTTGAAGCCCTCGCTCATGGCGAGGTCGATGAGACGGTCGGCGTGCTCGCGCTGCAGGTTGCGACGGAGCGAGGAGATCATGGGCTTCCGCGCCGTGAACCGCTCGGAGACGCCGCTGTCGAGCTCCTTCCAGACGGCCGCGCTCACGCGGTCGAGCACCTCGGGAAGCGTGACGGCGTCCTGGTCGGCGGGCTTGTAGAGCTCGTTGTCATAGACGCGGCGCAGGCGGCCGGGGTTCATGAGCATCGTGAGGGCAGAGGACTGCACCCCCGCGATGCGGTCGTTGATGGGCCAGGTCGGGTCGGCGCCGGCGTCCTCGTCCTTGTTGACGGTCATGCGGACCAGGAGCTCGGGGGTCAGGCCGAACTTGTCGTCGAAGAACGTGTTGTTGATGATGAAGTCGAGCGCGTCGCGCTGGACCTGAGCGGGAACAGGCTCGATCGGCACGCGCCCGTCCGGATCGCCCTTGCGGTCGCGGTTGATGTGGGCCCCGCCGATCCAGCCGGCCATGATCGACACGGCGTTGAGGTGCGTGGAGAGCGTGATCTCGTAGCCGCGGCGCGCCTTCGACCACGGCTCGCCGTCCTTCACGAACTTCTCGATGATGCGCGAGCGTGAGAGATTGGCCAGCTCCATCAGGCTCTTGGCGTAGTCGATCGGGTTCTTGGACCAGTCATAGCGGCGTGCGAGAGGATCGGGGCCGCCCGTGTCCTCGTCGGTCAGGTACATGTGTCCGGGCTGGTTGACCTTCTTCAGGACTTCCTTGGTGTCGCCAAGGGTGTAGCCGTACTCGATGGCCCACATGTCATAGTCGCCGATGCCGATCATGCTGTAGTCGCCCTGAACGGCGTTGGGGTCCATGTTGATGTTGATCGGGCTGTAGTCCATGACCGAGGCGCTGTTGGGCTTGCCCTTCATCGCCTCGGAGTTGATCTCGCTCAGGGTGTACTGGGACGAAGCCTTGAAGTTGTGGCGGAGGCCCAGCGTGTGCCCGACCTCATGCACCGTCAGGTGCGCCAGCGCCGGCCCCACGAACCACTCCGGGATCCCGTCCAGCCGGTCCCCATCGTCCTTCTTGGGCTCGTCCTTCTTCCCGTCCTTCGCGTCGCCCTCCGCGCCGCCCACGGGTGGCTCCTCGATGAGGCCCATGACGTCCATGTAGAGCCCGGCGACGGCCATGTCGCGCGAGAGGCCCTCGCTCATCATGCAGAGGCCGCTGGGAATGCGCACGAACTCAGAGAGCCGCGACAGGTCCGCGTTGTTCTCGACGGTGGGGTCCATGGCGATGGCGGCGCCGCCCCAGCCGTTGGGGCCCGCGATCCCGCGCCGGGCCTGCTGCATGGCGCGCTCGGTGATGATGCGCTGACGATCCTCGGGCTTGGCGAGGCGGACGCGCGGGTCCCACTGCGGGTTCTTGTCGAGCCAGGCCATGGTGTCGGGCCCGAAGCCCTCCATGGCGACGCTAGGCGCAAACTCGTTGGCCTGATACCAGAAGTGGCGGATCCAGCCGTCGGTCAGCACGATGTCCGCGTCCAGAATCTCACCCGTGATCGGGTGGGCGCGGCTCGGCCCGACCGCCGTGCCGATGTCGTTGGCGAGCCAGCGGATGAAGTTGTAGCGGACGTCCTCGGGGTCCTTGTCCATGTGGGCCCCGGTCTCCTTGTCCTGGTAGTAGACCTCGATGGCGTCGCGGATGCCGACTTCCTCGAAGGCGCGGTTCCAGTAGAGGGTGCCCTCCTTCACCCAGCGGCGGTAGCGCGCCGGAACCGTGTGCTCGACGTAGTAGACGATGGGCTGCTTCGGCGGCGAGATCTTGAGCTTGGGCTCCTTCTTCTCGAGGTGCCAGCGATTGATGTAGCGGGTGTCGACCTGATCGTCCCGGAACTTGCCCAGGTCACGGAAGCTGGTCGTGAAGTAGCCGACGCGCTCATCGGCGACGCGCGGCTTGTAAGCGGGGTTGTCCTTGATCTGCGAGAGCGACCAGTGGAAGGTCTTGAGCCGCCCGCCCGCCGTCGGGGCGGTCATCGAGACTTCGATGTTCTCGGGGAAGGCCTTCACCGCCGCGATCGTGGCCAGGCGCGGATTGACGCCCGCCGCCATGCCGCCGTAGAAGGTCTGGGCGTTTCCGATGAGCAGATTGTCGAGGTCGATCACGGGCTGGCCGCTGGGACCCATGCACTCGATCGGCACGTCAAGGATGACGCGGTCGGTGAAGTGGTTCGCGAGCGAGTCCTTGCTCTCGGTGTCGCCCGTCGAGCGGATCTCGGTGTTCGGCATGATCAGGGCCATGCGCTTGTCGAAACGCTTCCAGTAGACGTACATGTCGCCGGCCTGCAGGCCCGCGAAGATCTCCCCCGTGGGGATCGTGAGGGCGATGAAGTGCCTCTGGCTCTGCCAGCCGCGCGGGAGCTCGGCCAGGAGCTGGCCGTCCTTGTCACGGCGCCAGACGGTGAAGAGGGAGGGAGCGCCGTCGGCGGTCGAGACCACCTTCTCAAAGTCCTTGGAGACCTCGGCGAAGGGACGGAACTCCTCCTTCCGCTCCTCCTGCGCGATGGCCGGAACGGCGAGGCCGCAGGCGACGATGAGGGCCACCGGGGCGGACATCCACAGGCGCGAAAGGCCCGACTTCGAATGGAGCGACATGCCACATACTCCTGCTTGTGGGGCGCTTCGCGACGAGGCGCGAGGGCCCGCATCCACCACGGACGAGACGACACGAAAGAACGACACGAAACGCCCTCCCCGCCACCGCAACGAATCCAAGCCCCCCACTGCCCCCGCCGCTCCGGCTGCCCGCGCCATCCACGCGACGGCGAGGATGGAGCCGCGCACTCCGACGACGGCGAGGCTGGAGCCAGCGAGCGCCCCAGACCATCCATGAGATCACACGAACCGAACCCACCCTGGGTTCACCCGATCCTCACAATGTACCGACGATCGGGCCGAGTTGCACGCGCTTCGTAAGGCCAGGCCAGCCCGACAAACCCCGGGCGCATGGACAGCCCTGCCGCCCGGGCGCGGCCATGGACGTCCTGATGCCGGTGGTGGTGGAATCCGTCATGAGTCGCGTTCGCGGCGGTACCATGCGGTCATGGCACGCAGGCCCGCCAAAGCTCCGACGACCGACGCCCCCAAAGAAGGTGGCCACACGCCCAGCGGCAAGCTGGACGCGACGTGCTGGGTGGGAATCCTCACCGGGTCGGATGTCTACCTCCGCACGTCATTCACCGCCCAGCTCCGGGACGCCCTGGCCAAGGCTCACGGCACCGTGGACCTGGTCCAGTTCGACGGCGCGGCAGCGGGCGTCAAGCCGTCGGACGTGCTGGACGAGTGCCGCAGCTTCGGGCTGATTGCCGGGCACAAGCTGGTGCTGGTGGAGAACGCCGAATCGCTGATCAAGGAGGAGAACCGGCCGCTCTTCGAGCGATACGTCTCCTCACTGGTGGAGGGTGGCGAAGCGCCGGGAGCGACGCTGCTGCTGCGTTCGGAGTCGTGGCGGCCCGGCAAGCTGGACAAGCTGATCGAGAAGGTCGGCGCGATCGTGAAGTGCGAGGCACCGAGCGAGGCCGACGCGGTGCGGTGGGTGGGGAAGCGCGCCAGGAGCGAGCACCGGGCGACGATCGACGCGGACGCCGCCGACCTGCTGGTGCTGCGCGTGGGGCCCGATCTCTCGCGCCTGGACAGCGAACTCGGAAAGCTGGCCGCGGTTGCCGCCGGGCAGGGCGAGGCAGGCGCCGCGCCCTCGAGCGAGCCACGGATCACGCGGACGCTGGTGGCAGAGTTCGTGGGAATGAGCCGCGAGGAGGAGGTGTGGGGCATCCAGCAGACGCTGCTGGCCTCGAGCGCGCCCGATGCGCTCTCGCACCTCAAGCACATCCTCGAGGTCTCGCGCCAGCCCAGCGTGATGGTGTCGTACGCACTCGTGGACCTCTCTCGCAAGCTGCACGCACTCGCAAGAGGCGTGCACGCCAGGCAGCGCACCGACCAGATCGCACAGGCGATCAAGCTCTGGGGACCATCGCGCGACCTGCTGATGGACGCGGCAAAGCGCACCAGGCCCGGCGCGGCCCTTGAGATCTTCCGGATCGCGGTGGAGAGCGACGTCCGCCAGAAGTCGGGGCTGGGTGACCCGGCGGTCGTCCTGGAGCGCGCCTTCCTGCGGGCATCGCTGCTGCTGCACGGGAAGTAGCCGGGCAGAACGCGCGGCACTCTGGCCCAGAGCTCTGCGGCCCGGCCCCGGCGGCCTTGGCACCTCTTCATGTTGGGGCCGTGATGGTGAGGCCGCTATCTGGCGGCGTTGCCGACCATGATGAGGAAGAGGAGCAGGACGATGGCCCCGACGATGAACAGCGTGAAAGAAGTGCCGACGGAGCTCGTGAGCCAATCCGTGCCGCTCCGCGTGAGGGGCGCGGGTGCGGGGAGCTGGCCACCACTCTCCTTGTGACAGCGGAACTGAGTCTCGCGAGCCCACTCGAGCGTCGGCTCCAGGCCCAGGATGACGGGCTTCCCCAGGCGCGCGAGCGCTTCCGCGCTGGCAGCGAGCGCGTGCCGATCGGCCAGGGAGATGCGCGGCAGCTGGATCGCGGCCTTGATGCACTCGAGACCGTCGGTAATGTGCCACTGAAAGGCGCCAAGCACCGCCGGAGCCGCGAGATCAGGGCGAGCCAGAGTGCTCCGTGCGATGCTGATGCGGGCGCCGGCGATCTCGCGGGCACGCCTGATGAGCTCCTCGGTCGCGCGACGCTGGTGCATCGCAAACAGCTTGGAGTCTGCGCCGGAGGCCGCGCGATCGAGGCAGCGGCCGACCTTCTGCACCGAAAGGAGGTAGTTCTCCGGGCGCGTGCCCAGCGCAGTTGCAAAGGCCAGCCAGCTCCAGGCATCGGGCGCCGCAGAGTCGCGCACCGCTTCCTCGAAGTGGGCCGCGGCCTTCACAAAGTCCCCGGACTCCAGCTCCATCTTGCCAAGGTCGATGGCATTCTGGGCCCGCCGCCCCGTCCCATCCTTCAGGCTGGCGACGACCGCCGCCTCGAAGAAGTTGTCGCGGCCGCAATACGCGCACGTCCATCGGGACGACGTGGCCTCGCCCGAGTACCCGGCCCCGCACGACCCGCAGGATCTGGTTGCTGTCACCACCACGCACCCCCAACTGCAGCCAGGATCGACCAGCATCCACTCCCCGGACAGCCACGGTCCTCCCGCGGCGACTCCCATCAAGAAACACTGTACCAGACAGGCGACGTACCGCAAGGCCACGGGAACGGGCCGTCAGCCCCGCGGAGGGGTTGGGTAATCGCGGTCGCCGGTTTCGTGGAGCTTCAGCTCCGGTGTGGGACCGCGTGCCGATCCTCAACCTCGATCTTCTTGAGCACGCAGGCGTGGGGCGTCTTCCCATCGACGCACATCTTCTTTTCGTAGTTCGTCGCGACGGTCTCGCCTTCGTCCACCCACTGCGGCGGCGTGAATGCCAGCCGTTCGAAGGGGGCCTGGTCCATCGTGAGCATCGGAATGAGGCGGTCGGGAACCGCGCTCCCGCCGGTGTCGGGATGGGGCAGGCGGCCGGCGACGATCCAGCCGGTCCACGCCTCCGGATCGGTCCAGACCTTGATGTGCTCCTCGTCCCACGCCCAGAGCTCATCATGGTCCGTCACGATCCGCAGCTCGCCGCCAGGGCGCAGGATCCGCCAGACCTCGGCGAGGAAGCGGTGCTGCACGACACGGTTCTTGTGGTGCTTGCTCTTGGGCCAGGGATCGCTGAAGTAGAGGTGCACCACACCGACGCACGCCCCCGGGCAGCGCCACCGCAGGAAGTCGGTCGCGTCGGTGTGCAGCATCCTGACGTTGGCCCGCCCCGCCCGGCGCAGACGGTCGGCCGCGTAGAGGTAGAACTCGCGGGCCCACTCGATGCCGAGGAAGTTCGTCCCGGGGTGGGCCTGGGTCTCCTCCAGGATGAAAGAGCCCTTACCACAGCCGATCTCGATCTCGAACGGATGGCCGGGGTTCTTGAACCAGCGGCGAGGATCGAGCCGGCCCGACTCCGGGTCGGTGGCGATCGAGTCCGGCAGCGCGGGGCATTCCTGCGCAGTGACACCGATGATCCCGGGGGCGTCGTCGAGCTCGCGGCCGCGTCCTAGTCCGAATGACATGCGGGGAAGGTAGGGGGAGCAGCACGCACCGGGCACGAGCCACCCGGCACGAGTGGCCGCGCGGAACCGCGGACCGGGGGCAGGGAGTGGGGCCCGAGGAAGGCGAGGCGCTTCGGAATCCTGCGATCCGGCGGGTGTGTGGGGCGTATATGGATGGGGAGCGCAAACGCCGCGCTAGGGGCGGCGGGAGCACACCAGGCAGGCCGGGAGAGGGAGGCGAAGGTTCGTGCAGGGATGATGCCGGGAAGGTTGGCCCCGCGCGGCAAAGCGACCGATAGGTAAAGGTGGGTCGCTGACCAGTCAGACGTGCGCTGGCATCATCGGATGTGTTCGGGCTTGTTGGGGCATGTGAGGGCACGCGGGATCCATCGGGACACCCCGCGGCGTCCGGAGTGCAAAGGCCATGAACGAGATTCGTGCACAGATCGTGTCGAGCCAGACAGCTTCATCCTCGGTCCGTGAGGACTCGGGGTCGGTGCTGGCTGGACGGGACCTGATGGCGGCGGTCGAAACCCGGCTGGACCGCCGACGCTTCCAGGATCAGCACTGGAGCGGCACCTTCTGGGAGTACCTCGACATCTGCGCCGCCAACCCCGGCGTGGTGCGCAACGCCTACCAGCGCCTCTACGACGCCATCATGGCCCACGGCCGCGAGAACTACCGCGCCTTCAAGAAGGACGTCGTCCGCTACCACTTCTTCTCCGATCCCTTCGACCAGGGCGCCGATGCCATCTTCGGCCTCGACATGGCCCTGATGCAGCTCGTGGACTTCATGCGCTCCGCCGCAGAGGGCTACGGCACCGACAAGCGCATCCTCCTCCTCCACGGCCCCGTCGGCTCCTCCAAGTCCACCATCGCGCGCCTCCTCAAGAAGGGCGTCGAGCACTACTCGCGCACGAGCGATGGCGCGCTCTACTCCTTCTCATGGCTGCTCGATGAGAACTGCGAGGTCAGCGCCAGCGTGCCCGGAGCCCGCGAAGCCTGCCGCACGCACGAGTTCAAGTGCCCGATGCACGAAGAGCCGCTCGTGCTCATTCCCAGGGAAGCCCGCGCCGACGTCCTCGCCCGATTGAACGCGGTCTACAAGCCGCGCCACCACAACGGCAAGCTCCGCGTCACCGGCGATCCCGATCCCTTCTGCCGCAAGATCCTCGAGGACCTCATGGCCTTCTACGAGGGCGACTGGCGCAAGGTGATGGACCACGTCAAGGTCCGCCGCATCGTCCTCTCCGAGAAGGACCGCGTCGGCATCGGCACCTTCCAGCCCAAGGACGAGAAGAACCAGGACTCCACCGAGCTCACCGGCGACATCAACTACCGCAAGATCGCGATGTACGGCAGCGACAGCGACCCGCGCGCCTTCAACTTCGACGGCGAGCTCAACATCGCCAACCGCGGCGTCTGCGAGTTCATCGAGGTCCTGAAGCTCGACGTCGCCTTCCTCTACGACCTCCTGGGCGCCTCGCAGGAACACTCCATCAAGCCCAAGAAGTTCGCGCAGACCCACATCGACGAGGTCATCCTCGGCCACACCAACGAGCCCGAGTACAAGCGCCTCCAGTCCAACGAGATGATGGAGGCCTTCCGCGACCGCACGATCAAGATCGACGTGCCGTACAACATCCGCCTCGACGACGAGATCCGCATCTACCAGAAGGACTTCTCCGAGGAGCGCATCCGCAACATCCACATCGCCCCCCACACCCTCGAGGTCGCGGCGATGTGGGCCGTCCTCACGCGCCTCGAAGAGCCCAAGAAGGCCGGCCTCACGCTCCTCCAGAAGCTCAAGCTCTACAACGGCAAGTCCATCCCCGGCTTCACCGAGGACTCCGTCAAGGAGCTCAAGGAAGAGGCAACCCGCGAAGGCATGAACGGCATCTCGCCGCGCTACATCCAGGACAAGGTCAGCAACGCCATGGTCGGCCGCCAGGCCATCGAAGAGCGCACCATCAACCCCTTCATGGTGATCAACGAGCTCGAGGGCGGCCTCTCCCACCACTCCCTCATCAGCGACGAGAACACCAAGAAGCGCTACCGCGAACTCCTCAGCATCGTCAAGGAGGAGTACGAGGACATCATCAAGGGCGAGGTCCAGCGCGCCATCTCCGCCGACGAGGACGCCATCAAGCGCCTCTGCGCCAACTACATCGAGAGCGTCCGCGCCTACACCCAGAAGGAACGCGTCAAGAACAAGTACACCGGCAAGGACGAAGAGCCCGACGAACGCCTCATGCGCTCGATCGAAGAAAAGATCGACATCCCCGACTCACGCAAGGACGACTTCCGCCAGGAGATCATGAACTACATCGGCGCCCTCGCCCTGGACGGCAAGCGCTTCGACTACAACACCAACGCGCGGCTGTACCGTGCCCTCGAACTCAAGCTCTTCGAAGACTCACGCGACACCATCAAGCTCAAGAACCTCGTCTCCAGCGTCGTCGACGACGACACCCAGAAGAAGATCGACGTCGTCAAGCAACGCCTCATCAAGAACTTCGGCTACAACGAGGCCAGCGCCACCGACGTCCTCAACTACGTCGCCAGCATCTTCGCGCGGGGCGACACCAAGCACAAGTAGGAAAGGCAGGCAGGCAGGGAAAGAAAGCAACGCACAGACCAAGTCGCACCGGCCTCCAGGCCGGTGTTTTCTTTGCTGCTCACCCCCGTGGGGCGGGGGCCCCGTCTGCCACTGCCACACCCGCCTCCTCCCCCTGCTGCATCCCGCCTTCATCACAACTTCGCGCGCACTCAGGCACGAATCAGCCGCAATCCGCCCGGTAGCGTGAAACCGAAGCCCCATTAGCTAGTATACACTAGCATGAGCCGCGATCCCCACGTCTGCCTCGTCGCCCTCACGGGCTTCCGCATCCGCGAGCACGACATGCTCGCCCTCGGCATGACCTCGCCCGCGCTCCACGATCGCGCCATGGCCGTCGCGTCTCTCCCCGCCCTTGGCCTCCTCACCCTCGCGGCGTGGACTCCCGCACACTGGTCGCAGTCCTTCCACGATCCCGCCGCTGTCGACGACGCCCTCATCAACTCCCTCCTCGCACACAACCCAACCCTCGTCGCCGTCTCCGCACTCACGCCCTCATCGCCCGAGGCCTACCGCCTCGCCGACGCCCTCCGCCTCCGCGGCATCCCCACCGTGCTCGGCGGGCTGCACGCGACGTCGTGCCCCGATGAGGCGCTGCGACACTTCGACGCCGTCTGCGTCGGTGATGGCGAGCCCGTCTGGCAAGACATCCTCGCCGCCGCCGCGAGCAACTCCCTCCGCGGCGTCTACAGAGCTGCAAAGCCCTTCGACCTCGCCGCCTCGCGCGTGCCGCGCTTCGACCTCCTCGGCCCGCGCGAGCGCCCGCGCTTCACGCTCCAGACCGCCCGCGGCTGCCCCCTCGCCTGCGAGTTCTGCGGCGCCAGCCGCATGCTCGGCCCCTTCCGCGAGAAGCCCGCCTCGCTCGTCGCCCGCGAGCTCGAGTCCCTGCGCACCCTCGCCCGCCGCCCGGTCATCGAGCTCGCCGACGACAACACCTTCGCCGGCGGCCGCGACGCCGCGGAGCTCCTCACGGTCCTCGAACGCGCCGGCGTCCGCTACTTCACGGAGTGCGACTGGCGCATCGGCGAACGCCGCGACATCCTCGATCGCCTCGCCGCCTCCGGTTGCGTGCAGGTCCTCATCGGCCTCGAGTCCCTCTCACCCCGCCACGCCGGGATGGGCGCGAAGAAGGCGGAGATCAACCGCATGATGGACGCCGCCCATCGCATCCAGGAGGCCGGCGTCGCCGTCATCGGCTGCTTCGTCGTCGGCGCCGATGGCGAAGACCACGAGTCCCTCGCCGCGCTCGCCGAGTTCCTCGTCGAAGCACCCCTCGCCGACGTGCAAGTCACCGTGCAGACCCCCTTCCCCGGCACCGCGCTGCACCGACGTCTGTCCCGCGAGGGCAGACTCCGAACGGACCGAGGCTGGGAGTCCTACACCCTCTTCGACGTCGTCCACACGCCAGATCG
>CAZBXF010000008.1:0-36355 GCA_964495635.1 uncultured Phycisphaeraceae bacterium
GGACGCGTACGGCGCGTTCAAGGCGGCGTTCGGCGAGCTCGAGACCAAGATGGAGGAGATCAGCGAGTTCATCGGGACGGAGGCGGAAGAGGCTCACGAGGTTGCCGTGGCGCAGGCCTCGTCAGCGCGGACGCTGATGCTGGTCATCGCGGGTGTTTCGGTGCTCACGCTGGCGGGTGTCTCACTGTGGATCGCGCGGCGGATCACCGGTCCGCTGGCGCGCTGCGTGGAGGCGCTGGAGGCCGTTGCGGGCGGGGACCTCACGGCGCGGGTCATGGTGGAGCGGGGCGACGAGATCGGGCGTCTGGCCTCGGCGTCCAACCTGGCGGCGGAGCAGATCCAGAAGGTGGTCGGCGAGATCCGGGGCGCGTCGAGCGAGGTGGCGGCGGCGGCGACGCAGATCGCGGCGTCGGCTGACCACATGGCCAAGGGCGTCTCGGAGCAGGCGGTTCAGGTCTCGAGGGTGGCGGCGGCCGTCCAGGAGATGTCTTCGTCGGTGCGGGACGTGGCCCTTCGCTCGGGGGAGGCGGCGGTGGAGGCGGACCAGTCGGGCACGACGGCCGAGGCTGGCGGAAAGGTTGTGAACCAGACGATCGAGGACATGGGGACGATCAACGAGGCCGTGTCGGCTGGTGCGGCGTCGGTCGCGGAGCTGGGTCGCCAGAGCGAGCAGATCGGGAAGATCATCGAGGTCATCAAGGAGATCGCGGACCAGACGAACCTGCTGGCGCTCAACGCTGCGATCGAGGCGGCCAGGGCGGGCGAGCATGGCCGCGGCTTCGCGGTGGTGGCGGACGAGGTGCGCAAGCTGGCGGACCGGACGGCGAAGGCCACCGGCGAGGTGAGCGCTTCGATCGGCGCGATCCAGACCGAGACGGAGCAGGCGGTGAACCGGATGAAGGCGGGCACGAACCAGGTGCGGGCTGGCGTCGAGCGGGCGACGGGGGCGGGCGCGAGCCTGGCGAGCATCGTGGTGGGTGCGAAGAAGGTCTCGGCGGCGGTGAACGCGATCGCGTCGGCCTCGCAGGAGCAGGCGAAGGTGGCCGACGAGATCAGCCACAGCATCGAGCTCATCAACGCGGGCACCGCGGAGGCGAGCAGCAGTTCGTCGCAGTCCGCGTCGGCGGCGGCGCAGCTCTCGGCGAAGGCCGAGCAGCTGAGGCACCTCGTGAGCCACTTCAAGATCGGCAACGGCGCGGCCTAGCGGCGCGAAGGACTGTGGAAGTCCGGATCGAGCTCGATTCGGTCAGCCCTTGAAGACGATTGCGGGCTCGAGGCGGATGACCTTGCGGATGCTGATCATCGCGGCGGTCATGCAGATGACCAGGACTGCGGCGCCGCTGGTCATGAGCAGCTGCCACGGGAGGCGGAAGGCCAGCGGGCTGTTGCGGGCCGCGTTGGTGCCCATGTAGCTGGCGATGCCGACGCCCAGGCCCCAGCCGATGACGGCGACGAAGGTCGCCTGCATCAAGACCATCCACATGAGCTTGGAGTTGGTGGTGCCCATGGCCTTGAGCGTGCCGAGGTATCGCAGGTTGTCGACGGTGAAGCTGAAGAACATGAAGCCGGTGATGACGGCGCCGATGACGAAGCCCAGGGCAACGGCGATGCCGAAGTTGATGGGGATGCCGGTGTTGTTCATGAAGTAGTCGACGGTCTTCCACTTGAACTCTTCGCGGGTATAGGCGGCGAGGCCGGTGACACGCTCGATGCGGTCGCACAGCGCCTGGACGTCCTGCCCTGGGGCGGCGTTCACGAGGACGAAGGAAAGGAGCTTGCGCTCACGCGGGACGAAGGTCGTGGCGCGGCTGTAGGTGGTGTAGATGGTGGGCTGGCTCTGGAAGCTCCGCGTGTTGCGGGAGATTCCGACGACTACGGCACGCCTGTCGTTGAGCTCGAGCTCGTCCCCGACCTTGACGGGAACGCGCGGGCCGCCCGGGACGGCATTGGGACGCGAAAGACGCGTCGTCGCGCCGACGAAGTCAACGATGACGCCATCGGCGCGGCGAAGGTCTTCGACGCTTCCTTCGACCATCTCGGGAGGGCCACCGGTGAGGGTGGCGTCCTCAAGGCCGATGAGGACGCAGTTCTGGAAGGTGCCGTCGGACATGCGGGCCCGGGTCTGGCCCTTGTAGAGGGGCGCGGCCCACGCGACACCTTCGATGCCGCGGACGCGGTAGAGGTCGGTGGATGGGAGTGGCTTGACATCGTCGATGAACTGGACCTTGGGATCCATGACCCAGATGTCCGGGTCGCCCATGTCGGTGATCACGGCGAACGTGCGACTCATGAGTCCGATGAAGATCGAGCCCTGCCAGGTGATGACGAAGGACGCGAGCGCGACCCCCATCAGGATCCCGAAGTACTTGGCCCGGTCACCCAGGAGCATCTTGAGGGCGATCGTGAACACGCACATCTCCGGCACAGGCCCACGCTGAACACGTGTCGGCATCCGATCGGACACGGGATTGACCACTCACTTCGACCTTCGAGGGCAAAACGATGCGAAGCCCGGGCGACGTGCCGGGCTTCGAACGCTGCCTTCCCGAAGATGACGGACACGGGGTCGAAAAACACGGGCGTCTGGAGTCGAACCAGAAACCTCCTGATCCGTAGTCAGGTGCTCTATCCAATTGAGCTACGCCCGCACACGGAGGCCGGGGCCTCGCGAGGGGGACGTTATGAGGGATGCGCGCGGTTGGCAAGCGCCCTCATGAAGAACCGGCGGGGAAGGGACGGGGAGGGAACTTGGCTCCGGGAGCGCGGCGCGACGGGAGATTGGGTAGGGGCTCGGAGGGGCGGGGGTTGATTCTGGTCTTGGGAAGGCCAAGAATGGAGGCCCGGCGGTGTGCCGTGGTTTGACCTTCGGTAGGAGTTTCTTCTCGCCATGGCCCATTCTCGTACTGCCAAGAAGCGTGTCCGTCAGAATGCCTCGAGCCGCGCCCTGAACAAGTGGCGTCTGACGACGATGCGCGAGGCGATCCGCGACTTCAACAACTCGATCCTGCACGGCGACCTTGCGAAGGCCGCGGAGCAGCTCAAGAGCGCGATGCGCGTGATCGACCGCTCGGCCGCCAAGGGCGTCATCCACAAGAACCAGGCCGCCCGGCGGAAGAGCACGATGACGAAGCGCCTGCTGACCAAGCGCGCCGAGGCGTCGAAGGCTCCCGCCGCGAAGAAGGCCTGAGTCTTCATCTCGCGGGGCCGGGCTGGTGCTGGCGATGCGAGTCGCCCTGCGGAGCCGGTCCAGTGTGAGCCGAGGCCGCTGTACGATCATCGAGCCGTCCGCCCGCGCGGACGGTTTTTCATTTGGTCCCTTCCTTTGGTTCCTACGCTGGCTCGCCCATGGGCACACCGCGCGCATCTCGACCTTCGACGCCAGCGGCAGGGCCTCGCCCGGTTCGCGGGTCGGACCTTGACGCGGGCTACGCGAGCCTGTCGTCGCGTCCGTGGCATGTGCTGCTCTTCCTGCTGCCCTTGATCGCGGCGTATGAGATCGGGCTGATCCTGTACCTCTCGGGGGCGAGCGGCGTCGGGGATATCTCGGCCCGGACAATCCTGCGAGGGCTGTTTGACACATTCGGACCTTCGTCGCTGCACCTGCCCGCGATCGTGCTGGTGGTGGTGCTGGTGCTGTGGCATCTGATCGAGCGGGGCGGCTGGCGTGTGCGGCCGGCGGTGCTGGGGCTGATGTGGCTTGAGAGCTTCATGTGGGCTCTGCCGCTGCTGGTGCTGGGGGCGGTGGTGATGTCGCGCCCGGCGGGGCAGCCGCTGGCGATGGCGGACGGCGTGACGGCGCTGGCTCAGCTTCCGTGGCAGGCAAAGCTGACGATCTCGATCGGGGCGGGGCTGTACGAGGAGCTTGTCTTCCGTCTCGTGCTCATCACACTGATCCACCTGGTCGTTGTGGACGTCCTGCGGCTACAGAGCCAGGCGGGGTACGTGATCGGGGCTGTCGTATCGGCGGTGCTGTTTGCGCTCTACCACAATGTGCAGCACCCGGGCGGCGGCGCGGACATGCGGCTGCTGGCGTTCTACAGCATCGCGGGGCTCTACTTTGCGTTCCTGTTCGCCTGGCGCGGGTTCGGGATCGTGGTGGCGGCCCATGCGATCTACGACGCGATCGTGCTGCTCAGCGTGCGGTCGTCGTAGGTAACGGTGCAGCCAAGTACCGAGCAACACGCCACGGACTGGCGTGGGGCGCAGCGCAGCAACCCAAGACACTCAATCGATCGATCAGCGGCGACGGCCCTTGGGCGTTTCGTCCTCGTCCTCGTCGACATCGCCATCGAGCGCCGAGCCCTCACCCTCGCCGTAGAGGTCTTCGTCTGTCACCTGCGGCACTTCGTCGGCCTCGAAGGGCGGCGCTTCGCCAGCGGGCGGCGAGCCCGTGCCGCGACTGGTGGCGGGTGAGGAGGGTGACGCCGGAGCCTGTCCCTCGAAGAGCTGCGTCTGGGTGGGGCCACCCAGGTCCTTGAGCTCATCGATGGAGCGCACGCCCTTGGCCTTGGCCTCCTCGCCTGCAAGCCGCTTCATCGTGGCCCAGTCGTCCTCGGTGATGAGCACGTCGCGTGCGACCGAGCCCTTGTGGTCGGAGATGATGCCAGCGATGCCCATGAGGTCGATGAGGCGGCTGGCGCGGGTGTAGCCGATGGCGAGCCTGCGCTGCAGGAGTGAGACGCTGCCGCGACGGGTCTCGAGCACGATCTCGACGGCGCGCGGGAAGAGTGGATCTTCCTGTGCGGCGGCGAGGCTCGCGGAGGAGTTGTTCTTGCTCTGGAGGAGGCGCTCGTCGTCGGTCAGGTTGCCAAGGCCGCTGCCGGCGGGCCCCTCGGGCTCGCCCTCGGCGGGCTTGCGAATCTGCAGCAGTTGACGCTCGAAGGAGGGGCCCGCAACCTCACGCATGAAGCGGACGACGCGCCGGATCTCGAGGTCGTCCACGAGCGTGCCCTGAGCGCGACTGAGCTTGCTGGAGCGAGGGGACAGGAAGAGCATGTCGCCATGGCCGAGCAGGAGCTCGCCGCCCTTCTGGTCGAGGACGATGCGAGAGTCCATGCCGCTGGCGACCTTGAAGGCGACGCGGCAGGGCATGTTGCTCTTGATGAGGCCAGTCACGACATTGGCCTGCGGGCGCTGGGTGGCGAGGATGAGGTGGATGCCGACGGCGCGGGCCTTCTGGGCGATGCGGATGATGTGGCTCTCGACCTCCTTCGCGGTCATCATGAGGTCGGCGAGCTCGTCGATGATGAAGACCATGTAGGGGAGCTTGCGCGGGATGCGGGCCTCTTCCTCCGGGCTCGCTGGGTTCATGCGCTCCTTGAGCTCTTCCCAGGGGAGCTCGTTGTAGCTCGCGATGTCGCGGCAGCCAGCCTCGGCGAGGAGCTCGTAGCGCTCGTCCATCTTGACGCAGGCCCACTCGAGGATCGCCGCGGCCTTGGACATCTCGGTCACGACCGGGCACATGAGGTGCGGGATGTCCTTGAACTGGCTCATCTCGACCATCTTGGGATCGACGAGGACGAGCTTGAGCTCGCTGGGCTTCTTGGTGTAGAGGAAGCCCATGATGATGGTGTTCATCGCCACGCTCTTGCCGCTGCCGGTGGTGCCGGCGATGAGCATGTGTGGCATCTTGGTCAGGTCTTCGATAAGCGGCTCGCCGCTGGCGTCCTTGCCGAGGAAGAGGGGGAGCTTCATGCTGGCGAACTTCTCGCCCTTGCCCATCAGCTCCTTGAGGCGGACCTTCTCCTTGGTGGAGTTGGGCACCTCGACACCGACCGTGTCGCGTCCGACCTGGTTGGGGACGATCCGGATGTTGATGGCCTTGAGCGCTCTCGCGATGTCACTCGAGACGGCCTGAAGGGCCGCGACCTTGGTGCCCGGGGCGAGGCGCACGTCGAAGAGCGTGATGACGGGGCCGGACTCGATGCCGACGACCTCACCGGCGATTCGGTACTGCTTGAGCGCGCTCTCGAGAGCGGTGGCCTGCTCGCGGACGGTCTCTTCGAGCTTGGCGTTGAAGTTCTCCTCGGGGTTCTCCAGGAGGTCAAGGCCGGGGAACTGGTAGACCTTGACGGGCTGGCCGGGGGCGGCGCCGGGGTCCTGACGGACACCGTCGGCATCGGCCTCGGTGGGTGCACCGCCGCGCATCTCGATGAGGTCGGCTTCGGTGGCAACCTGCTTGTTGTTCTGGCCGAAGACGACGGGGAGGCGGGCGATCTTCTCCCTCAGGGCCTGCTCGCTGTAAACCTGAGGCGCGCCGGGGATCTCGTCATCGTCGTCGAGTTCATCGGTGTCTGCTTCGGCGTCGGCGGTTGCGACCTCGTCGCCGTCATCGTTCTCTTCTTCCTCGACTGCTTCGGTGGCGCCGACCTCCGGTCCCTCGGCCTCTGGATCACTCTCAATCACGGGGGCGGGCTCGGCACCCTTGCGGCGGCGCTTGGTCGGCTTCATCTCGACTTCGGCGGCGGCCTGCGCGTTGGCCTCCGCTTCGAGTGCTTCGGCCTCAAGGGCTGCGGCCTGGGCTTCGGGGCTGTCGGGGTCCTCGATGTCGGGGGACTGCTGGACATCGCGAGCCGCGGCGGCCTTTCGGCGCGAGCGGGAGGTGCGACCCGGTGTTTCGCCGTCGATGTCGTTCTCACGGATTCGAGGCGTGGCACGCCTGGTCGAGTCGGCCCAGGAGAGGACACGCTCGCGGAGGTTGCCGAAGAAGCTGGTTCCAGCGCGGGCCGCGACAGTGGCGGTGGCGGTTCCGGCGGCGAGGGCGACCTCGCCGGTGGCTGCGGCGGCGACCTTGGCGACGGGCACGCCATGGTCCTTGGTCTTGCGCCAGGTCCAGCCGAAGGCGGCGAGCACCCATTCATCAGCGGCGACGAGCGATCCGACCAGGACTCCGACCAGGGCGACGACGACGGCGAAGTGGCCGACGCGCGCCGCAAGCTCGGCTCCGGCGACCGAACCGACCACGCCACCGGAGAGATCCGGAAGAGAGCCGGAGGTCGGGAACACGAGCGACTGGATGCAGGCGACGGAGGCCGTGAGGATCACGACGCCGAGGCTTCGGACCAGCAGGTGGCGGGGAGTCTGGCCGGCGGCGACGGAGAGGATCGCGAGGCCGACGAAGGAGACCAGGATCCAGGCCCCAACACCCAACGTCCGGACGAGGCCGTATGCCACCACGGCACCAAAGGGCCCGCACCAGTTGGCGACGGGGTCGTTGGCAGGGAAGACAACGTGGCTGGGTGGATCAGCGGGATCGAAGCCAACCAGGCTGGCAGCGACAAAGGCCCACGCGGCGAGCGCGAAGAGCATCGCGAGGCGCGTTGCGAGGGACATCCCAACGGTCGACTTCTTTGAAGATCTGGAAGCGCTCATCGAAGGGAGTATCGGCACCGCTCGCACGCGGAGGTCAGAAACTGCGCGTCGCCCCGATGCCGGGGCCGGGCGGTGGAGCTTGGTTGCCAACCACCTGCCGGATCCCGATCGGCATTGTGGGATTGGGGTGCCGGACTACCGGAGCTTGAGCGTCGCGAGGGCGATGACCACGAGGATCACCGAGACGATCCAGAGCCGAGCGACGACGCGCGGTTCGGGCCAGCCGCCCAGGTGCAGATGATGGTGGTATGGAGCGCAGCGGAAGATGCGTTTGCCGCCGGTGAGCTTAAAGCACCCGACCTGCAGCACGACCGAGCCCAGTTCTGCCAGGAAGACACCGGTCATCAGGAGAACGACGACCTCCTGGCGAAGGACGACGGCGATGAAACCGATGAGGCCGCCGAGGGCAAGCGAGCCGGTGTCGCCCATGAACACGTGCGCCGGTGAGCAGTTCCACCACAGGAATCCCAGGCAGGCACCGGCGAGAGCGCCGGCGATCACGGCGAGTTCCCCGGCTCCCGGGACGTGCGGCACCAGGAGATACTGGGCCCAGTTGAGCTCGCCGGCGACGAAGCCCAGGACCACGAGGCCGAAGCAGACGGCCGTGGTGATGCCGGCGGCGAGGCCGTCCATGCCGTCGGTAATGTTGGCGGCGTTGGACATCCCCGCGATCATCAGCATGCCGATCACTGCGAAGATGGCGGGTCCGAGGAAGATGAGGTCTGTGTTGAGCCCCTTGGCCGTCCCTTCGTAGGTGCGTTGGAAGGGGAGGTTCAGGACATGGCGGACGTCCTCCTCGCCGACGCCCTGACGATGCACGAAGTATGCGGCGATGAGGCCGATCCCCAGTTGGAAGGCGAGCTTCTCCCAGGCGTAAAGGCCTTGCCGGCCCGCGTCGCCGCGGCGTTTGCTCGTGAGCTTGAGCCAGTCGTCGATGGCACCGAGGGCTGCCATCCAGAGCATCACGACCATTCCCATGTAGACGTAGAACTGGGAGATGTCCGCGAGGAGGATGGTCGCAAAGAGCACCGCGCCGACGATGAGGATGCCGCCCATCGTGGGCGTGTTGGCCTTCGAGGTGCTGACGTTCCGGAGGAGCTCGGCGTCGGTGGCGCCGGTGTCGCCGATCTTCTGCCGAACGAGGAATCCGATGACGGGCTTTCCGAGCACCACGACGATGGCGAAGGCGATGAGGGCGGCGACGAGGGCGCGGAACTGGACCTGGTCCAGGACGCGGACGTATGGCCACAGCCCGGTCTCGACGAGCCAATCACTGAGAGAGGTCAGGAGCAGGTAGAGCATGGAATCGGAGGCCAGAGGATCAATGCGAGCCGCCGGTTCTGGCGGGGGAGGCCCGGGAGGGAGAAGAATCAGGCGGGTTCATCGGTCACGCGGGCCAGTCTTGCTCAACCGGAGTGCTGACGCGACCCGGCGGGGAGCCCGACGGGATTGGGCTCGGCGGTCGGGGGCTGGCTCGGCCGGGGGGCCGTGGCGGCCTGGACCGCCTCGATGATCCGTTCGAGGCGCATGCCTCGGGACCCCTTGAGCAGGACGGCATCTCCGCGCGTGAGCATCGAGGCGACTTGCGCGGCGCTGGCGGGCTCCGAGTCGGGGACATGGGCAACGCGGCTGGCCCCCAGAGCCTTGGCGAGGGATGGGGAGGCAAACAGTGTGAGCCTCCCGACGAGGATGACGAGATCGGCCCACGACGAGGCGGCCAGGGCCTCGCCAACTTCTCGATGGAGTTGTGGAGCGGCGTCGCCGAGCTCGAGCATGTCACCAAGGACGACGACCTTTCGACCGGGCCAGGCGCCGGGCGCACCGAAGGACTCGCCGAAGGTCCGAATGGCGGCAAGGGTGGACTCGGGGTTCGCGTTGTACGCATCGTTCACGAACCGGACGCCGCCGACCGTGGAGCGTTCGAGTCGCATCGGAGGGCCGCTGGCGGAGGCGAGGCCCGCGTTGATGGCATCATCGCTCAGGCCCATCTGGCGTGCCACGGCGATGGCGGCCGCCGCGTTGGTCGCGTTGTGCTGGCCCATGAGGCCGACCGCATGGCGGGTGCGGCCGTCCAGACAGAGGCGGACGCCGTCCGATCCTGAGATCGTCTCGGTCACCCGGAGGTCCGCGTCCGGGGAGGTGCCAAAGGTCAGCAGCGATCGACCAGGCATCGAGGCCAGGATGGTGCGGACGCGGGCGACGAGCTGGGGGGAGTCGGCGGTGACCACGGCGATGCCGCCGGGGCGGAGAGTGGCGATCAGGCTGGCTTCCTCGGTCACGACACCCTCTATGGAGCCCAGGCCTTCGAGGTGCTCTCGTCCGATGCTGGTGATGACGGCGATGTCGGGCTCCACGACGGCCGCGAGAGGAGCGATCTCGCCGGGGGCGTTGGTGCCGACCTCGCAGATCAGAAACTGGTCGTCGGGGCGGGCCGAGAGGATGGTCAGAGGCACGCCAACTGCGTTGTTGAAGCTCTTCTGGGAGGCGGTTCCCCGGAGGGCGCGTGCAAGCGTTGACTGGATGAGCCGGACGGTCGTCGTCTTCCCGTTGCTCCCCCCCACCGCGATGACTCGGGTTGCCAAGAGCGTGCGCCGGTAGGCATGGGCCAACTTCAGCAGTGCTCGGCTGGTGTCATCCACGCGGAGCACGGCGACTTCTGGTCCGAGTGCGGCCCGGATGACGGCGGCCTCGTCGTCGACGATCAAGAGCGGGGAGCCCGACGCGGCGGCCCCCGCGAGGTAATGATGCCCGTCGGTCGACTCGCCCCGAAGGGCGAGGAAGGCCTGGTCAGGGCGGATGGCGCGCGAGTCGGTGGAGAGGCCTGCCAGCGGCGGGATGCCCGAGACGGGCGGACTTCGCAGCCACGAAGACCCACCGAGCACGGCACAGAGATGGTCGGGAGTCCAGAAGTTCATCGGCTCTGGCCTCCTCGGGGTGTGGGGCGGTCGGGCGTGCCAGCGGTCCTCCCGGGTGCGGCCCGTCGGCCGGCTCGCTGGGGAGAGTCGGCGGGCTTGGCGGAGTTCGAGGACACGGGCGAGGGGGCGCGCCGTTCGGCGAGGATGGCGCGAGCGATCTCGCGATCGTCGAAGTGCGTCCGGACCAGACCTCCCGCGCCATCGCTGAGGACCTGCTCGGTCTCGTGCCCCTTGCCCGCGATGATGATGACGTCTCCGGGGCGGGCCGACTCGATGGCAATCCGGATGGCGCGGGCGCGATCGGGATGCACCTCGATCTGGTGGCGCTGGGCCTTGGTGAGACCGGAGAGGATCTGGTCGATGATGTCGCCGGGGCGTTCGGAGCGAGGGTTGTCGCTGGTGACGATCACGCGGTCGGCGAGTTCGACGGCCGCGAGGCCCATTCGGGGCCTCTTGGTCGTATCGCGGTCGCCGCCGCAGCCAAAGACGACGCAGAGGGCGCCCGCCTTCGGCGGTGCTTCGTGGGAGGAACCGGCGGCGCCTGAGAGGCGTGCGGCGTCGTGGCCCCGTCCCGGCATGACGTTGCCGACCGAGCGGAGGAGGTTCCTGAGTGAGTCGTCGCTGTGGGCGTAGTCCACGAAGACGGAGCAGTGGTCGGCGTCGGTGCTGACGCGTTCGAGCCGTCCCGGCGGAGCGGAGAGGAGCGGGAGCTGGGCACCTAGGAGGCCGAGGGCCTCTCTCGCGCTGAGGCCGGGGGTGTTGGCGGGCGTCGGGAGCGTGAGAAGGGCGTGGGCGCTAGCGAAGGCCTGGAGCACGTTCATCGCGTTGTATCGGCCGAGCAGCGGCACGCGTGCGACGACCTCGCCGATGGGCAGCCTCAGCTGAAGCGTCATGCCAGCGAGGGACTCATCGAGGATCCTGACCGTCGCGTCAGGTGTGGTGGCCGCGGCGTCGGCGAGCTCGCCCTCGATGGCGCAGCGCACGACCCGGGCGCGACAACCAACGAGCATGCGGTGGGTCCAGGGATCCGATGCATTCACGACGGCCACGCCGTCGGCGGGGAGGATCTCGAAGAGCCGGGCCTTGGCCGCGGCGTAGGCCTCCATCGTGCCGTGGTAGTCGAGGTGGTCGCCCGTGAGGTTGGTGAAGGCGGCGACCCGGAAGCCAAGCGCATCGGCACGTTTCTGGTGGAGGGCGTGGCTGGAGACCTCCATGCTCGCGAAGCCGCACCCGGACTCGACCATGGTCGCGAGCGTGCGGGAGAGCTCCATGGCTGGCGGGGTCGTCATGCTGGCCGGGCCGCACTCGACACCGTCATCGACCATGACCGTCCCGATGAGGCCGCAGCGGTGGCGAGCCGCGTTGAGGAGCTTCCAGACCAGGAAACTGGTGGTGGTCTTGCCGTTCGTGCCGGTCACGCCGAAGAGGCCCAGACGCGAGGCGGGCGAGCCGTAGAAGCGCTCGCCCAGGAGGGCGGAGGCGAGGGCGATGTCATGAGCGTGCAGCATGGGCAGCGCGAACCCGTCGGGCGGGGGAAGTCCGGGCTGGTCGGAAAGGATGGCGACCGCGCCGGCGGCCGCAGCGTCGGCCATGAAGCGTTTGCCGTCGGCTTTCAGACCGCTTCGGGCGACGAAGAGCGATCCGGGCACGGCGGTGCGGCTGTCCTCCGTCAGATCACAGACGCGCACTAACTCCGCGCCGGTCGGGCACGAGATCGGCAGACCACGGATCAGCTCTCCCAGCAGCATCGCCCGTCCTCCATGACGGAAGGCATGACAGATGAACAACGCACCTGAACCAGACCTGAACCAGCGCTTCGCGATCGGAGCCGCTGGCTCCGATGCCGCACCCTCATCGGCACATCGGCGAATCCGGGACCACTGTACGACCGCTCACGCCGGAGCGACCGCACGGGGTCATGCAGTGCTCCACCGGTGTCCAACGCCGCGTAAACTCCCGCGACACCCGTCCCCGTGGCGCAACTGGATAGCGCTCCCGTCTTCTAAATGGGTGGTTGGTGGTTCGAGTCCACCCGGGGACGCTTGGCGAGGCGATTCGATCGCCTGCTTCAGCATCGTTCGCTTGAAAGCGAAAACCCCGGCGATCCTGATCGCCGGGGTTGCTGCAGTCTTCACGAGTTCACGGCTCTCCGCCCAGCATGTGGATCTACGCGACCCGCCGCGAGGCAGGAGTTACCCCTTGTTGCCCATCTTCGGGGCGCCCGTGCGGTTCGGGTTCCTGATCATGCCCGGCTTGAAGGCCGCGCCCCCCTGGCCGCCTGTTGGCGTCGCGGGCTTGGCCGCCGAGGGCGTCGGGATGCGCTGCGGCGCGGGTTGGGGGGAGAGGGTCTTCATCGCGGGAGCCGAGAGTGGAGCGCCGGGCTTGGCGCCCTGCTTGGGCGCACCGGTCAGCGTCGGTGCAGGCTTGGGGCCGGAGATCGCAGGAAGCCGCTGGGGCGCGGGCTGGGGCGAGAGCGTCTTCATCGCGGGAGCGGAGAGTGGCGCGCCGGGCTTGGCACCCTGCTTGGGCTGCATCGTTGCCGGGGAAGGCGAGTTGGCGCGGGCGGAGCCCATCTTGTTCCCTGTGAGGGGCTTGACGTTCTTTGAGAGTTCACCGATCTTCTTGTCGGCCTTCTCGACCGCGTGGAGGCCGAAGCTGCCGTTGAACTTCTGAGCTTCGATCTGGCCCTGCGTGTCCTTGTTCTGCGGGCCGGACTTGAGCTGGTTGATCTTGCTGACGGCGGCGTCAACACGCTTCTCGCCCGCGGCCTTCAGGACCTTCTGCTCAGCGATCTGCTTAACGGACGTGACGCCCTTTTTGAACTGCGACATAGCGCGACTCTCCAATTGCACCACCTTGAACCCCGCCGCAACACGCGTGCGACGGCCCCCTCCGCCGCGGGACCCGTTCCACCACCGGTGCCGAACCCGTGGATCGGTGGCGTGTGGCTGCTGCGAAGGCAGACTACAACAGAGCAGCGCGGGATGGAGCGTCTGCGCCCGAAGAAAACGAAAGAAAGTGCGGGAATCGGCCACGGGGTATCGCGGCAAGCCGATCCGAGCAGTCGGAACGCCCTGCCGGGCCGCCGGCCTCAGGCCCGTACCGGGCGAATGTCGCTGGCGTGAATCTCGACCCGGCGGGAGCCGCCCCAGGTCGAGACAACGGGGGTGCCCAGGGCCTCGAGCGTCATGCCGCGCTGGAACTCAGAGACGCGGGGCCCCCACTTCCAGAGCACGATTCGCATCGGGGGCATCCGGGAGGGGCCAGCGGCGTCGACGACCTGGAACCCCAGATGCGCGTTGGAGTTGCCGAAGGTTGAGGGCAAGTTGGCAATTCGGAGGCTCGTGAGCCGGAGAAGCACCTGCGGGTTTGCGCGGCCGAAGGGACCCAACCTTCCCAAACCTTCGATCGTCGGGAGATCGAGCTCGTGGGCAGAAGCGTCGCAGTCGTAGACGAGCCTGCCGATCAGATCGTCGGGGGTGATGCGGGCGTTCGCGTGCTGGATGAAGGCCTCTGTGAAGTCGTCGAGGCGGTCGTTCGCGACACGCAGCCCGGCGGCCATGTCGTGCCCGCCGAACTGAAGAAGGTGCTTGCCGCAGGCTTCGAGCCCGGCGTGAAGACTGAAGCCGTCGACGCTGCGTCCGGAGCCGTGGCAGTGGTCGGGTCCCTGGGCCAACAGGATCGCGGGGCGGTGGTACTTCTCAACCAGGCGGGAGCAGACGATGCCGACCACGCCAGCGTGCCACGAAGGGTCGGCGAGGACGATGGCGCGCCGCGAGGGATCGGTCATCCCGGCGGCCTCGGCTCGCTCGCAGGCCTGGCGGAAGATGGTCCGCTCGGTCTCGCGGCGTTGGTCGTTGAGCTGCGTGAGCTGGTCAGCGATCTCGCGGGCTCGCGGGCCCGAGGCAGTCGTGAGGAGTTCGACGGCTTCGCGGGCGTGGCCGAGCCTGCCGCATGCGTTGAGGCGCGGGCCGAGCTTGAAGCCCGCGTCCATCGCGCTGATCTTCTCGTCGGCGAGGCCCGAGGCGTCCACGAGCGCGGCGAGCCCCTCGAGGCTCGTCGTGCGCACGCGAACGAGCCCGAAGCTCGCGATGGCACGATTCTCATCGACGAGGGGGACGACGTCGGCGATGGTGCCAAGGCCCGCGAGGCCGAGCATGTCCATGAGGACCGCGCGGAGAGTCTCTGGCACCCTCGGACCGGCCGACGCGAGGGTCGCGACCCGCCAAGCTACCTTGAAGGCGACGCCCGCTCCGCAGAGATCGCCAAAGGGGTAGGCAGAGTCGGGCCGGCGCGGATGCACGACAGCGAAGGCCTCCGGAAGGTCCTGCATGGTCGCGGGCGGGTTGTGATGGTCGGTGATGATGAGATCGACGCCGCATTCGCGAGCCACGCGAGCCGGTCCCACGGCCGTGACGCCGCAGTCCACGGAAACAATGACGCGGGCGCCGCCATCGGCGAGTTCGCGGATGGCCCCCTCGTTGAGGCCGTACCCCTCGTCGATGCGGTGCGGCACGTACGTGACGACGTCTGCGGCGGGCGCGATGGCGCGCAGCACATGGAAGAGGATGGCGCTTGCGGTGATGCCGTCGACGTCGTAGTCGCCATAGATGGCGATGCGCTCGCCCGCGCGGGCCGCTTCGAGCAGGCGAAGTGCGGCACGATCGAGGTCTGGAATGAGCGATGGATCGTGGAGGTGTGTGAGGCGCGGCTGGAGAAATCGGTCAGCCGTCGCAGGATCCGTGATGCCGCGCGCGCGGAGAACTCGCTCGACCAGATGCGGTCGGCGCTGGCCGGGGGCCGGGGCGATGGATCCTCCGGCCGCAGCGCGTCGCGTCCAGCGCGTCAGGAGGCCGCGCAACTCCGTGACCTCGTGCGGCACCTCTGCGGGCACGATCTCAAGGGGGCGCCTGGCAGGGGCACGCTCGTCGCGATCCGTCGCTTCGATCATGCCGGGAGGATACCGTCCCCGACGACGCTCCCTCGCAAGCCGACACGCTCCGAGATGCTGGCTCGCGACTGTGGCCACCGAAACCAGACCCCGTTCATACACGCCGGAGTCACGCCAATGGTCCGACTGACGAAGATCTACACCCGCACCGGTGACGACGGGACGACGGGCCTCGCAACCGGGCAGCGCGTCAGGAAGGATGATCCGCGCGTTGAGGCCTATGGGACGGTGGACGAGGCCAACGCCGCGATCGGGCTGGCCGTGATCCAGGCCGACCTTGCTCACCAGACCGACCCGTTCGCGCCGCGCATCGCAGCGATCCTGCGCAACGTCCAGCACGACCTCTTCGATCTGGGTGCCGACCTCGCCACACCCGTGGCGCAGAACGAGGCCGACGGCACACGGCTCCGCATCGTGACCGAGCAGGTTGAGAAGCTCGAGCGGGCCATCGACGAGCACAATGAGCGTCTTGCGCCGCTCAACAGCTTTGTCCTGCCCGGCGGCTCGCCCCTTGCGGCAGCCCTGCACCTGGCCCGCACCATCACGCGACGGGCCGAGCGTCTTGCGGTCACGCTCGCGAGCCACGACATCGAAGGTGTAAATGCGGAGGCCGTGAAGTACCTGAACCGGCTGAGCGATCTTCTCTTTGTTCTCTCGCGTGTTGCGAACGAGGACGGCAAGAAAGACGTGCTGTGGGTTCCGGGCTCTGGCCGCAAGTAGCTCGCCTCGCGAGAGCCGACCTGCCCCGAGAGGGGAAACCGCTTCTGCCGGAGCAACCGAGTGAGGCCGCCTGAGTTACGGAGGCGTACCACCAGCGTCGGCGTGGTCTCAGGGCCCCTGGAGCTCGCTGGAGCGAGTGCGCATGTCATCGCTGGTGTCGGTCAGGCGATCAGGTCCATCGCTGATCAGGATGAAGCCGTCGCCGCTGGTGAGCTCGAAGCGGTAGCGCGAGCCCCAGCGGTCGATCCGAGCGTCCTCGTCCACGTCGATGGAGTCGAGGGAGCCGGGCATGACGCCGCGCTCTGCCTTGAACTTCGCGCAGGCGTCGCGGATCGCGACGGCGTCGCTGTTCATCTCCATGCTGGCCGGGAGCGCGTCACCGAGCATCGTCGCGGCCTTTGAGGCGCCCTGGGCGACCAGAATGGCCGTGATGCCCCATCCGAGCGTGCCGATGAGCCCCAGCACCACCCCCACCACCGCGAGCAGCTTGGGCTGGCGACGGAGACCGACGGCGGAGACCACGAGCCCGATGGGTGAGGGGAGGCCGCACGCAACGAGCCCCAGGAGACTGAGCACGAAGCCCCAGAACCCGGCCGGATTCGACGGGCCCGGCGGCGGGATCATCACCGTCGGCTGGCTGGGCGCGGCGGGGTTTTCGACGGGCGTGTTCTGGCTCGGCTCGGACATGTGGCGTACCTCCGCCCCTCTTCTTCGGAGGGCATTGTGACCGGTTTTGGTGGTTCATGCCAGTCGGAGGGCTGGAACACACCTTGCGGTCAGGGCACGATGGAGACGGGGAGGCTGCCGGCCTCGCGGACCGCCTCGAGCGCCTGGGGCAGTTCGGCGAGGCGGAAGCGACCTTGGAGGAGGCCACCAGCGTCGAGGACGCCACGCTCGAGGAGCGTCATCGCCTCGGCAAGATTGCCGCCACGGGCACCGATGATCTGGACTTCGTTGATCGCCGCCCTCGCGAGATCAACGCGTGCGTTGACGGGGGGCATCGCGGCGCTGGGAACCGGGGGCGCATCAGTCCGAAGGACGATCGTGCCGCGCGGCCTGACGAGCTCGAGCGCGATCGGGACGCCGGAGCCGTCTCCGGTGCAATCCACGACGATGTCCTGATCCATCCGGCGACCGATCTCCGCGATAAGCCGGTGCTTGATGGCGCGGCGCTCGCAGAGAACCGCCCGCTCGGCACGCCGGCCGATGAGACGCACGCTCGCGTTCTTTCTGGCCATGGCCTGCGCGGTCAGGATCGCCTCTGCGGAGTCGCCCAGGACGGTGACGTAGGTCTTGCCTTCGATGCGGATGACCTCGGACGCGTGAAGGGCGCCGGCCGCCGCGTGCGCCAGCAGGGCGGCGTCGTCCGGAACGCCCGGCCCAATCGGGACCAGGTTGGACCGCGGCACGCGAACCGTCGGAGCCAGGCCACCATCGCGTGCGTGCTGACCGATGATCGCGCGGTTCTGACAGTGCTGGCGCAACCCCCTTCGGCAGAGCTCGCAGGCGCCGCAGACAACCTCGGGCGACACGACGTAACGGGGCTGGTCCGGGCCGCGTCGGGAGTCGAGCCCCTGCTCGAGCACGCCCACGAAGCTGGTGCCGCGTGTGCCAGTGAACTCGACGGGGAGCGTCTCGGTCCGGGTCACGAGGGCCCGCACCACGCGTAGCACGACCTCTCCCGTGTTGGGGCTCATCGCGCCGGGGTCCGAAGGCGCGGAACGTGATGGTGCCGGGGTCGTCAAGCCTCTGCGTCTCCACACCCTCCACGACACGCCCTCACGCCGACCTTCGCCCGAATGGGATCGGTCGGACGGGCCGGTTGCTGTTGAAGGTTGCCCAAGTCGCGCTCAGGGGGCGGCATCCGGAGCCGCTCCACCCCGATAACCGACACGGGCCTCACGCGCTGCGTCCAGGGGGCGCTCCCCGGACCTTCCTCGCGGCTTCCACCTTCGCGACCTCGACGCCCCCCACCGCCCACCCCTCGATGGGGACCTGGTCGTTGAAATAGTGCAGGATCCAGTCGAGCTCGCCGGTGTGGAAGAGGTTTGCGAAGGCCTCGACGGGCTCGGGCGCGTAGCGCGTGCCCATTCCGGCCTGGAGTTCGACCACGGCGCGGCGAGCGGCTTCATCTCCGACCTGGGCCCGGTAGGGTCGGACGCTGGTCATGGCGTCGAAGGAGTCGATTACCGCAAACCAGCGGGCCACGAGCGGGATCGCATCGCCGGCCAGGCCGTCGGGATAGCCGAGTCCATCGAAGCGCTCGTGGTGGTGGCGGACGAGATCGAGAAGGATGGGGTCGTCCTCGCCCATGCTCAGGAGAGCCTGATGGCCGAGGGCGGCATGCGTCTTCATCACCGCAAACTCGGCGTCGGTGAGCGGGCCGGCCTTGCCGAGGATCTCGTCGGGGATGTCGAGCTTGCCGACGTCGTGCAGGGCGGCGGCGAAGGTCAGACGCTGCTCGTCCTCGCGTGAGATGCCCGAGGCCTCCGCGAGCGCGCGGGTGTAGAGCACGACGCGCCAGGTGTGGGCCGCCGTCGCGCGATCCTTGTGCTCGATCACGCGGACGAGGGCAAGGGCGGTTTCGGGGTCGATGCGCATCTCGACCATCATTGGGGTCCCCGACCCACCTACGCTGGAATCCGATGGTGACATGCCAGATCGATCCCGCACTCGAGAGAAAGATCGTCGGTGACTTCCGCTTCCCGCTGGGGGTCTACCCCGTCGAGGAGATGAAGCCCAGGGCGGGGTACACGCTCCATTTCGAGCCCGCCGACGGGGGCGAGGAAGAGGACTGGGAGGAGTGGCCGGACCGCTACATCTTCGACATCGTCGCCTCGGCGGAGCGGGTTCCGAGTCTGGTGGCGGTCCTCGTGTCCATGCTGCCGGGCAGGGTCTTCCCGATCCTGGACGTCATGGGGCATGACGCCTTCCGTGAGATCGACCCCTTTGTGGCCTACGAGCCCATCGGCGTCGACCGGTTCATCGAGGAGCTCCACCGCTTCCGAGACTTTCTGTTCGAGGACGGAATGTGCGGCTTTGGCGCGATGGCCGAGGAGCCCTTTTTCTATCTGTTCGTCGACGAGCACAAAATCGTGACCGTGAGGGCTGAGCCGGAGATGAAGGAACGCATTGAACGGATCCTCGCCGCATTTGGTCTGGAAGCGATGGAGGAGCCCGCCGGCGCGGATGCAGCGGCCCACGAGCACCGCGGCGTGCTCCGCATCACGGACGATGAGCCCAACCTCCTGAGCATGGAGGAGATCATCGAGCGCCTGCGGGATCACTGGGGCCTGTCACTCAACGTCGATCCTGAGAGCAACACCGACGACGACGGGCGTGAGCTCGGGACCACCCTCTGGCGGTGCGTCATCCGGCGCGTGACGGACGAGGGTCCGGCCCGCTACGCCGAGGTGGTGCTGTACGCGGATTGCCTCAGGCAGGCCGAGGACGTCTCACTCGAGGCCGTGGATGAGCTCGATGGCCAGACCGACAACACCGATAGCGCGGTGATCGAAGCCGACCGGCTGGATGATGAGCAACTGAAGGCGTACCCGGGCAAGCTGAGGCGACCCAAGGGGGGCAAACCCGAGTCGGGCTTCGTGCTGGCGAAGCGGTGGATCCCCTAGCCCTCGCCGGAACGCTAACTTTTAACGAACATTTTGTCGCCAGGTCGGCTGTCGTCGGTTTGCAAGTGGCGGTCGGCGGGTGTATCTTCCCGCCTATCGGAGTTCGCGCGCGGCGCCGGAGCGTCCGCATGTGCAAGCATCGCCGCAAGGCAAGGCGTGTGCAAGAACCCGATCGAGCGCGATGAGGTGCGGGCCGGGAGGGCTGACCGAAGCCTGAGGCCGGGCAAGTCGCGTGTGGTGTGTGTGGTGTTGGAATGGTGTACGCCCGCCTCTTCGCTGGCCGGCCGTGGCCGAAGAGCAAGTGGCATTGACGGTTTCGATTCTGCTTTGGAGATGCTTATGGTGCTTGGGAACTCGCGCAAGGTTCGTTCGCTCCTCGCTCTGGCCGGCATCGCCGGAGGCATGTGCGCCCTTGCCACAACGGCCTCAGCGCAGATCTCGAGCACGGGCCTCACGGGCGTCGACGGGGCGTCGGCGGGCGGCGTCTCTGCGGCGAGCCAGCTCGATGCCGCCGCGAAGCTCCTGGCGGACGGGAAGCCGACGCAGGCCCAGCGTCTTCTGATGTCGATCACCTCGCCGGCCCGCTCGGCCTCGCTCTCGAACGAGGAGCGTTCCCGCGCGACGAAGCTGATGGCGAACGCCGCGAACCGCATGCGTTCGATGCCTCCGATCGAGAAGAGTCTGGACAATGCCGAGGACGCGCTGAGCCGCGGCGACCTTCGAACGGTCGAGGCGCACGCGCAGGCCGTGATCAACGCTCCCAAGGCAACGAACGAGCAGGTGGGCATCGCCCGCTCGCTGATCGAGCAGGCACAGGCGCGTCGGGCAACGCTCGAAGCATCGGCCCCTGACGCGCTCGACGCAGCGATCGTCGCCTTCGACTCCGGCCGCTACGCCGAGTCCAAGGCCGGGCTTGATGCACTCCAGCGCTCGGGCGTGGCGCTGACGCAGGAGCAGCGTGCCCTGCTTGCCGTCTATCAGTCGCGTGTGGTCGAGGTTGAGACGGCGCGTGGACAGTCCTTCGAGCTTCCGAGCGATGTGGCGCTCGGAATGCTCCAGCCGGGCGTGGTGCGCCGCCGAGATCCGATCCCTGCACCGGCCCAGCCCGCTCCGGAGGCCGCGCCCGCTCCGGCAGCTGCGCCCGCTCCGGCTCCGGCAGCTGCTCCGGCTCCGGCTCCTTCGCCTGCTCCAGCACCGGCGCCTGCTCCGGCTCCGGCTCCGGCCGCCGCGCCTGCCCCTGCACCCGCGGCGGCCCCCGCTCCGGTCGCCGCGCCAGCCGCTGCTCCTGCGGCTGCCCCCGTGGCTGCTCCCGCCCCCGCGGCGCAGCCGACCGATCTGATCGAACTTGCCCGGCGCTTCGAGGCCGAGAATCTGCTCGCCGAGGCCAACGCCGCCTTCGACGAGGGGCGCGTCCGTGAGGCGGCTGACAAGTACAGCCGTGTGCTGGCGAACTACGCCAACCAGCTGGATGCGAACCAGCGGGCCCAGGCCGAGCAGCGTCTGGCCGAGTCGCGGGTCCGCATGGACGTTGCTCCGGGTGGCGCGGGCGGGGTTCTGAGCACGTTCGTCGGGCAGACGCAGATTGCCAAGGACCAGACGATCGCCGAGTTCAACAACGATCTGGCTCAGGCCCAGCGGGCGCTCGAGACCGGTGAGGTGGCCCGGGCCCGCGACCTCGCGGCCTCCGCCAACCTCCGCATCAACGCCGGCCGCCAGCTCTTCTCCACCGCCGAGATGGAGGCGTACGCCCAGCAGGTCGCGGACCTCCGGGCCCAGATCGATGCCCGCGAGGACGTGCTCCAGGCCGGGATCGCCGCGAAGCGCGAGGCCGATCTGCGTGCGGCGGCCGAGGCTGCGGCGAGCGAGACCGCACAGGCCAAGAGCCGCAAGATCGACGAGGCCCTTGCCCGCGTGCGGGCGCTTCAGGCCGAGCAGAAGTACGAGGAGGCCCTGCAGGTCGTCGAGCAGATCCTCTTCCTGGATCCGATCAACTCATCTGGCCTGGTCCTCAAGGACACGCTGCGTGACGTGATCATCTTCCGCACCGCGCAGGGCTACCAGCGCGACAAGGAACGCGGGATCATCAATCAGGAGATGGAGAACATCGGTGCTCTGATCGCCCCCGAGGGCATCATGGAGTACCCCAACGACTGGCCGGCGATCACCTACCGGCGCGGCGAGCCCATCGCCTTCGCCGACAGCGAGGAGAACCGTCGCGCCCTGGCCGTCCTTGAGACCAAGCGGATCCCGGTGGCGTTCAACGACACCCCGCTCTCCAACATCGTCGGGTTCCTTTCGCAGGTGACCAACCTCAACGTCGACGTCGACTGGCAGTCCCTCGAGACCGCCGGCATCGATCGCGAGGCCCCGATCACGCTCAACCTCACCAACGTCCCGGTCAAGACCGTGCTTGACCGCGTGATCGAGAAGGTCAGCGGCAGCGACCCGCTCAACGGGGCCGCCTGGTCGATCAATGACGGCGTCCTCACCATCGCCTCGCGCGAGGTGATCAACAAGAACAAGGTCCTGGTCATCTACGACATCCGTGACCTGCTCATCGAGGTCCCCGACTATCCCAACGCTCCCGAGCTTGACCTGCAGAACGTGCTGCAGCAGGCCGGCCAGGGCGGTGGCGGCGGTGGCCAGAGCCCCTTCAACGACGAGGACGAGGACCAGGAGCCCGGCCGCACTCTTCAGGAGCGCACCGACGAGCTCATCAACATCATCACGACCAACGTCGACAGCCAGGGGTGGCAGGAGAACGGCGGCGACGTCGGCTTCATCCAGCAGCTTCAGGGCTCGCTGATCATCACCAACACGCCCGCCAACCACCGCGCGGTCCACGGCCTGCTCAGCAAGCTTCGTGAGGTCCGGGCGATGCAGATCAACGTCGAGACCCGGTTCCTGCTGGTGTCGCAGGACTTCTTCGAGCAGATCGGCTTCGACATCGACGTTTACTTCAACGGTGACAACAACCAGGTTCGCGCCGCTCAGGCACAGCGTCCCACCACGCGTCCCAGCGACTTCTTCGACCCCAACTCCGGCCGCCTCTCCCCCACCTTCCCGACCAGCGGCACGGGTGGCAACGCGCTGCGAACGCCGCTGCCCAGCCCCCTCTCGGTCATCGGTGCCGGGCAGAACAGCCTGGGTCTGGCCGAGCAGCTCATCGAGAGCGACTTCGCCAGTGACATCCTCGGAACCGCCCCGGCACTGGGCATCGCGGGCCAGTTCCTGGACGACATCCAGGTTGACTTCCTCATCAAGGCAACGCAGGCCGACCGGCGCACCGTCAGCCTCACGGCCCCGCGCTTGACCTTCACGAACGGCCAGATCGCCAACATCTACGTCGTGACGCAGGTCTCCTTCGTCTCGGACCTCACGCCCGTCGTCAGCGAGTCGGCCGTCGGCTTCGATCCTGAGCTTGCTGCGGTGTCCGAGGGTGTCGTGATGCTCGTCGAGGGCACGGTCTCCGCAGACCGGCGCTACGTCACGATGAACCTCGACGCCGCCGTCTCCCGAATCGATGGGTTCGCGAACTCGCCCGTCACGGCCGTCGCCGGTGGCCAGCTCGTCAACTCCGCCGACACCGCGTCCTTCGTCCAGCAGCCCACCGTGACCGTCACGCGGGTGCAGACGACCGTCACGGTTCCTGATCAGGGCACGATCCTGCTCGGCGGCCAGCGCCTCGTTACCGAGGCCGAGTCCGAGTCCGGCGTGCCCGTCCTTTCGAAGATCCCGATCCTCAATCGCTTCTTCACCAACCGCGTCATCACCAAGAGCGAGCAGACGCTGCTGATCCTCGTCAAGCCCACCGTCCTCATCCAGAATGAGGAAGAGGAGCGCAACTTCCCAGGCCTCACCGATTCGGTCCGCCTCCCCTTCGGCGGCGGTTGAGCCGAGCCCGGCCCCGGCGGGGCCCCGTCACCGTGCAGCAATCAGAGAACCCCGGGGCCCGTGTCCCGGGGTTTTTCGTTTCCAGTGTCGGCCGTCGGGCGTGCGCCGACGGAGACGTGTGCGGTCATGCAATTCCATCCGACCCGAGTTCAGTCGCTTTCGCAGGCGTGATCACTCGCCGTCGACCGTCGCCGCTCGGGCCCGCTTCAACATCCGCAGAACGCGCCGGGCCTCATCGCTGCCAGGTCGGACCTCAGGACCAAAGACGGAGAAGCGTGGGATCACCTGCTCCTTTGTGGCCGGGGGCGAGATCCAGACCACCAGTTCTGGCCCCTGTGCACCCGCGGCCCGCGAGGATTCGATCCAGGCCGCCAGAACCGCTCGGGCCTGGGGGCTGTCGGTGGGGGTCTGGCCCAGCCGCATGCGAACTCCTGCGAGCAGCTCGTTCTCCGTGCTGATGCGTGACTCGACGGACTCGGGAGTCTCGGAGTTTCCGGCTGGAGTCACGACGTTTCCGACCAGCACGAACCCGCGCGAACGCAGACGGGCCTCGGCCCTCGCGATCGCAGCCTCAACCTCAGGCAATCGCGGCGCGAGCACATCGGAGACGACCAGCACGCGAGTCCCCTCGAACTCGCGTGGGGGAAGTCCGGCGGGTGAGCCGCCTTCGACTTCGAGGCGGGCGCGGAGCGCCTCTGCCTGAGCCATGGCGGCGTCCGCAGCCTGCTCGGCGCTGCTCCGTGCCGCCTCGATGGTCGCCTCGCTGGACGCGAGGACGCGAGCGATCGCGTCGGAGGTTTCGGTCTCGATCGGACCGAGATCGACGACGATGTCGCCGGGAAAGGCGGGGTCGGACGGAAGATCGACAGCGAACTCCTCCATACCAGACTCGAAGCTGGCGGAAGGTGGCGTGAAGGAACGGGCGATGAAGGTGCCAAGCGTGCCGAGCACGACGAGGACGGCAACGCCCAGGCCCCAGTTGAGTCCGGCGGGCGTGCCCCCGCCACGCCGGCCCTGCTGGTACGCGGCGCGGCGTGCGGCAGCGGCGGCCCGGAGTTCCGGCGCGGTACGCCCGCGGTGGAGCGCGGTCGCGCGAGGATCGACCCATCGCGACGGCCCCATCGGTGCCACGACGGGCGCGGCCGCGGGAATCGGGGAGGCCGCGCGTGCGGCGGGTCGATCGTCACGGATGGCCTCGCCGCTCCACCAGTTTGTGACCCGGATCGTGGGTGCGGTCGGGGTGACCGCGCCCGGCGTACCCATCGCCCGGGAAGCGGCAGCGCCGACGGCCCCGGCCCACGCCGCGGCCGCGGCCCCGAGGCCGCCGGCCAGGGGGGAGGCCTTCGCACGGACCGACGCGGGATCGCTTGATGCGTCGGCAGGCGCCTCGCCGATGCCGCGGCCAGCCATGCTGGGGAGCTCGATGGGTCGAAGGGCGAACGGATCTGGCGCAGCGAGGACTGCGTTGAGGTCGGCGAGCATGAGGGCCGCGGAGTCGTAGCGCTTGTCGTAGCTGGCCATGGCGCGACGGATGATCCACTTGACGGCCTCGGGGCATCGCTTGGTGACCTGCGAGAGCTCCCCGTGGGCAGGGAAGGAATCCTCGATCACCGAGTAGAGCACAGCGCCGACGCCGTAGATGTCGAAACGCGTGCCGTCGACCTCGTGCACCTTGACGCCCCGGAGCGCGAGCCGCACCATCTCGGGATCGCGGAAGTACTCGGTGCCGTGCGTGGTCAGCGTCATGGCTGAGCGCAGTGAGGAAACGAGCCCGAAGTCGACAAGGTGGGCTCGCCCATCGCGGTGGTCGATGATGATGTTGTCGGGCTTGACGTCCTTGTGCCAGAGCCCGCCCTTGTGGTAGAGCGAGAGCGTGTCGACGAGGTCAGAGACGTAGGCGAGTGCGGCACGCAAGGCACGCGGATCGAGGCCGCCCGGGGCGCTCTCTGCGTGCAGCCGACGTGTCGCCATCGAGAGCGAGTCACCCGGCACGTATCGCATCACGTAGTGGAAACGCTCCTGGCCCATCTCGTGATCGAGGATGAGGCCGAGTCGCTTGGCGGCGTCCAGGCTCCGGCTCTCACGCACGATCTGCGGCAGCGAGCTCCCTTCCGTCAGTGAGAAGGCCTTGATCACGACGCGGTCCACCTCGGCAAAGCCGTCGCGAGCCAGCATCTGGCGGCGTGTGGCGTCGGGCTCGGCAATGTAGAGCTTCGCGCCGCTGCCGCCGGTTGGCAGCGAGCCGATGATCGAGTAACCCTCGAACTGGCCGGCACGGCCACGCACCGGGAGGTCGGCGGTGGGTGCCCCGGCCATGACATCTGGGAGTCGCTGCTCGAGCCCCTCTGTCAGGCCGCCGAGACCGAAGAGGCGCAACGGGTGGCCGACCAGGACCCTGTAGAGGCACTTTCCGGCGGTGGTGATCTCGTCCTGGATGGCTCGCCCGTAATGGGAGGCCGCCGAGAACCTCGCGATGACCAGGGAAAGGACGGACATCGGGATGTAGAAGACCAGCAACAGCAGGGCACCGACGAACCGGAGCGCATCGCCCACTTCACCCCGCACGAAGCGGGCAACGTGCGCGATGAGCCGGAAGCCCATGACGATGAAGCCGACGGCAATGACGATGACGAGCACCAGCCCGACGATCGAGAGGACCACGACGACTCCGGACTCGATGATTCCCATGCGTCACCACCTCGATCAGCGTGTGTCGCCGGGGGCCCGGCGGCGTACAGAAGAGTCCAACCAGCAAACTCAGGGCCCGGGGCCCTGACCGCTCATGCCTTTGGCTTGCCCGACGAGAGTGCGACCGCAATGACGACGCCCACGACCACGGCGGCAAGCAGCGCCAGGCCCACGATCGCGATCAAGCCGATACCAGCCGTCATGGCAAACCTCCGCCGGACTCACCGGCCACTATCGCAGTCGCGACGCCTGATCTTCTCGGCGGAGTTCCATCTGCCGCAGGTAGATCTCGCCGATGGCCTCATCGAAGAGGGCGTCGTCGCTCGCGTCACGGTCCTGTTTGGGAGAAAGGTCGATCCCCTTTCGCTGGGCTTCCTCGCGCTCGTCGGGAGTGAAGCTGTAGAGCATGATGACCTCGGCGAGACGAGCCCGGAGCATGTCCCTGACGCGGGCCAGGCGCCGGCTGACTGTGGGCTCGCTGATACCCAGGGCGTCGGCAACCTCGCGGCCCGGCTTTCCCTCCAGGACTCTCATGGAGAAGATGGAAAAGTCGGCAAACTCGGCCTCCTTCCCGACAGCCTTGATTGCGGCCTCGACCTTGGCACCGAAGACGGCGGCCTCATAGCGGGAGTCGGCCGCGAGCGCGTTGGACTCGAGCATCCAGCGTTCATCGAGCTCGGCGGCCTTCTTGTTCCCGCCTCGCTTCTGGGCGTGGCGGCGGTCCATCTCGTCGCCGAGGACATGCTTGGCGATCGCGAGGAGCCAGGTTGAGAATCGGGCGCCCCGGGTTGGATCGAAGCGGTCGATGGACTCGGAGAGTGCCGCGAGGGTCTCCTGTGAGAGGTCCTGCACGGTCTGTGAGCCGATGCGGCCCTTGCCCCACTTGGTGAGCTGGGCTCGGACGACAGGCCCAAATGTCTCCCAGAGCTCGAACCAGGCACCCTGGTCGTTGGCGCGGAGCCGCCCGATGAATCCTGTGGTGATCGGTGTCAGCATCGCGGGTGAGACCTCCGTCTGGGTGCTTGGATGAAGGAACTCCCCACTCATTCGCAGAATGGCAGGGAAGATTACGCGAGGGGAAGTGGCTGGGGGCTTGGCAGCCGGCACCGCGGCGGAGTTGAGGCGGGGACAGGGTGTCGAACTCCCCGGGTTTCTGGGCGAAACAGCCTGGGACCGGCAGGGCAGGCGATGGCCAGGGATGGCGGCGGGCCCGTCCGCGGATTTTCTTCCGGTTCGTGAAAGTCTGGGCGACCACCTCCCAACAAGGCTGTCGAACGCGCAGGCTCAGGGGAGTTCCGGGCCATCGCGGGCGGGGCATCGTTGGCTTATCGGAGACTCAGTCATGGCATTGTCCAAGTGCATCGTTCGCTACGCCGTGATCGCCGGGCTGGTGGGGGGCACGGCGGCCCTCGTCGCCGGTCCCGACCGCCTCTCGGCCCTCTTCACGCAGGCCCAGGGGAACATCAACGCCGCGATCGACTCGCAGATCGATGACCCGGTTGCGCTGCGCCAGCAGATGAAGTCTCTGGCCGGCGAGTATCCGGAGCGTATCGCCGATGTCAAGGCCGACCTGGCAGAGCTGCGCCAGCAGACCGCCCAGCTCGAGCGCGAGCGCGAGGTCTCCGAGCGCGTCGTCTCGCTGGCCGAGGCTGACTTTGAGCAGATCAAGGGCCTGATCGAGCGGGGTGAGACTGCCCTGGCGGAGGGGCACGGCAGCGGCGAGGCCCGGACCGTTCGCGTGGTGTTCAACAACGAGCCCCTGGACCTCAAGGACGCGTACGCACGTGCGTCCCGCATCCAGCAGGTGCACGGGGCGTACGCGACGCGGGTCTCGGACATCGACCGCGACATGGGCTATCTGCAGCAGCAGGAGCAGCGGCTGGTCGCGCTCCTGGGCCAGCTCGAGACCGAACACGCCGAGTTCCAGACGCAGATGTGGGCGCTGGACCGCCAGGTGGACCAAATCTCGCGGAACGACCGGCTGATCGAGCTGATGGAGAAGCGTCAGGCCACGATCGAGAGCAACAGCCGCTACTCAGCCTCGAGCCTTGATCAGATCGCTGGCCGCTTCGCGGACATCCGGGCGCGCCAGGAGGCCAAGCTCGAGACACTGGGCACCTCGACGACCACCTCGAACTACGAGGACCGCGCCAAGTTTGACCTGGACGCCCGGAGGGCCTGGAACGGCGCCGAAGGCCAGACCACCGGCGAGTCCGGTACACAGGCCCCTCGCCTCGTCACGCCACCCTCCAGCTTCAATCGCGGCATCGGCCTTGAGCTCCGGCCCTTCAACGCTGCTCGCCCGAGCATCATCGAGATTCGACCCGACGCGAGCGACCGGACCGGCGATCGCGTCATCGACACGACCCGGCCGCTCATCGAACGCAGCGGCGAGCCCGACGCCCCCGCCGCGAAGAAGTCGCCGGCGAGCCTCAAGCCCGTCGCGCCCATCCAGCCCATCGCGATGAAGCCCGCGTAATCGCGAGTACTGAATCGGCTCGTCGGTGAGGGCCACCCGGAGAGAACGGAGAACCAAGCCCGCGGCGAAACTCGTCGCGGGCTTTTTCATTTCACGGTGCTTCAGGGCGCCGCAGGCGCTTCGATCGCCTTGGAATAGCCACTGCGCCTTAGGGTTGGCTGCATGATCGCAGACATCGCCATCGCGGTGCCGTACGCTGCCGACCGCTCGAAGACGCGGTCGTTCCAGCTTCCGTTCTCCTCGCGCACGGAGAAGAGGAGCGCGTTGATCCGGCGCCGGTACTCGCCCCGCTCGACCTCGGGCAGCAACTCCACGCACTGGGCGGCGTAGAAGTGCGCGAACATGAAGTAGTACGGCGCCACTCCGTAGGGTGGCACGTGCGTGCCGGACTTCTGACGGCGGGCTTCGAGCCACTGCCAGTGGTTGATGAACGCGTCCACGGCGCCGCGTGCGTGGACCATCGAGCCACGCCCGGCGAGAAGGAGCGTGGCCTCGACGGCGCACATGCGTCCGACCGCGCCTGGCGTGGCGTCGCCGCTGCGCAGATCCGAGCGTGGCGAGCTGGATCCGGAGTAGACGACCGAGCCCGCCGCGGTACGGGTGGTCTCGAGGAAGTCGAGTCCGCGTTCGACCACTTCGCCCGGGACTGCTTCGCCCGCGGCGCGGGCGTCAAAGAGGGCCTGGAGCGCGCGGGCTGTCATGAACGACGATGGCGCGGCCTTCACATCGCGCCCGGCGGGACGGGCGTAGTTCCAGCCGCCCGTCTCGGGAATCTCGATCGCGATGAGGGCGCCCACATAGTGGCGCAGGGCGGCATCGACCTCGGCCTCGCGCCCCTCGGGGACGGCGCTGAGGAGCTTGAGACGCGCGAGAAGGGCGATGGCCTCGATGTAGCCCCAGCCGCGCACGTCGTAGCCTGCGTCGTAGGAGGTGGGCGACATGAGCGGATGGTCTTTGCCTTCGACGCAGACGTAGCCGACAGCGCGGGCGATTGCGTCGCGCCGCGGCTCGTCTTCCGCGAGACCGGGGGCCTGAGCGAGGGCCAGCGCGACAATTGCAGTGCCGCCGACACGATAACCAACCGGGATCTGACGGTTCACGCGATAGACGCCCTCGTAGGCCCACTGCACCTTCGGACCATCCTCTGCCAGCGGCTCCTGCATGGGAAGCAGCAGGGCCACGCCCTCACGGACCGCGCTCTCCAGCATCTGTCCGGAGACGGGCGGCAACGACGCGGCCGGGATGGGTGGCGGGGCGACCTCCTGCATCGCGGGAGCCGCGCATGCGAGCAGGCAGATCGAGCAGGCGAGGACCGCAGTGCGAGAGACAGCTTGGATTCGCATGACGGAGAGACTACCGCGCCGGCATCGGGCGCTGCGCGCCGGAGACCTCCGGGCGCGGCGCCTGTTTCGCCAGGGTCGCACCCGAGAGGCACGGGAAGAGCAGCGTGAAGGAGGTGCCCCGGCCGGCCTCGCTCACCACCTCAACCCTCCCCTGATGGGCTTCAACGAGCCGACGCGTCGTCGGGAGGCCGAGGCCGGAGCCGCCGGCTTTGGTCGTGAAGTAGGGCTGGAAGATGCGCGGGAGGACCTCGGGTGGGATGCCGGGGCCCGTATCGATGACGGAGAGCGTGGCCCAGAGGGAACCGTCGGCGTCCTTTACCTCGCGAACACGAAGAATGAGTTCGCCGCGCACGCCGGGGCCGCTGGGCTGAACGGCCTCCGTGGACGGAACCATGGCCTGCACCGCGTTGAGAATGAGATTGAGTACGGCCTGCTTGACGAGGGCGGCGTCGAGGCTTGCGAGCACGGGCGCGGGCGCGACATCGAGGAGCACGCGGACACCCTGGCGCTGGGCCTGCGGTGTGTAGAAGTCAGCGAGCTCATCCACGAGCGTGTTGAGGTCGGTGGGCTTCTGCTCGAGGCGAACTTCGCCCGCGTATGTGAGGAAGTCCGTGAGGATGCCGCGCAGGCGTTCGACCTCGCGCCGCAGAGAGGAGACGCGACGGGTGAGGCGCTGGCGCTCATCGGCGCGTGCGGCACGGTCCTGCGGAAGATCTTCGATGGACTCTGCGAGGAGCTGCGCGTTGAGGCCGATGGTGGACAGGGGGTTCTTGATCTCGTGGGCCAGGCCACTGGTCATTGCGCCGATCTCGGCGAAGCGTTCGGCCGAGCGGGCCCGTTTTTCCGCAGCCCTGACGCGCGCGAGCGAGCGTCGAATCTGCCAGCGTGCGAGCGCAGCGACAATGCCGCCGCCGACCAGCACGCCGAGCATGAGCCACAGGAGCCACTGCACGGGGAAGTATTGACCTGCCGCGGGATCGGTGTCGCTTCACCCGCGGCCTACTCGGGCTTGGGCGCGGCGGCGGGGTCGATCTCTCGCAGACCGGGCTTGAAGCCCGTGGGGGCGAAGCTGCCGCCGCTGAACCGGATGCCGCCCGGGAGCGGCTTGTAGATCTCGATGCCCAGACGCATCGATGGGGGCTGGCCGGGCTTGAGCTCGGCGGCAGGAATCGGGCTGGCGGCGGCCACCGCCATCACAGGGCCGACGTCGTCAGGGATGTCGGCCAGCGGGACCCGGGCCGTATCGCGCTCCGGCCACACGGTGCTTGCGACCTTTTGGTGCTCGGTGCTGTGGTACCAATCCAGAAGCGCCTTCTTGCTTTCGAACCAGGCGAAGATAACGAACTTCCCCGACTGGAGCTGGCCGAGATCGGCTCCCATGCAGCCGGGCGCCTTGCGGAGGCTGGCCATGACAGCACCGACCATCTGAGGGGTGACAGCCCGCGAGCCGCCAGCGACGAGTTCGGGCTGGGTGGGGGGCGTGGGGGTTGCGGGGGTCGCTGGCTGGGCTGGTGCTGCCGGCTGGGCGGGTACGGCCGGGGCGTTGCCCGGGGCAGGATGATCGAGGCCTGGCTTTGTGCCGGGCTGGGAGAGCAGCGCCATCGAGACCGCGGTGAGCGAGACGAGACCGACGCAGGCGATCGGGTTCATGGAAGGCTCCAGGGCACGGCGGTTCGGCAGTTCTACGCCGGGGCAATGGTTTGGTTTCCCGAACCGAGCTCGGACGCACTCGACGAAGGCGGGAGTTTGCCTGCCGTCGGCACCGCAACCCTGAGGAGTCTTGGAAGGAGATCAGCGCCGGGGTGAGCGGGTGTACCCCGATCGCGCACCGGGGCCCACGGGCACCTCGACCACGGCCTGACGGGTCACGCGAGTGGCCTTCCAGCCCTTGTCGCTCTTGGTGGCGTCGTAGACGACCGAGGAGCCGTCCTTGAGCACGCGGAAGCCATCACCCTGGATCACCGTGAAGTGGACGAAGATGTCCTGCCCTTCCGGCCCGACGATGAAGCCAAACCCCTTCCGAGGATCGAACCACTTCACCACACCCTCGAGGCCCTCGATCGTCGCCAGCGGCGCTTGATCGTCCATGGAAAGGTCTCCCGAGCAAGGTAGATCGCGACGGCGAGCCCCCACGGCCAGCCAACGGGATCCACAGCACCCCACAGCGGACGCAGATCGCGTTCGCCCGGCGGCCGATGTTTCGGCCCCGAAGCGCCCAACTTATCATGGTTGTTTAGAAATGGTCAAGCGGGCACGCCACACTTCTCGGAAGTTGTCCATAAAGCAGAGCGGGACAGGCGGATAGCCGCCTGTCCCGCCAGATTGAGCAAGTGCTGGTTCGCTTCCGACAGCCCCTCTTCAGGGGACTTGCGAAAGTCGAGCGGTCCGGCTAAGGCCGGGCGAGAACTGTCACGTCAGTTCTGCTTGGCCTTGGCCTCTTCGATCATGACGGCCTTGCGGCTGAGCTTGATGCGGCCCTGGTCGTCCACCTGGATGACCTTGACCTTGACGAGGTCGCCCATCTTGACGACATCGGCGACGCTCTTGACGTAGCCGTCGGCAAGCTCGGAGATGTGGCACATGCCGTCGGTGCCGGGGGCGAGCTCGATGAACGCGCCAAAGTCCTTCATCGAAACGACCTTGCCGGTGTAGATCTGGCCGACCTTGACCTCTTCGCAGAGAGCCTCGATCTCCCCCTTGGCGCCCTCGAGGGACTCTCCATCAGCGCTGGCGATCTGGACCTTGCCGTCGTCGTCGACATCGATGGTGACGTTCCAGCGCTCCTGCAGGCCGCGGATCATCTTGCCGCCGGGGCCGATGAGCTTGCCGATCTTCTCGGGATCGATCTGGATCGTGACGAGGCGGGGGGCGAACTTGGAGATCTCCGGGCGCGAGGCCGGGATGATCTGGTCCATCACATCGATGATCTCGATGCGACCGACGCGGGCCTGCTCGAGGATGCGCTTCACCTGTGCGAGCGTGAGGCCGCGGGTCTTGAGGTCGAGCTGGATGCCGGTGATTCCCTCGCGGGTGCCGGAGACCTTGAAGTCCATGTCACCGAAGAAGTCCTCCTCGCCGATGATGTCGGTGACGAAGAGCTCGTTCTGGTCGTTGTCGTCGGCGAAACGGCCGACGGAGATGCCCGCGCAGTGGCCGCGGATGGGGACGCCAGCGTCCATGAGGGCCAGCGAACCACCGCAGACCGAGGCCATCGAGGACGAGCCGTTGGACTCGGTAATGTCGCTGACGACGCGGATGGTGTAGGGGAACTGGTCAGGCGTGGGGAGGATTGCGAGCAGCGAGCGCTCGGCGAGAGCGCCGTGGCCGATCTCACGCCGTCCGGGGCCGGTGATGCGCTTCACCTCGCCCGTTGAGAAGGGCGGGAAGTTGTAGTGCAGAGTGAACTTCTTGCTGTACTCGGGGATCAGGCCGTCGATGATCTGCTCGTCCTTGCCCGTGCCGAGTGTGACGGAACAGAGCGACTGAGTCTCGCCGCGCTGGAAGAGGGCCGAGCCGTGGGTGCGCTGGAAGACGCCGACGGAGCCGGCGATGGGGCGGATCTCGGTGGCCTTGCGGCCGTCCGCGCGGGCGCCCTTCTCGACGATGAGACGGCGGGTGAGCTTCTCCTCGAGACGCGAGAGGGCCATCTTGGCCATCGAGCGCTCCTTCTTGCTCAGCTCGGCCTCCTTGACGTTGCCGTCGAGGCGCGGGGCGAAATGCGTGTCGAGGATGTTCTTGAAGATCGCCGAAACCTTCTCGTTGCGTTCCTTCTTGCCCTTGATCTGGCGGGCGACGAGGAGGTCGGCCTCGGCGAGCTTCCTGACCTTCTCCGTGATCTCGGGCGTGGGCAGGTGACGCTCACCGGCGACCTTCGGACGAGCGGCCTTCTCTGAGAGCTCAGCGATCAGAGCGAGGGTCTCGCCGACCTGATTGAAGCCGAACTCGAGTGCGCCGAGCACGCCGGCCTCGTCGATCTCGGCGGCCCCGACCTCGATCATGTTGAGGCCGTCCTTGTGGCCCGCGACGACCACGTCCATGTCGGAGTAGTCCATCTGCGAGACGGTGGGGTTGACGACGTACTGGGGACCGGCGTCGGTGTGGATGCGGCCGACGCGGACGGTCGCGGTCGGGCCCTCGAAGGGAATGTCGGAGATGGCGAGCGCGGCGGACGCCGCAGTGCCGGCCAGAACGTCGGTGTCGTTCTCACCGTCGTGGCTCATGACGAAGACCTGGATCAGGACTTCATCAAGGAATCCGTCCGGGAAGAGCGGACGGATCGGACGATCGATCATCCGCATCGTGAGGGTCTCCTTCTCGTTCGGAGCGCCCTCGCGCTTGCGGAAGCCACCGGGGAACTTGCCCGCGGCGGACGTCTTCTCGCGGTAGTCGACAGTGAGCGGGAAGAAGTCGATGCCCTCGCGCGGATTCGCGCGGACAACGGAGGCGAGGACCGTGCTGCCGCCGTAGTGGGCGATGACGGTCGCCCCGGCCTGGCGGCCGATGACGCCGGTCTCGAGGGTCAGGGTGCGGCCACCGATCTCACGCTGGACGCGGATCAGAGTCTTGGAGTGGTCGATGAGAGTTGCCATGGTTTGGATCCTTTCGGAAACGGCAGCGCCTGAGGGATCGCGCCTGGACGCCGAGAGAAAGCGGCGGAGGGGCGATCGCAGGGGACGCGGCTGGCACGTCTTGACCTCACGCCAACGTCGGGCGCGGGTTGAGGGCGTGCGGGGCTCGGAGAAGCCCGGGTCCAAGGATCCGAAGAAGGCAGAAGGCAGGACCAAGTCCGGGAGCACGCCGAGGAGGGCGACGACCGTCGCGACCGCCCCGGACTCCAACTTGGCGCTGCCCACTGCCCCCCGTTCGTCCCATGGAGGTCCGGGGTGCACCGCCCAGAAAGCGAAACGGCCCGGGGCGGTGCGTCCCGGGCCGTCTTTGGTGACTGCAATTACTTGCGAAGGCCGAGCTTCGCGATCAGCTGCTGGTACCCGTCCGGGTTGGTGCGGGCGAGATAGCGGAGGAGGCGGTTACGCCGTCCGACCTTCAGGAGCAGCCCACGGCGGCTGTGGTTGTCCTTCTGGTGACCCTTGAGATGCTCGGCGACGGCCTGGATCTCCGCGGTGAGCATGGAGATCTGGACCTCGGGCGAGCCCGTGTCCGTGCCGTGGCGCTGGCTGCTGGTAACGACCGACTTCCGCTCTTCGACGAGGAGTGCCATGCGTGAGGTACCTACCTATTCCCTACTTGCGAGTGATTACGGAGTCAAGGATAGGCCCCCGAGGGGCGGAAGGAAAGGTGGTCGGAAGGCGGAAAAGTGGCAGCGTGCCTGGTGGCAAACTGGCGGATCGAGACGCTGGAAGCCCTTGGTCGAGGGCAGTGGGCCGCAGTTCGGACTTTCCCACTTTGCCACTCCCACACTTTGCCGCTTTGCCACTTCTCGCCTTTGGCGGCCTACCATCTCGACCCAACCCCGTGAACCCCGAGGTGATCAGTGAAGAACGGCATCCATCCCACGTACTACCCCAACTGCAAGGTCTACCACAACGGCCAGGTCGTCATGACCGTGGGCGCGACCGTGCCCGAGCTGCATGTGGAAGTCTGGTCGGGCTCGCACCCCTTCTTCACGGGCAAGCAGACCTTCGTCGACTCGGCTGGCCGCGTTGAGAAGTTCCAGCGCAAGTTCCAGGGCAACTACTTCAAGAAGCCTGAGCCCAAGGCCGAGGCCAAGAAGGCCGACGCCCCCGGCGCCTGAGCGGATCGGGCAGGCACCTTGCGGGCGGTTCCTCCGATCGCGTGCGACGGAGAGCTCCGGCCCGCGCCCGAGCATGATCACCGAACAAACACACCGGCGTCGCTGTCGACGCCGGTGTTGCATTTTTGCGTTTGGTGGACGCAGGACCAGCAGGCCGGGTGTGAGCCGGCTCGCCCCAGCGTCTCAGGCGACGATGGGTGCGGCCTTGCCGAACTGCTCGGCGCGGGTCTTGATGAGTCCGAACCAGACGAGGAGGAAGACCGGCCAAGCTCCGCCGATGAGCACTCCGAAGATCATGCCACCGATCTGCTGGGCCTGGACCTGAGCCGGGTTCTTGTAACCCGCGGCGAAGCGGCTGTCGGGGTTCTCCGCTGCCCACCGGGCCATCGCCGCAGCCTGCTGGAACTGGACGTAGAGGGAGAAGATCAGGGAGAGGAGTCCCAGGAGGGCGTAGACGAGGAAGAGGTTCCGGCAGGCGGGATTGCGCCTGAGGCACATGATGCCACAGCTGAGCAGGAAGATGGACATGAGTACGCCGATGACGGACATGCCGATCATGCCGCCGCTGAGTTGCATCGAGGGGGGCAGTGGCCCCTGGTCCTGGGGGATGATG
>CAZBXF010000009.1:0-32860 GCA_964495635.1 uncultured Phycisphaeraceae bacterium
CGGTGGTGGTGGCGGCGGAGGGGGTGGAGGGGGTGAGACCGCGGCGAGTGTTCGCTGATCGAGTACGACGCCGTTGCGGGTCAGGCCCGCCACGCTCGTCTCCGCGGGGTCGCGCAGTGTGCGTTCGAAGCCGTTGAACAGCGTGCCTTCAACGGTGCCGAGTGAATCGCCGAACGTTGGGTCGGGTCCGCTGGCCTCGCCCGCAAGGGTGATGTTGCCGACGAAGTTGATGACGCCGCCCGCGACGTAGTCCACGCCGCGGTCGGTGTTGGTCGAACCGTCGAAGTATGTGAGAGTTGAGGCGGCCCGACGCAGGACGCGGATGTCGGGCGCCTCAACGGCCATGTTTCCGACCGTGGTCATGTCGCCCAGCGTGGCGATTGTCGTCGCGCGCAGGTCCAGGTCGCCGAGCGTCGTGAACTTCTCGTGCTGGCCCATCTCGAAGGCGTCGGCCCGGATCGCCAGCGAGTTCTCGCCCACGATCGTCGCACGCTCCGGGATCGGGCGCGACGACAACGGTGCCACGTCAACATCGGTGTGCAGCCGGACGGCGCCGAGCGGGCCAACACCGCCGACATCGTCGGCGAAGATGATGAGTCCGGCGGTCGTTGTACCGACGTCCAGATCCGCCCCGGTGGGCGCATCGACAGTGCTGCCGAAGCGGACAACGCCCGCGCGGGCAACATCGGTGGCCCGAAGGACCGCGTCCTGCTCCAGCGACACCGCGCCGCCGTAGCGCTGGTCCCCCAGGGTCGTGACCGATTCGCCGGCGATGGCACTGTCACCCTGGACGAGCAGGCTCCCGAGTGCCCGAGCGGTGCCGACGGCACCTTCGAAGCGGGTGTTGGCAGCGACGAGCGTGAGGTCAGAGTCCGAGGTCGGTGCGCTGTCGAGCGTGCCGGCGAACCGGAGGTCGGAGGCCGAGAGCGTTCGCGGCCCATCGACGCGGGTATTTCCGAAGTATCGCTGGGGGCCCGTGCTCGCCACGTCCGCGCGGACGAGGGCATCGCCGACCACATCCATGGATGCCAGCGACAGCGGGGCATCGATTGTGCTCCCGGTCTGGCTCGCGAGCGTGAGGCGCGTATCGCCCAGGCCGCTGGCGTCGGCGATCGTGGCAGATCCGTCGTAGGACTCGAGCCTGTAGGCCATGCCGCTGGTGGGCGCGCCGAACTGGCTCGCAGCCGGGCGGTCGGCGTCGGTGAGAGGCCGGTCCTGCTCGATGGCGAAAGAGTCGGGACGGTTGGGGCCGCCGGCCGCGCCGTGGAAGGTTGGAGCGCTGGTCAGCGCATCAACCCGCGCGAGGCCCAGCCCCGTGTTCGAGCCGGCCCGCAGCGCGATCGTCGGGGCCGAGACATCGACGGTCGTGAACGCACCACTTGCGGGATCAAGGTGCTGCTCGAACGTGAGGTCTCCGGTGCCATCAAGGCCCGAGTGCAGCGTCACGCGGTCACTGGCGCGCAGCCAGCCAGCGACCTGGATGGGGCCGTTGCTGCTGAAGTTGCCGAACTCACCCAGGTCGAGGTTGTCCTCGATGCGGATGTACTCGCTGGCGAAAGACGTGATCGAGGCCGTGCTCTGGTAGCCGCTGAAGCCGCCCCAGTCGCCGCCCCAGATAAGGAAGCCATTGGTCACGTTGACGACGACGTTGGTGGTCTCGGGCGAGCCGATGAGTCCGAAGGGTCCGGCACCCATGAAGCGGCTCATGGCCTGCGTGATCGAGACCGTGCGGGCCGCCGGCACGTTGGCGAGGCCGAACTGGACCTCGCCCGCGGTGCCGACGAGGTTGATGTCGAGCTTGCTGCTGCCAAGCGTCGTTCCCAGCAGGGAGAAGTCGCGGATGCTGTTGCCGGCGCGAAGGTCCAGGAACTGGGCACCCATGACGATCGTCGGGTTGGTGATGAGGTACTGGCCCGTCGTGCTGGCGAAGTTGATGTTGCGTCCGGCCAGCAGCGTGAGCCCGCCGTTGCCCTTGAGGAAGCTCTCCATGACGGAGATGTCACGCGTGGCCTCGAGCGTGACATCTCCGGCGAAGTCGGTGATCGCCGTCGGCGAGATGACCCAGATGTCGCCCGCTCCGCCGTCGCTCCCAGCGATCAGGCCGTCCGAGAGTTCGGCGTCGTCGGGGCCGGGCGTGCGGATGATGATGTCGAGTGGATCGAGCAGGATGTGGGCCGGGCGATAGCCGGGCCGGGCATCGCCACGGAGGGTGCCCAGAATCGCCAGGCTTCCCGCGGCCGATACCTCGCCAAGGCCACCATCTCCGCCCAGCGCGCCGCCCGAGAGGTCCACGACCGCGCCCGGCTCAAGCCGCGTGCTCCCCTCGAAGGCGTGCACGAGCACGGAGCCGCCGCTGGCCACGCCCGAGCCACCCGAGGCTGAGATCACGCTGCCGGGCTCCAGCCGTGTCGAGGTCGAGCTCGTGAAGGTGACGCTGCCGGCCTGGCCCTGCTGGGCATCGGCGCGTACCTCGCCGGAGTTGACGACGCCCGGCGCGTGGACGGTGATCGAGCCGGCACCGCCGCGAGCGACGCTGGCATCGATCGAGCCCTCGTTTGAGATCGCGCCGCTGCCGGCGACAACGTTGACCGAGCCGGCGCGGCTCGCGCCACCCGCCTCGATCGTGCCTGTGTTGCGGACGACCACCGAGAGCGCGTCGCCCGCGCCGAGGCTCGTGAGCGCGGGCTTCTTCCCCTCGCGCTTGGCCTGCTGGAAGGCCTCGCCCTGCGCGTCGAGCACGCGGCCGTCGATGCGGGCCGTGAGCTGGCCGTCCTTCTCGCGGATCAGCACGTCGCGTCCCGAGGCGAGCGTGACGATGCCGCCGTCGGCGACGATGCGTCCGTGGTTCTCGATCATCGAGCCCACGAGCATGACCGAGCGGGCCTCGATCAGGCCCTCGGCGGTGACCGCACCGGTGACGTTCGTGAAACGGTCGAGGCCACGCATGAAGTCGGCGTTGGAGAGCTCACCCGCAACGGCGTGCAGCGATCCGACGTTGACGACGCTGTTCTTGCCGAAGACCACGCCCGCGCGATTGACGAGGTACACCCGCCCGTTGGCCAGCAGCGAGCCGTCGATCCGCGTCGGAGCGGGGCCCTGGATCCGGTTCAGCACGCGCGACGCGGCGTCGGGCTGGATGAACCGCACCGTCTCGTTGGGAGCGATGTCGAAGGAGCGGAAGTTGATGATCGCCGTGCGGCTCGTGGTGATGGTGGTGAGGCCGGCCTCGCGGCGGAACAGGGCCGAGCCCTTCACGACGTTCTCACCCTCGGGACCCGCAAGGGCGCACTCGCCGCCCAGTGCCAGGCCCGCCGCGAGGGCGATCGCCAGCGTCGTCCTGAGGCGCAGGGCTGGCAGCAGACGTCCAGGACCGGAGTCGGTCCGAGCCTGCGCCGTGTCAATCGAGTGCCGTCGTCCCATCGCGATGAACTCCCGTCACAACACACCGGGTCTGACCCTGGCTCGCCAGGGCGTGCCACCGAGTCTCTGTCCCAACAGTTTGCGGTCCTGGTCCGCGCCCGGCCAGCCCGCCAGCGAGTCCCTTAGTAGATGAGCGTCAGAACGACGTGAAGTTCCGCATCTCCGGCATCAACCAGAGAGTCGCCAAAGGCGTCATCAAGGTCGGAGAGCGCAAAGCCCAGATCGGCACGCACGTTGAAGCGTCTGGTAATCGCCAGTTCGGCCCCGATGCCCGCACCGATCAGAGTCGAGTCGGTCTCGAAGGACTCCGCGTCCGACTGCGTCAGGCGGGCGGCGTCCACGAAGGCCTTCAGTACGAGGTCCCAGTCCGTCGGGCCATACTCGTACTGCGGCCGCCAGCGGAAGGGCTCGCCGCCCAGTGTTCCGGGGTCGAGTTCCGGCGAGAGCGCCCGCGGCACGTGCAGCCGGTACTCGAGCGTGCCCATGATGACGTTGTCGCCGGCGACGATGGACTCCGGGTAGCCGCGCACCGTGTAGAGCCCGCCGGCGGTCATCTGGTCGTTGGGGATCAGGCGCGAGCCCAGCGAGGTCTGGCCACGCATTGCCACAAGGACCTCGTGCGCGAGCCCGGTGCCCGCGGGGTCGGTTGCATCGCGCAGCAGCGGCTCCAGGTAGAAGCTGTGCGTGAGCTCGCCTTGCAGGATGGCGAAGGAGTCGTCGGCGTCGGTTCGGCCCAGGGGATCCAGGTCCTCCTCGGTGCCGATGACGTCCGGCATGTTGAACCGGATTCCCGCGTACGCGTCGGTGTGGGCGTCCTCGCGATGTCGCTCGAGCCGCAGGCCGAGGTTGGGGAGGAGGAAGTCCGAGTCGCCCTCGACGGCCGCGAGCTGGTTGTCGACGGCGATGTGCTGGAACTTGATGCCCGCGACCAGATCGACGAAGAGCTCACGCCGCTGGTAGAAGTTCCACGCCAGCTCGGCCCCGAAGTCGTACCCATCACCTTCGAAGTCCGCGTCGGGCTGGCCGACGTCGGATGCGAGGTAGGTGTACCAGGAGCCATCGACGCGGGCCCGCAGACGCTCCGCGAGCGGCCGGTCGTAGCTGCCGTAGAGCAGATGCACGTCCTCGAAGTTGGCCGTGTGATAGCCAAGCTGCAGGATGTCGTCGTGGTTGGTCAGGTCGTTGTGGATGAAGCCCAGGTGCTGCCGCCACGAGCTCGTGCTGCCCGAGCCGGTGTTGGAGACCTGGCCAAAGAGCAGCCACGGACGGTTCTCGGTGATGAGATAGTCGAGCTGAACCTCGCCGGCACCATCGCCAGGCGCTGAGACTCGAGGATCCACACGACGGCCCGGCTGGCGATTGAGCCGGAAGACGAAGTCGTCGATCAGGTCGGTTCGCAGCAGCGACGTCTTTCCCTCCGTGAGCTCGGCCTCCCCCGCACCGACCACGACGGGTGAGCGTGCCAGCAGCCGGGCGTGCAGCGGGTGGTTGTTGGTCTGGTCTTCCGGGAGCCTCTCGCCGAGCCCGACAGTGTTGACGACGGAGACTCGCGCGATCGTGACGTTGATCACGAGCGTGGTGTCACCCGCCGCCCGGGAGTCGACCACGCGTCCATCCTCGACACGGAACTGCGTCAGATCCGGGATCGCGTACACGCCGCGGAGATGCAGTGCCTTGAGCTCGCGCACGATCGCCTGAGCGACTTCCGCCAGCGCCAGGTCCGTCAGCCGCACGCCGCCCTCCATCGACTCAATCTCACCCAGCGGCAGGAGCTGGCCGCCTGTCGCTACCGGCCCGAGTGCACTGCCAGGCACGTCCGCCACCGGGGTCACGCGGATCGCCGCCTGCAGCAGTCGCGCCTCCGACGGCAGGTCCGAGCCCGGCTGGGCAAATTGGAGGACAACCTTGGTGATGAGGTGGCTGCCTGCCGTTTCGGTCGCCGCACCCTGCGATGCGTCGGGGATGCTGGCATCGATGCCCTGATTGGGCGGCTGGGCCGCGAGCGTGCCGCCAGCGAGCGAAGCCAGGCCGAGCAGGCCGATGGCGACGCCAAGGCGCCTCCCGCCCACCACCTGGCAAGAGCTCTGGCTCTGGCTGGCTGGCCGTGACGCTTGAGCGCCCCGCCCGGGCCGCCTCGACACACCGGATCGGGTTCTCATAACTCCTTCTTCGTCAAAAGGGCCTCTGACGCATCGAGGCCTTTCTCGGTCTCAGCCCGATGCGCGGCCCAATCCATTCAGGTTCCGCACTTTCCGACCGCCAGCCTTGATTCGGCGAGCCGGGTTGTCGATCCATTTCGCACTATTCACGCAGGCCGAACGCGCACGAAGTGCGCTTAGTCGGCCCTGCGAGAAGTTCGTGGGCTCGACTACCGCCCGACCGGAACCACCATGCACCCCAACCGCACGCCAGTCGCCGCCCGTTTCGCAACACTTGCCATCGTGGTGGCCGCTTGGGCGGTGGGGGGATGCAGCGCGGGCCCCGCCGCGTCGATGGGTCAGCTCGCTCCCGTGGATGCCGTTCAGCTGGACCGACCTGATTCCGAACTTGCGCTCGGAGCCGGCGATGGTCTTGGCCGGATCGTCTATGTGAATGACGTCATCCTTGCGCTGGGTGGAAAGCCTAGTGAGTTCTGGGCGATGCAGGCGGTCGAGATCCACGCCCTCGAAGGGGCTGCGATCGCCAAGCTTCCGAACAAGCTCCAGATCAGTCCGGATGATGGCGCTTTCGCGACCGTGCCGGACGTGACCAGCCCGGCGGAATAGGGCTGGAGGGGTCAGCAAAACCAAGGGTGTCGGACCCGGGCCATGGCGGCCTGCGCGGCGTGCTCCGCTTGCGCCGCCCAGCCGATTCTCGGGCCATGTCGGTGGCTCGCTTTGGTGGCCGGCACGCCGTTCATGCTGCATCTTCTTTCTGTTCGCATCCCTGGATGGCGACTGGCGTATCGGCATGGGGCCGGCGCGAGCACGGTCTGGGCAGGTGCGATTCGCAGGGAAGTGTGCGGCGCGCGGAGCCGGCGAGATTCGCCGGTAGGCGCGCCCGGCCGGGGATCATCTTTAGAAGCGAGAATGCGATGCGTCTGAATTCCACCTCGTCGCGGCTCATGGCTGGCTCGGCTCTCGTTCTGGTCGCTGCCTCCGGCGCGAGTGCCACCGTCATCACCGACGCCGCCTTCTTCCCGCCCATCCCCCACACGCTCATCAGCTTCGAGACCGACGGCGCTGGCAACACCATTCCGCTGATGAACGCCGCGACGCAGGCGATGCCCGCGAATGCGTACGACAACCTCGGCGTCTCCTTCACAGCTCCTGCCGGGATGCGTTGGACCAACGACGGCAACTCGCTCTTCGACGCGGCCCAGCTCTCTGGGGGCTCGCCGGCCAACGCCATCCCCTCCACGTTTGTCAACACCTTCACCATCACCTTCTCGGTGCCGGTGCGGGCCTTTGGCATGCTCGTCGTCAACAACCGGCTGCGTGACCCCGTTGGTCCCACCTTCTTCATCCGCGACACGCAGGGCAACACGATCGACACGTTGACGTTCGACAGCCAGTTCTACGACGGTCAGTTCGCCAACGCGAACACGGTCGCTGACTTCGGCTTCCTGGGCGCGACCTACGGCGTCGACATCGGCTCCATCGAGATCTCCAAGACCCACGCCATCTTCGACGATCTCCGGTTCTCCGCCATTCCGGCCCCGGGGCCCATCGCCCTGACTGGCCTTGCGATCCTCGCCGCGGCGCGCCGCCGCCGCTGAGGCCGGCAGGTCCGTCGGCCCATGGCTGGACCTCGCGCCAATGCTCGCCTTCCACACACGCACCGACGTCGCCGACGCCGCGAGGTCGATTCTCCATCCGCCGCTCCCGCCCCGTGGAGCGAGCGGTCCGCGCCTGTTCGCACATCTTGCTGAAGAGCTTCGTGCGTTGACGCCGCGACAGCTCTTCCCGCAGCCCAACGACTCCTTCCACAGCGACTGGGAGTTCGACCGCGCCCGTGCCGCGCTCGCCGCGGCGTGTTCTCGCGCGGAGATGAAGAAGGACCTCACCAGGGCCGAATGCTGGCTGATCGGCGCTGCCGCCTTCGACCCGCGCCCATCGGGCTCCGGGTCTTTGGATCTGGCCCGCTTCCTCTACTACGGCCTCCTCGGGCTCGAGTGCGACGCGCTCGTGAACCGCGGCGAGCTCGTGGACGATGAGCCCATCGTGATGCTCACGCACGCCTATGGCCTGCTGATCTACACCAGCCCGCACATGGAACCCGGCCTGCGCCTCGACCTTGCCAGCCACATCCTGGACTGCCTCGAACGCTCCACCATCACCGAGCCCCTCGACGGCACATGCCACGCCCTCCTGCTCATCGCGGCCATCCTTCCTGACCAGACCTCCGCGATCGAATCGCTGCTCGCGACGCTTCGTGCCGCTGGCCGCGACGCGGAAGCGAACTACCAGGACGCGGCCCGGTTCATGGACGAAAGCCGGACAAGGGCGGCGGCACTGAGTCGGGCTAAGTGACCCTCACCCAACCCGGGTCCGAGGTGAAAGCAGCATAATTCGCCGCCTCTATTGAACTCCCCGGCTGCGTCTCTCGTAGCCCCTCCATGCTCTTCATGGTCGTTGAACGCTTCCGTGCCGGACATCCACGCGACGTCGGCGCGCGATTTCGGGCCCGCGGCCGGCTCGTGCCCGATGGCTCGCCGATCGCCTATGTCGCGAGTTGGATGTCGGCGGACGGCGCGCTCTGCTACCAACTCATGGAGTCGCCCTCGCGCGAAGCGCTCGAGCCATGGATTGCTCAGTGGCAGGACCTCGTCGAGTTCGAGGTTCAGGCTGTGGTCACTTCCGCCGAGTTCTGGGCGCAGTCAAGTTCATAGAGCGCTGCTGCGAGGATGAACTACTTGGATCGTGCCCGCGCGGCGTCCCCTCAGCTCACTTTCACAACGACCACCCCCGCCACGACCAGCAGCACCCCGAAGATTCGGCCCGGCGACAGCGGGATCTGCCGCATGTCCATCATTCCGAAGCGGTCGATGATGAGCGACGCGACAAGCTGCCCCGCGATCATCGCGGTGAGGTAGCTCGTGGTCCCGAGTTTGGGTACCAGGAAGACCGCGGTCGTGACAAAGAAGGCCCCCAGCACGCCCCCGACCCACATCCATGAAGGCCCCTTCGCAAGGTTGGCTATGGCCGGCGCGGGCGCCTCCACAAAGCGCGACGCGATGAACCACACCACCAGCATCGTGACGCAGCCCACCGCGAAGTTGATCACCCCGCCATGGATCGGATGGCCCGCGTGCTGCGCAAAGCGCGCGTTGACGCCGGGCTGGAAGGCCGTGGCGACGCCTGCGAGCACGGCCATGGTGACGAAGAAGAGGAGCGTTGAAAGCGGGAGGTTTGGCATGGCTGGGGAGAGCGCAAAGCGAAACGCGGAAAATGGGAGGCGGAACTGAGGCCCTGCCCGCGGTTCCGCCAGGAACGACCGCTCAGAATAGAGGGATGCCGGCAGGAGCGGCACGATTCGCCCGGCGCGGGCGGGGTCAGCGTGGCCCGGCCCCCGCCACCGCCTGCCGCCCCCCAAAACCGCCCGTGCTGGCGTATGCTGGCGGGGTCGGGCGGACGGATCCGCCCCGTCATCCCTGTTTCTCGGCCGCAGCCGCCACTGGAGGGCGCGCATGTCCGCACTCGCCACCCCGGCCCCTCGCTCCAAAGCTGACTCACCCGTGACGAAGAAGACCACCTCACCGCGTGCCACCGCCGAGACGATGGCGGCGAAGCAGAAGGACATCGCCGTCTCCGAGTTCTTTGCGAAGAACCGGCACCTCCTCGGCTTCGACAATCCGCGCAAGGCCCTCCTCACCACCGTCAAGGAGGCCGTCGACAACAGCCTCGACGCGTGCGAAGAGGCCGGCATCCTCCCTGACATCACGGTCGTGATCGAGGATCTTCAGCCCGACCGGGGCCGCGAGGTCAAGCAGTCGCGGTACCGCATCACCGTCGTCGACAACGGCCCCGGCATCGTGCGCAAGCAGGTTGAGAACGTCTTTGGCCGCCTTCTCTACGGGAGCAAGTTCCATCGCCTCAAGATGAGCCGTGGTCAGCAGGGCATCGGCATCTCAGCGGCCGGCATGTACGGCCTCATCACCACCGGCAAGCCGATGCTGATCCAGACGCGCCCGAATGCCAACAAGCAGGCGCACCACATCGAACTGGCGATGAACACCAAGACCAACCGCGCCGAGGTCACGGTCGACGAAGAGACCGACGACTTCCCGCTGAAGCGTCTGCGCGAGCTCGGCCCCGCGGTGCGCGAGATCGCCGACAAGGGCGAGTTCCTCTCGCACGAGGCGTACCCGACCGGCACCAGCGTGACCATCGAGCTCGAGGGCAAGTACCAGCGCGGGCGCGGCAGCGTGGATGAGTTCCTGGAGCTCACCGCCATCGCCAACCCGCACGCGCGAATCACGCTCGTCCGCCCCACGCGTGAGAGCGCGGCCGAGGACGAAGACACGCCCGTCGCGAAGAAGGGCCCCCAGCTCGCATTCGGCGTGCCCGTTCCGTCGGCTGAAGCGAGTGCCGAATCACAAACGCCCAGTGCCGCGGCCCTCCCCGAAGTCACCACCGACCTCGGCCCGCTCGTCATCTTCCCGCGCGGCGTCTCTGAGCTGCCGCCGGAGACGCAGGAAATCCAGCCCCATCCGCGCGGCGTTGAGCTCGGCATTCTCATCCAGATGCTGAAGGACTATGAGGACGCTGGGAAGGGCACCACGCTCTACGGCTTTCTTCAGGAGCAGTTCTGCCGCGTGTCCGCTTCGACCGCGAGTGAGTTCTGCCAGAAGATCGGTGTGACGAGCCGCACGAAGGTCTCCGACATCGAGCCCGCGCAGGTCGAGAAGCTCTTCAAGGAGTTCCAGGAAGCCAAGCTCCCGCCGCCACCGACGGACTGCCTCGCGCCCATCGGCGTGCAGCAGCTCCTCAAGGGCATGTTCAAGGGCGTTCGGGCCGAGTTCTACGCCGCCAGCTCGCGCGAGGCCAACGTCTATCGCGGCCGGCCCTTCCTGATCGAGACCGCGATCGCCTTCGGCGGCGAACTCCCGAGCGATGAGCCGGCCCGCGTCATCCGCTTCGCGAATCGCGTGCCGCTGCTGTTCCAGCAGAGCGCGTGCAGCTCATTCAAGGCCGTGACGGAAACCAACTGGCGCAACTACGACCTCCAGCACCCGCGCGGCGCAGTGCCCGTGGGGCCGCTGGTGATCATGATCCACATGGCCAGCGTGTGGGTCCCTTTCACGAGCGAGAGCAAGGAAGCCATCGCGGACTACGACGAGATCCGCAAGGAGATGAAGCTCGCGCTGATGGAGTGCGGCCGCAAGCTTGGGGCGTATCTGCGCAAGCGTGCGAAGATGAAGCGCGAGGGCCAGCGCCGCGACGTCTTCGAGCGCTACATCGGCGAGATCAGCAAGGCCATCAACGCTATCAATGGCGTCGATGCCAAGGAGCTCTACGACAAGCTCCTGATCCAGGCCCGCAAGCGCACGGCCATCGCCGATGCGCAGCTCGATGATGAGGGCCGCGCGATCAAGGAGGACCCCGCCGATCAGGAGGGCGTGATCGTGATCGACGCCGCGGCGAAGGCGCTCGCACCCGCGAGCGACCGCGCTGAAGTGGCTGCGCCCAGAACACCCGAGATCGCGCCCAAAGGCCCGACGCCGAAGAAGCAGCGCACACTCGGCGAAGACCTCTCTGACATCCCCTCCGGCCCGCGCGGCAAGCAGAGCAAGGCCGAGGCCGCGGCGCTCGCAGTGAACGCTGCGCAGCGGACTGGCGAATCTCCAACGCGTCCCGTCAGCGGTCCTGCCGCCGGTTCTGTTGCGAAGCCCGGCGCGAAAGCCGCCAAGCCCAAGATGCGACTCGTGAATGGAAAGATGGTCCCCGCCGACGAACCTGGGCTGTTCTGATGGGTAGATCGGTTCTCCGAACCCACTCTGCAGGCCCAGCCGCAGTGCGAATGAGCGTTTTTTGGCGTTGCAGTGTGCAGACGCGTTGATCAAGGTGTTGATCTTTCCAGAGTTGAAGGGTGAGCCGTCCGATGGACCCGAGAAGCGTGCAAGCAGCGTTGGTGTTGACCGCGGCGATCAGCGCATTCACCATCGGTGGGTGCGCCTCGCCGTCGCGCAGCGACGCCGGGGCGGCGAAGGCCGCTGCCGTCCCGGATGCACGCCGGCTCGAGGGCACATGGACGATGGACGTGTCGCCAGCACAGGATGGCTCGGCACTCCACGACTTCGTCGTGACGCCCCGCCCACCCAAGCCCGGCGCCGTCGACACCACTCCGACAACCTTCACGGGCCTTGTCTACGACAACAACGAGTTCACCAACGGCCTCTGCCACCGGCGCGGCGACCTCCTGGTCTTCAGCTTCGCCAGCGATGTCGGCGGTCAGTATGGCGGGCCGTACTACTTCCTCGGCGTTGATGATGGATCCGGCACGCTGCGAGGCCGCGTGCGCGCCATCGCCCGCGACTTCGAGCTGGAGTGGTCGGCGGTGAAGAAGAAATAGGCATGCAGGCAGGAAGGCAAGCAGGCAGGCAGGGGTGAAGGGAAGACAGGGAAGACGGCAGGCGGAACGCCTGCCCCACAAGAGCGTGGAGCAGAGGAAGTAGTTATGGCAAAGAAACCAGCCGCAGCAGCACCCGCCGCGAAGTCATCGGGCGTTTCGAAGAAGGTCAAGGAGCGCGACGCCAAGACCCTGGGTCGCATCATCGATCTCGCAGACGGCGTCACCAAGACCGCCCTCGCGATGCGAGAGCCCAAGATCGAGATCCCGCTCCGCACCAAGAGCAACACGATCTGGAACAAGAAGCGCGGCATCCTCGAGATGGGCGACGCCTCGCTCGAGCGCGAGCTGTTCAATCTGAATCAGGCCAAGCAGTTCATGCAGACCTGCCTGCACGCCAACTCCATCAAGAGCCTGATTGACGCTGAGAAGAGCTTGTCGCTTCGCGGCATGTTCTACCGCGGCCTCCACACCGTCGCCGGAACGAAGGAGAAGACCTTCGCTGATCAGGATGAGTCTGACGGTGTCCTCGAAGACCTCGAAGTCTCCCTGGGCGCCCTGCGCGAGGAGCTCCACATCTTCGCCAAGAAGAAGGGGACGATGATCGGCAACATCACGATCGTCGATAGCGGCGACGAGATCGACTGCCGCCGGATGGGCAGCGGCGGCTACGCCATCCCCTCCATCGTCGAGCCCGATGTCATCGAGTTCAAGAAGTGCGACGCCAAGTTCGTCCTGCACGTCGAAAAGGACACCGTCTGGGGCCGCTTCAACGAGGACAAGTTCTGGCAGGAGCACAACTGCATCCTGACCGAGGGCGGCGGCCAGCCCAGCCGAGGCGTGCGCCGCCTGCTCCAGCGCCTCAACAGCGAGCTTGGCCTGCCGATCTACTGCCTCCTCGACTGCGATCCCTGGGGACACTACATCTTCAGCGTGATCAAGCAGGGCTCCATCTCCCTCGCCTTCGAGAGCAACCGCCTCGCCATCCCAGAGGCCAAGTTCATCGGCATCCGCTCCAAGGACTACGTCGCCTGCGATCTCTCCGACGACGTCATCATCGAGATGAACGACAACGACATCAAGCGCGCCAACGAGATCAAGAGCTACCCGTGGTTCGAGGGGCACAAGGGCTGGCAGAAAGAGATCGACGGCATGCTCAAGAACGGCTTCAAGATGGAAGTCGAGTCGCTGATCACGAAGGACATTTCGTACGTGACCGAGGAGTACGTGCCGCAGCGGCTGAGGGACAAGGACTGGCTGGACTGAGCGGGTTGAGCAGTTTGGTCTTGACGGGCGACATCGTGCTCACTGCGGGAAGTTGATCACGGTGGCGTTGAACGTGTTCTGCGGGCTTGTGCGGAAGCCGTCGCCGCCGCCGGTGACACGGACTTGGAGGCCGAGCCCCGCATTTCCCTGCGCGGTTGTGAAGACGGCCGACCCGCTGATGGACTGGTGGAGGCTGGTCTGCCCGAGCACGAAGCTCGTCCAAGGTCCGAACTGGGTGCCCAGGCGCGGGCGGATCTGGATTGACGTGCCGCCGGCGTTGGTGAATCCGGAGATGCTCCAGTTCATCACGGCTTGTCCTGCGACCAGCGTGATGCTCGCGTTTGTGCCGTCGATGTCTGCGGGGATGTTGGAAACGTATACCCCCGCGGGCATGCTTTGGTTGTGATGTTGGGTCAGCGCGGGTGGCGTTGCGATGCGGGGCGGAACGCTGCTGATGCCGGTCCAGTCAACGCCATCGGCGCGTTCGGCGCGCGTGGCGACGAGGGAACGTCCGGCCTGTGGAGCGATGCCGATGGCTTGGCGTGGGCTGAGGACGACATACCCGGAGCCCGGCGGCGAGTCGACCTCGATGCTGAGCCAGAGGGCGCGTGAATCGAGGATGGCCTCTCCAAAGTCCAGTTCCGTCGTCACGAGTCCGCGCGAGATGCCCGTGAGGCTCTTGGTGATGGGTGGCGCGAGCTCGCTTTCACCGAACCAGGCGAAGGGAGCGCCAAACAGCGTGAAGCGGAGGTTGGCATCGCCGGAGATTGGGCCGCTGGCGTCGGAAAGGATGCCTTGGTACGTGAACTCCGTCTCGATGTCGCCGACGAGGTTGAGTGTCCATCCGTCCTGGATGGCACCGCCGCTGTCTGCGGGAAATTGGTCGGCGACGTAGAGCCTCCATAGGCCGTTGGAGTCCGTGCCGTAGAGCGCGGAGAGGTTGTTGCCGTAGGGCGCGGGTGGAGCTGGTACGGGTAGGGAGCCAACGGTTGAGGCGGTGGGGCGGTAGGTGCCAGAGGCAGGCGGAACGCCGAAGGAGGTCGGGAGGGAGTTGAGAGATTCCTGCCTGAAGGTCCAGGTCTGGCCGGTGATGCTGGCATTGCTGCCGACGCCGCTGACGAGGAGGATGGCCTGGCCGGTGGGTGCGACGAGGAGAGCGCGGATGTCTTCTGAATAGGTGTGGTTGATGTTTCGGAGGGTGACGGAGAGGGACTTGATCTTGCGTGGGCCGCCAAGGACTTGGATGGTGCTCGGGTAGGGGGCTGATACGCCAGCGGGTGAGGACTCGGGGATGATGATGGGTGTTCCATTGACCAGTTGCTGGGCGGCGGCGGTGCCCACCAGCATCAGGCTGACGAGTCCGGCACGTATCTGATTCCGAAGGCTGTACATCGGCGACTCCTCGCTGACTCGGGCCATGCCTGGCACTGCGCTTGTTACGTCGCGAGCGAGGGGCTGAGCCACTCGTCACAGACTATCTGTTCCAAGTCCTTGGTCAAGCACATTCGCGGCAGCAGCCCCGCAGGCCGCGACTCGGGCTTAGCCGCGAGCGGGGCCCTCGCACCGCCAAAATCCAGAGTTGAAACACGTGATTGACATGTGCTCATGATCACGTCTACAGTTGAATCATGCGATTGAAGTCAAGATCGGTCCGCAAGGGTGCCCGCAGCGACGGTGAGGATCGGCGCAAGGCCATCCTCCGGGCCGCCGTGACGGTCTTCTCGCGGCGAGGCTTCGAGCGCGGCACCACCCGCGAGATCGCGAAGGCCGCCGGGTGCAACATCGCCGCCATCCGCTACTACTTCGGCGACAAGGCCGGCCTCATCGCCTCCGTCATGGAGTCCAGCATGGAGGCGCTGATGGAAGGGGGCGGCCACCCCGTCCTCGCGCCGCCGGGCCCTCGCGTCGAGCCGCGCGAGGAGCTCCGGACATGGATCCTCTGGGTCCTCCGCACCGGCCGGCGCAAGCGCCGCTCCAGCGCCTCGCCCGGGGCCGGCGCGGACCTGCTCATGCACGCGCTGACGCTGAGGGGCGAGACAGCCCGCCACCTCGCCGCACGTCTGGGAGCGCCGGTGCGCGGCAACATCCTGAAGCTCGTGGATCAGCTGTGTGGCGGCACGATCGCGCCCGACGTCCGCGAGCATGCCTGCGCGTTCATCTTCAACCTCTGCTCCCGCTTTGCAGAGGGCGGGCCCATCCTCGAGAACATGGGCATCGCGGTTCCCGAGGATGACGCGGAGATCGAGGTCCTCGCCGACCGCCTTACCAACTTCGTGATCGGCGGGCTCCACACCATGACCAGCTTCGCCGCCGACAAGCCCGCGAACGGAGTGCGCTCATGATCCGCATCGCCATCGCCATGCTGGTGGGTGATCACGTCAAGTACGCGGGCGTGCTCTTTGGCATCGCGGTCACCACCTTTCTCACCACGCTGGTGGGCTCGATGCTCGCGGGGATGCTCTCGCGCACCTACGCGCTCGTCACCGACATTCCCGCCGCGGAAGTCTGGGTCATGGACCCCGCCTGCGAGACCGTCACGCAGACCATCAACATCCCCGAGACCTCGATCGATCGTGTGCGCGCCGTCGAGGGTGTGGCGCACGCGTCGCGCCTTGCCGTCGGCGCCGTGCCGGTGCGCCTGCCGCACGGCCGCTTTGTCACCGTTGACGTGATCGGTGTCGACGACTCCACACTCATGGGCCTGCCCGCTGACGTCGCGCCCGAACTGGCCCTTGGCCTTCGCGCTCCCGAGGCGGTGCTGGTGGATCAGGGCGGCATCATGGGCAAGCTCGTGGTGCCAGTCGATGACTCCGACCACTGGGTCCGCGGCGGGCCGCGCCTGGAAGTTGAGTCACGCACCGTCGAACAGGGCGACGAGGTCCTGGTCAACAACAGATCCGCGCGCGTCATGGGGCTCGTGAAGGGCAGCCCGCGCTTCATCCCCCAGCCGGTTCTCTACGCCACGTACTCCAACATCGCACGCATGCTCCCGCCGCAGCGCCACCGCCTCACGTTCGTGCTCGTCCAAGTCGCGGCGGGTGCTGACCCCACCGACGTTGCGCGGCGGATCGAGTCGACGACGGGCCTCCGGGCCCGAACGAGCGCCGAGCTGCGGCGCGAGACCGTGGTCTGGTTCCTCGTCAACTCCGAAGTCGTCGCGCACGTCTCTGTGATGGTGATCTCCGCCGCCGCCGTGGGCTTTGCCATCACGGGCCTCATGCTCTACATGTTCACGAAGGAGAACGCGAAGTTCTATGCCGTGCTCAAGGCGCTGGGCACGACGAACCGGCGCCTGCTCGGCATGCTCCTGACGCAGACGGCCTTCTCCGGCGTGGTCGGCTTCGGGCTCGGCATGGGCCTGTGCACCATCATCGGCATGGCCCTGGGGACGACGGGCTTCCCATTCCGGCTGATGTGGTTCACGCCGCTCTTCGTCGGAGGTCTCGTTGTCGTCGTCACGCTCGCGTCGGCGATCCTCAGCGGCAGGGCCGTGCTCCGCGTGGAGCCCGCGATGGTCTTCAAGGGCGCGTGAGTGCCACCCGCCCCGCCGCCTGCCTCGCGCTCAAGTGCACCACTCGCCCTCGGCAGGGATCGCGTCCGAGCTGAAGAACCCCGACTTGACCCCCGCCAGCCCCAGCAGCATCTCTCGCTTCGTGTACGGCACGTGGCACATGGGCCCGAAGATCAGGTCCCGAAGCGGTGCGAGGGACTCATGATCGGACTGGAACCATGGCGTCAGCCAACGCGAAACGCGCTGGTAATAGCAGTGACGGGGACGGCGCTTCGCATCGAACTCCCGCAGTGCAACCTCGATGTGCGGCTGCGGTGATCCACGCGACGCCGCGCCCGCGATCGCTCCCGCCAGTGTCTCCGCGAGCACCGCCGCGTCCACGAGCGCCAGGTTCGCACCCTGTCCGAGCTGCGGGCTGGTTGAGTGTGCCGCGTCGCCGATGAAGACCACCGGCCCTTCATGGGTCCTTCGCATCACCACATCGTGGTAGGCAGCGAGGATGAACTGATCGGGGCGCTCGAGACCCTCAAGGAGTTCCGTTGTCGCACCGCCTGTCAGCGTGTTGGCACGGTGCTTGAAGGGCCCGAGCGGGCGCGAGCGGAAGCCAGCAAAGTCGCGCGTCGCGAGACTCCAGAAGAGCCCCACGCAGTGCGGCTCCGAAGCGCTCGCGCGTCCCACGGGCAGGATGCCCAGCATCGCCCCCGTCCCTTCGTACCACTGCGCCAGCGTGCCGTCGAATCGCCCGGCCTCGTCCGGCAGCACCGCCCATGCCGCACCCCACGGGTACGGCCGGTCCCGCGCGACCAGGTGAGGAAACTGCCCGCGAAGCGCCGATCGCGCCCCGTCGCACACCACCACAAGGTCGAAGGGACCGTGGGTCCGTCCGTGCGCGTCGTGGACGTGCGCCAGCGGTCCCTCTCTCGTGATGCTCGTGACCTTGTGGTCTGGCAGGAGCCGGCAGCCCGCCGCGAGCGCCGCATCACGCAGCGCCCCGAACAGAGCACCGCGCTGCACGCCCAGCCCGAAGAGATCCGCCCGCAGGTCCGAATAGGCGAGGTCGAGCACCGGCCTTCCCGACGCTGTGACGCCCCGCAGGCGATCCACCCGCGCGCCGAGCGCCATCACCTGCTGCAGCACGCCCAAACGCCCGAGAACCGCGCGCCCCGTCGGTTGCAGGAGGAGGCCAGCCCCGACCGGCCCCGGCCTGGGAACCGCCTCGAAGATGCGAACCCGGTGCCCGTCGCGAGCGAGCAGTGCTCCCGCCGCGGGTCCGCCGGTCCCGCACCCGACCACGGCAACATCGAGCACCTGAGTGCCTCCGGCGGTCGCTGGCGGAGTTGGGTGCCGCGGCAGGATCCCCACAGGCAAGCGTAACGCCCCGCGCTTAACTCGGCGCTGAATCCGTCCGATAGACCGTGAGTCCGTCGAACGCTCCGCGTTCATGCGTGCATGACGATGGCACAGATCTCCAGACGTGAGGCTCCCATGCTCGATGCCAACAGCAACCGCCGCCGCTTCGAGCGCCTGTCGCTCCCCGCGGCCTACACCCCCGTCCAGGTTCGCTTGCTCGAGAACGAGAAGTTCACGCTCGAGGGCCACGCCTACGACCTGTCGGAGGGCGGGTGCCAGTTCGAGCTCGATCGCGCCATCGCGCCCGGCACTCCCATCTCGATGCAGATCGATCTGCCGGCGTCGGTCACGGAGCACGACCTCGGCCCGGGGCGGGCCGTGTTTGTGATGGGCAACGTTGTGTGGCTCGATGACACCGAGCCGGGCCCCGCGCGCATGGCCATCGCGTTCACGCGCTTCGCGCGGGCCGGCGACCGCGAACGGCTGATTGCCCGTCTATCGACGGCGCTCTCCCGCCGCGCGGCCTGAAGCCTCGGACCCGACCTCCAGATCTACTTCTGCTGCATCAGCGCCTCGATCTGAGCCTCGCTCAGGATCGGCACGCTCGTCTTGCCCGTGCGCAGCATGTAGATGATGTACGGAACGCACATCCCGCACCCCGTTCCGCAGCCGGTCTCGCGCGCGAGTGTGTCCAGGTCCGGACCGACCCGAGCCGCGATCTCCTTCAGCTTCGAGAAGGGAACGTCGTGGCAGATGCAGCGATTGACGGCCATGGAATGCTCGCGTTCCGTGCGGACAGACCGGGACGACGCGGCTTGGGCCAACTCAACCCTCTAGCGCCACGCGTCCGCATCAGGAACATACCACGGCGCGAGCGAACTTCCAACCGAACCAACACGAATCCGGGCGTTTCGAATATCAGCGATATCCGCATGGACTTGTCCGGAACTTCCATCGGCACGCACCGCGATCGTTGATCCCACGCCGCCCTCATGCCGGAACGCGGTCGTCGGATACTCGTTCTCGCGCCAGCCGCCCGCGCGAGAGAAGAGCATCGGCGGGTCCAGAAGTGCCGTGTTTCGAGGGGCTTCGTCACCATCGCCGGAGTCCAGCAACGCATCGGCGAAGACCAGCAGCTCGCTCGGTCGCGCGATCTCGAACAGACGTCGCCAGGGCCTGAACCCGATCTCACTCCCCCATCCCGGTGTCATCATCGGCGAGAGGTAGTAGCCGTTGTATCCGTAGGTGCTCGTAGGCCGCTGGGCGGGTCCCTGCGGCGTGTAACTTCCCCAGGGCTGATTAGGGCACTCCAGCACACTTCCGGGCGTCAGCGCCGCGTCCAGATACGCGGAGATGAACCCGCGAGAGAAGTCCGGCCCGGCACCGACGCTCCCGTGCGTCCCCCACCAGAAGACCTGCGGCCCCGTTCCGATCTCACGCTGCCGCCAGTACGCCAGCGGCATGGCTCGGTCGCGCGCATCCAGCGCGTATCCGGCCCACGCCAGCCCGAGCTGGCGCTGATTGGAGAGGCACCTGGCCGACCGCGACAGCGCTCTCGCGCCGCCCAGCGACGGCAGCAGGATGCCCATCAGCACGGCGACGATCGCGATCGTCACCAGCAGCTCGATGAGCGTGAAGGCGCGAGGGTTCATCGCCGCCCTCCGATCATCGCGCCCGCCTCACTCCAACGGACAGCGCGACGCATCGCCACGGTGTCCGCGCCCATGGCAGCGGTGTCGACCACGCCGTCCGCGTTCAGGTCCGCCGAGTTCCCGCGCTCCCACGCGTAGAGGTCGTCGGCGCCGAGACGCCCGTCGCCGCTGCGATCCAGCAGCGCGGGTTCAGGCCCGAATGCGCTCAGACCCGCCGTACCCACGCTGTACGCATTGCTCCCCGCGATGGCCGGACTTCCACCAGCCTCGGCTCGCGCACCACCAAGCCAGAACTCCGGTTCGTTCGGCGATCGCGACAGGTCCACCACGCGGAGCCCCTCCGCGCCCGCGCTCAGCGATTCGCCCCGCACGGTCCCCACCAGCAGCCGCGCCCGTCCGCCAGAGAGCGACAGGAGCGGCTGGTGCACCCATCCCGACAGTGGCTCGAACTCACCTTCAGCGATGAGCCCATCCTGATCGTGGTCGATCCACGTGGCGGTCGCCGAGTCCCAGGAGAGCACGCAAGTACTGCTCCCGATCCCATCAAACCGGAGCAGCGCCGGCGCACTGCCGAAGCCGCCGATACCGCTCGAGAGAATCGCGGACCCCGGGAGCGACATGATCGGTGTCGCCTGCGTCCGATTGCTGGGTGTGCTCGAGCGCACCGCGCCCGTCATGCCGTCCACGATCAGGAGGTTCGCTGACTCCAGACCACCGAAGAAGGCGTAGGACGCAGCACCAAGCAGCGGCGGCTCTCCCGCGCGTGACGGCGGCCGCACCGCGACCCCGCCATAGAAGCCCTCCGTCGTCGTGTTCACCGTCGAGAACGCGTTCGTGGGTGCCGCAGTTGCTGCGACGTCAAACGCCCACACACGACCAGGCATCGTGCCGAACTGACCGATGCTCGCGACATACACCAGCCCCACGCCGCCGAACTCGCGGGGGAGGTACGCCGGCGTGTTCCCCGACGAAGCCCCGATCGGCACGCGCCACACAACCTCGCCGGGCAGACTCGGATTGGCGACGGCGTCGAAGGGGTCCAGATTGATGCAGGCAAGGCCAGCACCAGACGAGAAGCCGCTGTAGTCGGTGACGAACGCCCGCGCGCGACGGTCCCGTTCGTCCGCCACGACGACGCACGAATTCACCACGCTCCGTGGCAGCGTTGCCTGCCAGTTGATCGCCCCCGACCCAAGCGCGACCGCCGAGACCACGCGACCCGTCGCGACCAGCGCCTGATCCCGGGCCAGGTCCAGCGTCACGCCCGACTGCGACTCCAGCGACCGCGCCGGCAGCACCACCGACCACTCGATTGCCCCAGTCTCGCGAGAGAGCGCGAAGAGCCGCAGGTCCACGCCCGAGGGGGCCCGCGCCGTCTCCCCCAGCGCCAGCACGAGCGACGATGTCACTCCCAGCGGCGCGTGCGGCACAAAGGCGATGGTCCTCCCTGCCTCATCCACACGGCGGGTCCAGCGCGCCGTCGCACCAAGATCGTCACCCGGCGCGAGCACCGTCCCGCTCGACCACGCGTCGGCTCCCGCCGTGAACACGCCCACCGGGCCCGCCGAGAGTGCTCCCGGCTCCACTGGCGGCCATCGTTCCTGCGCACCCGCTCCCCCGGCCACCAGCATCACCGCCGCCATCGCGCTCAGGCAGTCCCAAAGCCCCGGCTCATCTGTCACGCCGTGCCGGGTTCCGAATGCCGCTCGCCGCCACACCACCACTCGAGCGCGGCCCAGCCGCACCGCCGACCCCCAACCCAGCATTTCCAGCAGACTCGACATGCTCATGCCCACAACGCTCAGCCCTGCACCGCAGATCCGCACAATCGCGGCCCGCGCGCTCCCGCGCGGGCCGCGTTCAGTCCACTTCAGCTCAGTCCAGATCAGCGACGCCGCCGACGGGAGATGAACAGACCCATCGCCACCACGGCCACGCCCGCCGGCGCCGGGATCGCGCGCACGTCCGACACCGCGTCGATCTCGATGTTCCCTGTGACCCCCGCGGGAAGGCTCAGCCGCACGAACGAAGCGCTCGAGAGCCCGACGCTCGCAAGGTCAACGCCCGCACCACCGCCCGACCCTGCGTACGCCGCGAGGATCTGCGCAAAGTCCATCCCGATCAGATTCAGTGCCGGATCCACGGGCCTTGTGAAGTCCGTCGGCACCGATCCCGCCGGCGCGCCGAAGTAGGCCGACGTGTCCGCGTACCCCAGCGTCGGGAAGAGCCCATCGGCGTCAAGCCCCGGCACCAGGCGCCAGTCCACACCATCGGCCGAGACCTCGATCTGCCCGCCATCGCTGCTCAGCACCCGCGCGATGTCGGCAAAGGCCACATCATCGAACACGAAGCTGTTGCCGAAGACCAGGAGGTCGATGCCAAACGGATTCAGCGCATCGTCCAGCACGGGCTCGTCGAACGCAAGCGTCAACGAGCCGCCCGCCCCGATGCTGACGATTTCACTGGCCTCGAATGCCGGCGAGAAGGGCGTGACAGCGCCCGGAAAGCCCGCCGCCACGCCCGTGAAGCGAGTCGGCTCGCCGAGCGCCGTAAGCGGATTTGTCCGACCCGCCGAAGGACTCTGCCCCGGCTCGTAGAGCACGACCGAGTCAGCCCAGGGATCCGCCGCCAGCGCAGCTCCCGAAACGAGCCCCGCCGCGAGCGCCCCCGACACCACACCCACCCTGGACCAAGACGCAAACCCACGACCCGACACCAACACACTCGTGCGCATGACGCACACCCTTCTCGCGGCCCCGCGAGAAAACTGGCAGAGGCCGCGCTGCGTCCCGAATCGCGCGGGACGGCCCCGGTGGACCCATCAGCGGGCCCGCTCGTCGTGTGATGGAGGAGGATGCGCGGCCCCGCCGGCCGGAAAGGCCGCGCAGAACCGCGAACTCCGCCAGCACCCTTGCTCGTCTCCGGCCATTTCGTCGCGGGGCGCGACGCTGACGGAGCACGAGCCGCGAGGGCTCGCCGACACTCAGCCTTCGGCAGGTCTTCCGGCTCCGGGCTCTGCGGGGCTGCCTTCCCGGCTGCTCTCACGAAAAGTCTCGCGAGCAACCAGTGGCCGAGCTTCAGAACCGCTCTCGCGGTCCCTGGCCCTTCCTGCCCCGCGTCGTCACCCGTTACGGCGGCGCGTCCGCGGTGGGATCGGTTCCGGGATTGGCCCACTTGGCTTCCGGAACCTCACCACGCTTCCCTTTTCACCCCGCGCGGCACTGCGCCGCGCGAGGCACCGATGGCTCTGCGACGGTACCGCCACCCTCGCCCATTGTCAAAGTCTGCGCCGGGCTAGATGCCAGAACCACCGCCGGTGCAGGTCAGAGCGTGCGTCAACCTGCCGTGAAAAGCGCCGCCGACGGCAACAGTTCGCAGCGTTCGCCCCGCTGGGCGACGTACGTGTATCCCGCGTGCATCGATGCTGCGCCCAGCAGGCCATCCTTCCGGAGCGCGTAGAGCGTCACGTTGAACGACGGGCGCCCCTGTCCATCCAGCAGCCTCGCCTCGCGCGTTCGCGCCGCGATCCGGCGCAGGACCGCCAGGCACGCTGCCTCGGGCTCGCGACCGTCCTCCATCGCCCGTACAACCTCGTACGCCGCGCACGTCTGGAGTGTCGACTCGCCGCGCCCGGTGGCACCCGCGCTCCCAACCGCGTTGTCGGTGTAGATCCCAGCGCCCGCCACCGGCGAGTCGCCCACGCGGCCCGCGATCTTGTACGAGAGACCGCTGGTGCTCGTGCACGAGTAGAGATCGCCGCGTGCATCAAGCCCCGAGACATGCACGGTGCCGAACGTGAAGGGGACTTCCGGCGGGCGTCCGGGGGTGGGGTTGGACTCATGCCCGGCCCAGCGCGCGGTGCCGAACGCGCCCGCACTCGGACCGTCACCCGCCTCCACCCATCCATCCGCACCCGACATCGATCCCTTCCACGCCAGCCACGCCCGTCGGGCCGCGTCCGTCACAAGGTCCTCGGACCGGAATCCCACCTTGCGTGCGAACTCGCGAGCCCCTTCGCCCACCAGCATCGCATGGTCGGTGCGGCGCATGACCTCCAGCGCGACCGCCGCCGCGTGGCGCACTCCGCGAAGCCCCGCGACGGCGCCGCAGCGGTGCGACGGTCCGTGCATCACCGCGGCGTCCAACTCGACCTCGCCATCCTCATTGGGCAGCCCACCGTACCCAACGGACATCTCCGCCGGATCGTCCTCGATGATCTTGATGCCTTCGACGATCGCCTCCAGCAGCGGCACGCCCGAGCGCGCCAGCTCAACCGCGCGACGGGTCGCCGGCGCACCATTCCAAGAAGCAATCAGGACCGGGCCGCCCGCGTCGGTGTTCGTCATGCCCTGAAGCGTACCGGGCGCACACGCCGATCACCGGCGGGGAGCTGCCTCGCTGGGGGCAACCTGGAGGCTCGAGAGCACCGCGTCGGCCGCCCGCCGCGTGTCATCGCCCAGCCGGCGAGCCTCCTCCGCCAGCGGCTCGTTGACGGTGCGCGCGATCGCGGGCTCCGGCATCACAGCGGCGTGCGACGGGGCGTCAGCCGCTGGATTCGTCGACGCTGGACCCCGGCCCACGCCGAGTGCACCACCAAGAGCCTGACCGGCCGAGCTTGCCAGCGGCGTCTGCATGATCAGCTCCCGGCCAGCAGGACCCACCGTCAGCGGCAGGATGACGGCAACCGCGAGCATGGCCGCAACGCCCAGCCCGGCCGCCACTCCCCCGACCAGAGCCGGCACCGGCAGCAGCCTCGCCCGAAGCACCAGCGCCTCCGCCGGCTCGCGAGCCGTCAGCGGCTTGCGGCCGTGGCTTGCGCGGATGCGTGACACGACAAGAGCCGAAAGATCCCGGGACGGCGCCGCCCAGCCCTGCGCCTCGCGCGTCGCGAGCGCACGCTCGATTGATCCGCTGGTGATGTTCCTCTGAATCGAGCCGGCCGACAGCGTGCTTTGGGCAGTGGTGGGGGATGGCTCCGGGCGGACTGAGTGCACGGGCGTCTGAGGAGTCGTGACTTGTGTGCCCGCGTCGCGGCCAGGCGACTTGGTTGGGGTGCTCATGCCGCACCTCCCGCCAGTGCGGCCTCGGCGGAGTCGGGCGCCAGCGACCGCTGCTTCGCCAGCGTCAGCAGCGCCTGACGGGCCCGGAACAGGCAGACACGCACGCCCACGCGGCTCTTGCCGAGCACCGCCGCGATCTCCACGATCTCCATCCCTTCCGCATACCGCAGCCACAGGGCCGTCTGCTGATCCTCCGTCAGGTGTTCACCGGCCAGGGCCCAGAGCCGTGCGCCGAGGCGACGCTCCGACACCGTGTCCACCGGATCCTCGTCCGGCGTCGAGGCGTGATGCTCAAGGATGCCGGTCGAACGTGCCCGGGAGCGCTTGCGCTGCTCGCTGATGGCAAGGCGTGATCCAATCGTGAAGAGCCATGTCGAGAAGCGCCAGCGCGGGTCGTAGGTGCCAATGCGCTCCCACGCCCGCACGAAGGCCTCCTGGGTCAGCTCCTCGGCATCGTGGCGCGATCCCGTGCGACGCAGCAGGAAGTTGAACAGCCTGATCTGGAAGAGCTCCACGAGCATGGCATAGGCGGAGACCGATCCGTGCTGGGCCGCGATGGCGAGGGCCTCGGGCGTCCGGGCACTCTCGCTCGCGCCGGTGGCGGCGCTGGTGGCGCTCGTCATGGTGACGCGCTGCGTCTGGGCAGGGTCCATGGCGGCGGAGCCTTGCGTGGTCTGTGTTCTTTGTGTCATGCGTGTCATGCGTGTCCCACTTCTCGCACCGTCCACACTGCCCGCTCCCGCCGCACCCGCCACGCCGTCTGGCCCATCACGGTCGCCGCTCCGCGCGGTCCGCCGTGTCCGGTCCCTCCGACTTCCCCGGAAGGGTATTCGGGGATCCGCCCCCCGGCGTTGCACGGCCGGTTCGCGGGGCCCGGTCCTGATCGGCCTCGGGCAGCCACGCCCGCCCCTCCCGGATGGCGGTCGTGATCTCCGCGACCGGCTCGGTCATCGTCACGTGCACATTCTCGCCGAGGGTCTCGACCCTGATCCGCGAGAGGCCTGCCCGCAGGTGCTGGGCCCGCGGGTCAGACTCCGTCGCCTGCATCAGGACGCCCACGACACCGCGGATCAGGGTGGAGGCCTTGCTGGCCGCCGATGCGTCCGCGGTCGTGAGCCGGGCCGTCGCGTAGAACCACGGTCCCTCAACATCCGGGTTCGGGACCACGCCCGAGGCCGCGGGAACCGCCGTCGCACCCTTCCCGAGCGAGTCCTGAGCTGTCGCCGCCGTGATCGCCGGTTGTGCCATCATGGCGGCTGGGCCCGACCGCTCACCGATGTTGATCGTGAGCCCGCGGACCTTCTGCGACAGTGCCGCGCTGGGCTGGAACGCGTCCAGATCGATGGCCGAGACAAAGACGATCGCCTGAGCATCCGGCGTCAGGTTCGGGAGGTTGGTGCCCATCGCGGCTGACGCCCGCGTTCCAGATCGCACCTCCAGCACACGTTCGACCCGCTCACGCGAAGGTGCGATGATGAGCAGCCGGCCCTGGGGGACCTCAGCCGACCCCGGCGCAACCATCGCGTACACCCGCTCTCCCTCGGCGTTCCAACTGTGCAGCGGTGCACCGCCCGGCGAGATCTCGGCACGCTCATACCCCGGCAGATTGGCCGCAGGTATCGATGTGTTCAGGCCGTCCGCGGCGCCCGTCATGTCGACGAGGATCGTCCCCGGATCGCCGCACTCACTTCGTCCGAACACCGTGACGCCCCGGACGTCGTTCACCGCGCTCACGCCCATCCGCCAGCGGAGTGATTCGAGCGCATCCGCCGCAGGGGAGCGGTGGTCCGCCAGCACCGACCGTCCGACCGCCGTCTTCAGCGCCGCCTCAACATCGACATGGATCAGCCACTGGGCTTCTCCATCCACCATCCGGACATCCAGCGGCCCGCCCCACGCCAGCGGCACTCCCACCAGGCCAACGGCGCCGAGAAGCGCCAGCGCGGCCACGGCACGGGCACGCACCGGGCTCGGCCGCTTCACCCTCTTCGGATTGGCTGTTCGCGCAGGTCGATGCACCACGAAACTCCACGGCGATGCCGTCGGCACCACACTTCTGTACCGCTCTGACCGCGAACGGTTACCGCTCAGCCTCCAGGATGCAGCCTGAATGTCAGGAAGCGACCTCCGGCCCTGGCTTTCTCTGATCGCTCTACCTGTTTCCCGCCCGTGCAGTTGGTTATCGGCCGTCTCGGTACCGCTTGTACCGGTCCACAAGCTCGATCAGGCTGCAGTGGAACTGAAACTCCCCGGAGTTGAACAGCACGCTCTCGACCCCTGACTTGATCAGGTCGCGGCAGTACTCCACCGCATCCGGCACATCCATCTCAAGTGTCAGGCCACTCAGGGCTTCCGGTGACCTGGCACTTCCGCGCGCATCGCTGGCTCGCAGCGCCCGCATTCGTGCGAAGTTCGACGCCCGGTCCTCGTCCGTAAAGGCGAGCAGGTGCGAGCCGCCGTTGAACATGCCGATGACTGGCTCGGCGTCGTCGCCGCTCCCCCGAGCAACGAAGTACCAGCTGGGCAGGTTGACCGCCTGCTTCCATAACTCCAGTTCCCCCAGCTTGTTCTGCACATTGAGCGAGGCGGTGCAGAGCGCGTCGAAGTCAAGGGCGTCGGCCATGGCGCGAGTCTCCGGTCCCCGGGTCTCCTCATGTATTCTAGTGGATTGTCGCCACAGCGGTTGGAGCCACATCTCCGGTACGATTCTCCCGATCCGTCGCTTCGGCCGCTGCGTAGGTGTCGGGGCGTCTAGCCGGGGCCTGGCAATCGTCGGGAGATCTCCCGACCGCCGTGACGTTTGGTTATCGGGCCAAGTGCCTCGTTCCTGTCCCGTCTCGGCAGCACGCGTGGCGGCCCCGATCTTGGAGCATTCGCGGGCCGTGGCCCGAATGGGAGAGCGCATGAACATGAGCATCCGTCAGAGCGTCACTTCCTCCCTCACGTGTCGGTCGGTCGCGGGCGTTGGCCGCGCTGCAGCGCTGCTTCTCGTGGCGATGGTGCTTCTGGCGGCCCCGGCCCCGCGAGCCCTCGCGATCCAGGGCGGCAGCGAGGTGGCCAGCACCGAACGCTCGCTTGAGGCGGTTGCCCAGTTCACCCGCGTCCAGTGGCAGGACCTGCCGGGCGCGCTTGGCAATGCCGTGCTCATTGCGCCGGATCGCGTCCTGATCCCGCGTCACCTCATCAACTTCCAGTTCAACTTCCCCGGCACCATCGACCAGCCCGCCGAGGAGTTCATCGTTCGCTTCCGGCGCCGGCCCGACGGCACGCTCGCCAACCCCGAGAATCCCGCCTCCTACTTCACGGTGGGCATCCGTGGCTTCAGCTTCCTCAAGGATCGTGACTCGGGCGCCGACGCCGTCGTCGCGATCCTTACCACGACCGTCCGCCACATCGAGCCGATCACCGTCGACTTCGAGCGGCGCGTGGCTCCCGGCTCGCGCGTGCAGATCGTGAGCTGGGGCCAGCAGCAGGCGGGGATCCAGACGCCCGCCGACAGCCGCGCCCAGCCCGCCCGCTTGCGTTCGGGGGAGATCATCCTCTCGGCCTGGGACCGTCGTCAGCTCACGATCCAGACCAGCACCACGGCTCGAAACCTCGCGACCGTCGTCGACTCTGACTCGGGTGCTGGCCTCTTCATTCAGGTAAATGGCCGCCCTCGCCTCATCGGCATCGCCACCCGCCAGTCCGGCGGCGTGAGCCTCGCGCAGCTCAAGGGCGAAACTTCGTTCTTCCCGGGCAAGACGTTCTTCACCCTCTCGACCCGGGCGACGCCCTTCACCCGGAACAACCCGCCGCCGCCGCCAGCCTCGCCCCCGCAGGTCGTCACGCCGCCTCGCGGGTCGGCCCCGCCGCAGACGCCCAAGCCCCGTCCCCGCGGCATCTTCCGGCTCACCGTCCAGTGACAGATGGTGGGAGGGACGCTCGGGCCACGTTTGCAAGAAACGGTTGGTGACCTCGCTGCGTAGAAACGTCGCATGGGCCCGGCATGTTGTGCCGATGCTCGTGCGGACGTTTGGGCTTCGGCGTTGGTCTGGCCCGGTGCGGTTACCGTCACGGTTTGTTCGCGGTCTGGTCACGGTCTTGTCACGGTTTGATCACGGTCTGATCACGGGACCGAAACTCCGGGGCACGCGCTTCCGAAGACTTCTGGGGGTGATCGCGTGGCGGACCACGCGAGCGGACCCCCAGCCGTGACGGAGCATCGGGATCATCCGGATCATCGGACGATGGTCCTCGAAGTTCCTCACGCCTTCCTCCCCAAAAACACTCGTTCCCAGACAGCTTTCTCTCACACAGGCTCTCACACAAGGCTCTCACACAAGGCTCTCACAGAAGGACTCGACGAATGATGATGGCGACTGCTCCCAAGGCCCGCTCCCCGCGTTCACTGATGGCGGGTCTGCTCCTCTCCCTGGTTTGCGGCTCGACAGTGGCTCTGGCGGATGCTCCCGCCTCTCTGGATCGCATTCCGGCCAACGCCGCGATGGCCCTCTCGATCCGCAACATGGAGCAGCTCACGCAGCGCATGACGGCGCTGTCGGAACTGGTGGGTCCCGAGGCTCTCGATGAGAATCCCCTCGCAGACATTCAGCAGCTGCTTGGCACGCCGGGCCTCAACAAGACCGGCTCCGCCGCGCTCATCGTGATGCCCGGGCCTGACGGCAAGCTTCCCACCGGCGGCGGCGCCGAGGGCGACGAGCCCGCCGAGCCCGAGGCCGTCGCGCTCGTCCCGATCAGCGACTATGCCGCGTTCGTCAAGGCCCTCGGTGCTCCCGGCACCGATGGCACGCAGGCCATCACCGTCGACGGCGAGGAGAACTTTGTCCGCGACGCCGGCGGCGGCTACGCCGTGCTGGGCAAGGCCCGCTCGGTCGTTGAGGGCTTCAAGAGCGAGGCTGGCCAGGCCGCGGCCCACATGAAGGCCATGGGCCCTCAGGGCAAGCGCACCGCCGACCTCGCTGACGTGCTCATGATCGCCAGCATTCCGGCGATGCAGGACCAGCTGAAGGAGATGGGCGACAGCGCCAAGGAACAGGCCGAGATGATGGGACAGATGGGCGGTGCCGACATCGGCCCCGCCGCGGCGATCGGCGAGATCGTCATGTCCACGTTCTCCCGCGATGCGCAGGTGGGCGTGATCGGCATCGGCCTGGGCGAGAAGGGCATCTGGCTCGACATCGGCGCTCAGTTCAAGGAGGGCTCCGAACTCGCGAAGTTCTTTGCCGACACGGGCAAGTCCGGCGCGCTGCTGGGCCGCGTTCCCGCGATGCCCTTCCTCTTTGCCGGCGCCGTTGACCTCTCCGCCCCCGGCATCAAGACCATCATCCGCAACGCCAACGAGATGAACGCCAAGGCCGCGGCCGAGGCCGCCAAGGAGGCCGGCGACGCCGGTGCTGAGGCCGCGGGCGCGATGGCCAACTTCGCCACCAACATGGACAAGGTCGACGGAGCCTCCTTTGTCATGGGTGCCAGCCCCGGTGGCCTGATGGGTGGTCTGCTCGTCAACACCACGATGTTCCTGCAGTCCAGCAACCCGGCTGGCTACCTCGCCTCCGCCAAGGAGGCCATGCTGAAGACCAACGGTCAGAACGTTGGCGGCATGACGATGAAGAGCAGCTGGGAGCCCGCCGCGGCCGAGGTCTCGGGCGTCAAGGTCGACAAGTGGACCACCGAGATCGTCACTGATCCTGATGATCCCAACGCTGGCAGCATCGCGATGATGCAGGCCTTCATGTATGGTCAGGGTCCCGCGGGCGGCTTCTCGGCCGCGGTTGAGAATGGCGTCGTCATGACCATGAGCCAGAACACGCCTCTCATGACCCAGGCTCTCGCGGCTGCCAAGGGCGAGAAGGGACTCACCACCGACGAGCAGATCAAGGCCTCGCAGGCCCTCCTGCCCGAGGGGCGCACCTTCGAGTTCTTTGTCGGCTCCAAGAGCGTGATGGACACCGTGGGCGGCTTCCTCGCGATGATGGGCGGCGCGGCCGAGTTCGACATCCCCGCCAACCTCCCGCCGATTGCCATCGGCGGCACGACCGACGGCGGCGGCGTCTCGACCCGCATCTACCTGCCCCATGACGTTCTCAAGACCTTCGTCGATGTCGCCAAGGCGATGCAGCCCGAGGGCGACGGCATGGACGGCGGCGATGGCGAAGCGCCGACGTTCTGAGTCGGTCCGCTCGGCTTGATTCAGTGATCCCAAAGTGATCCCAAAGTGAGCTCCAAGTGTTCCCAAAGGGGCGAGCCCGTGCTCGCCCCTTTTTCATTTCGCACGGCGGCCGCGTGTTTGGGCTGCTTCAATGCGTGCGATGACCGACGCCGCACAGACACCGCCACAGGCTGCGCCGATCTGGCGACTCTCGCCTCGCGTAGGCCTCACGCTGGATCGCCCACGGCTGATGGCGATCCTGAACGTGACGCCGGACAGCTTTTCGGATGGTGGGCTGCATCATGACCCTCATGACCCGCAAGATCCGCAGCGTGCGCTCGCCGCGGCGCGGCGGCTGGTTGCGGAAGGGGCCGACATCCTCGACATCGGTGGCGAGTCAACGCGGCCAGGGGCTGAGGCCGTGCCGTGGCGCGAGCAGTGTGCCCGTGTGCTGCCGGTGATCCGGGCGATCCGCGACGACGCAGACCCGCGCGTGCGCGATGTGCCGATCACGGTCGATACGACCAGCGCACTGGTGGCACAGGCCGCCCTTGAGTGCGGCGCCGACGCGGTCAACGACGTCTCGGCGGGGCTGGCGGAGCCAGAGATGCTCGGACTGTGCGCCTCGCGCGGCGCGGGGATCGTGCTCATGCATCGCGCCGTCAAGCCTGCGGAGGATTCGTACTCGGACCAGTACGCCAAAGGTGCGGCACCCTTCGCCGTGACGCCCGAGATGCTCGTCAACTTGGTCGCCGAGTTTCTCCTCGAGCGAGCCACGGCGGCGGTCGCCCGCGGTGTATCGAGGGATGCGATCGTGATCGATCCGGGCCTTGGTTTCGGCAAGACTGTCGAGCAGAACCTCGCGCTCATCGAGGCGACGCCTCGCCTCGCCGGGCTCGGCTTTCCCGTTCTGTCGGGCCTGTCACGCAAGAGCTTTGTCGGGCGAGCCTTCCTTGGACGTGACAGCGAGCCTTCGGAGCGACTGGAGGGAACGATCCACTTTTCCCGACTTCATGCAGCGCGCGGGGCTGCCATCCTCCGAGTCCACGATGTCGCCGCCCATGCCCGGGCCCTTGGCCTTTGACCGAGTTTGTGACCCCCACGCCCGTTCCGGGGCCCGGGGTGACGGGTACGATCACGCCAGAGCCCAGCGGCGAACCCGCCGCCCGGGCGCGGCATCGAATCCCATGGGGCAGGACTGATCCACGCCCCAGAATGTGGAGTGACCATGGCCAGCGAGAATGTCCTGACGTTCACCGACGCAAACTTCGACGCCGACGTGCTTGGCTCTTCTCAGCCCGTCCTCGTCGACTTCTGGGCCGAGTGGTGCATGCCCTGCCGGGCCCTTGGCCCGGTGATCGACTCCGTCGCGACCGAGATGGCTGGCAAGGCCAAGGTCGGTAAGCTCGATGTCGACAGCCAGCGCGCCGTCGCGGGCAAGCTCAACATCACCGCCATCCCCACCGTCATGATCTTCAAGGGTGGTCAGCCCGTCAAGAAGTTCGTCGGTCTGAAGAAGAAGGAAGAGATCGTCGCGATGCTCGTCGAAGCGGGCGCGGCATAGCACACGGTTATGCCGTGAGCGTCGGTTCGCTGAACCGACCTCGCGGCTTTGGCTCCCTTCTCCACACGTGATTCACGCCGGTGGCCACGTTCAGTCGGCCATCCTTCAGGGAGAGTCGGTTCGGAGAACCGACCCACCCGACCCACCCGGAGTCTTCTTCGCATGCCCAACGCCGACCTTCCCGACCGGTTCGAGGGGCGCCCGCTGCGCTGTGGCGTGGTGGGGGTGGGGCGGATGGGGCAACACCACGCGCGTGTCTACGCCACACTTCCGGGGTGCTCGCTCGTCGGAGTCGTCGATGCCGGCAAGGACCGGCGCGAGCAGATCGCAGAGAAG
>CAZBXF010000009.1:32870-34672 GCA_964495635.1 uncultured Phycisphaeraceae bacterium
CCGTCGAGCAGCTTCTGGAGGCCGGGGTCGACGCCGTCTCCATCGCCGTTCCCACGACCTTCCACAAAGAAGCCGCCGAACCCCTCCTCAAGGCGGGCGTGGCGTGCCTGATCGAGAAGCCGCTCGCGGGGGATGTCGAGACGGCCCGCGAGATCAAGGAACTCGCCGAGCGGACCGGCTCGTGCCTCATGGTTGGGCACATCGAGCGGTTCAACCCCGTGATGCGGGCGATGCAGCGGGCCGCCGCGGCGGGCCAGCCGATCATCCCGCGCTTCATGCAGGTCGTGCGTGTCTCACCCATGACGTTCCGGTCCGTGGACGTCGGCGTCGTGATGGACATGATGATCCACGACATCGACGTGGTGCTGATGATGATGGGCGGTCGCGAGCCGGAGTTCATCCGTGCCGCGGGCGTCAGCGTCATCACGCCGCACGAGGACACGTGCAACGCCTGGCTCGAGTTCGACACGCAGAACGGTCGCTGCGTCGCGAACGTCTCCGCCAGCCGGCTTGCGCTCAAGACCGAACGTGTCACGCGGATCACCGGCGAGAACGCCTACATCAAGATCGACTACGGCGCCAAGAAGGGCAACATGATCCGTCGCATCGCCAACGAGATCCAGATGCGCGAGGTCCGGGAGCAGATCGCTGCCGGGGTCGACCTCACCACGCTCAAGTGGGACCAGCTCGTGAACGTTGAGCCGCTGATCGTGGACGACGCCGAGCCGATCGTGGCGGAGATCGAGGAGTTCCTGGGCGCGGTGCGCACCGGGCGCAGGCCAGCGATCGATGCTGAGGCCGGCTTCGCCAACGTCCGAACCGCCCAGCGCATCGTCGACGCCATCAAGCGGACGATGTAGTCGGGAAGCGGGGGAGCGATTGCGCGTGGCAGCAAGACAGTGAGGAGGGCAGCCAGGCTCTCGTTGTCTTGGTCCGGATCTTCGCTATCTGTCCTGCGCCCTCGGGTTCGGAAGAACCTTGTATCCTCTGTTCGTGGCTGATCGGAGCACAACGCGACTCGCGGCTTGGCTCGCCTTGCAGTGGCTCGACTTCGAGCGCGCGTGGCTTGGCCTCACGACGCCGCCGTGGGCTGTTCGCACGCGTGAGGCTGGGTGGCGGCCGCAGCCACTCGAGGATTCCTGCCCGCGTTGTGCGTCGCCTGTCGGGGCCTTTGAGGTCGAGGTCGATGCCAAGGGCCGCTTCTCCTGCCCCGAGTGCCGCGGCTTGCGATTGACCTGGGACGCCTGCGTCCGCCTGGGGGACTACGACGGGCTGCTGCGTGACGCGGTCGCCGAGGTGAAGTTCACCGCGTGGCGATCGCTGGGCCGCGCCCTCGGCCGTGAGCTCGGAGCCATCATCGCCCAGCGACTGGGACAGGCCGGAGTGCCGCCCGAGCGCGTCGCGCTGGTCCCGATGCCCACCACGCTCTGGCGCCGCATGTTCCGCGGCGTCGACCACACGCTGGTCCTGACGCGTGGCGTGCGAGAACTCCTCCCCGGTGCCCGCATCCTTCACCCCCTCTCACGCCGCCACCGGCCTTCCCAGCTTGACGTGCCACCGAGCCAGCGCAGGGCCAACGTCGCCCGGACCATGGCCCCAAGGCCCCGCGTATCGCTGCCGCCGGGGATCGAAGTGCTCATCGTCGTCGATGACGTGATGACGACCGGTGCCACCATGCGGGAGGCGTGCCGCGCCCTGCGTCAGTGGCTCGCTACATCCCCAGGAGGTCCGGCCCGGCTCAGCGCGGTCATCCAGGCACCGGGCGGTCCTCCGAAGCCCCAATCCGTCTGGGCGGCGGTTGT
>CAZBXF010000010.1:0-5713 GCA_964495635.1 uncultured Phycisphaeraceae bacterium
CCGAATCCTACCACACACGGGTAAGTCTCAGATCCCCTGCTTGCCTGCCTGCCTCCCGCCCCCTCCCTACCCTCCCCTCATGCGTCTCATCCTCGCCAATCCCCGCGGTTTCTGTGCGGGCGTCCGCATGGCCATTGATGTCGTTGATCAGGTCATCGACCTCTTCCCGGGCGAGCAGATCTACGTCTACCACGAGATCGTCCACAACAAGCACGTGGTCCGCCGCTTCGTTGACCGGAACGTCATCTTCGTCGACGATCTCGACGAAGTGCCCACCGGCCGCATCGTCGTCTTCAGCGCCCACGGTGTCTCGCCCGCCATCCGCGCCCACGCGAAGGCCCGCGGCCTCACCGCCATCGACGCGACCTGCCCGCTCGTCACCAAGGTCCACGCCGAGGCCATCCGCTACGCGCGCCAGGGCTACCAGATCCTTCTTGTCGGTCACCGCAACCACCAGGAAATCGCCGGGACACTCGGCGAGGCCCCGGATGCGACGCAAGTCGTGGAGTCCCCCGCCGACATCCCCACTCTCAGGATCACCGACCCCACACGCCTGGTCTATCTGACGCAGACGACGCTCTCCGTCGACGATGCCAACGTCGTCATCAGCGCCCTCAAGGCCGCCTTCCCACAGATCAAGGAGCCGCCAAGCTCTGACATCTGCTACGCCACCACCAACCGCCAGCACGCCGTGCGCCAGATCGCCCCCGAGGTCGACCTCGTCCTCGTCGTCGGCTCCAAGAACTCCAGCAACTCCGTCCGCCTCACCGAGATCTCTGAGAACGTCGGCACGCGGGCCCACCTCTTGGACGACGCCTCGGAAATCAACTGGAAGTGGTTTGCCTCGCCTGACCAGCGCGTCCTCGTCACCGCCGGCGCCAGCGCCCCCGAGGACCTCGTCGCTCAGGTCTGCAAGGCCCTCCTCACCCGCTTCGGCGGCACCATCGAAACCCGCGACATCCACGAAGAAGACGTCGAGTTCGCCCAGCCCGGCGCACTCCGCAAGATCATGGAGTCCCGCGGCATCAACCCCGAATCACGCCGCATCCGCGTCACCTCACCCGACATCACCCAGGACCTCTACGGCGCCGTTCCCCTCACGATCAGCGCCAAGGGCTGATGCCGAGCCAAGACAGAAGAAGTGGTCGAGTGGTCGAGTGGCAAAGTGGTCGAGGGAGAGCCAGCTGCAGGAAATCCAAAGGCACTTGACCACTTGACCACTTGACCACTGCCTCGCTCAGACTTCTCCTGTTTTCGCTTTCCCGCTTTTCGCTTTTCGCTTTTCGCTTTTCCCAATGCTCCACCCCACCAACCACATCTTCGAGTTCACTCCCGAGACCCTCGCCGACTGGTGCGAGTCTCGCCGCATGCCCCACTTCCGCGCCAAGCAGATCCTCGAATGGGTCTATGAAAAAGGCATCGCCGACCCCGCCCAGATGTCCAGCCTCTCCAAGCTCGACCGCGAGGTCCTCGCTCGCGACATGACCTTCCTCTCGGGCAAGGTCCTGCGCCACATGCAGGCCACCGACGGCACGCAGAAGCTCCTGGTCGAGTGGGACGACGGTAACCCGCCCAAGCCAGCCGCCTCCGAAGGCACTGCGGACGCCGCAGCCGCCGCCGCACCCACCCTCTCCACAAGCGCCATCGACCCCGCGCCCGGCCACAAGCGCCTCTCCCTCACGCAGGCCACAGAATCCATCGGCGATGCCTCGCGCCAGACCGAGTGCGTCATGATCCCCGCCGAGAACGAAGAGGGTCAGCGTCGCTTCACGGCCTGCATCTCAAGCCAGGTCGGCTGCCCCGTCGGCTGCCGCTTCTGCGCCTCGGGCCTCACCGGCCTCGACGCCAATCTCTCCGCGGGCCGCATCGTGGAGCAGGTCTGGCGCCTCGGCCGCCTCGACGGCGTCCGGCGCATCACCAACGTCGTCTTCATGGGCATGGGTGAGCCCCTCAGCAACCTCGGCGCCGTCGTTCCCGCCATACGCACCATCACGTCCCTCTGGGGCCTTGGCATCTCCGCCCGCAAGATCACGGTCTCCACCGTCGGCCTTCCCAAGGCGATCCTCAAGCTCAGCGAGCAGCTCGACCTTCCCGTCACGCTCGCCCTCTCTCTGCACGCCCCCACCGACGAGATCCGCCGCACGCTCATCCCCTGGGCTGAGTACACGACCATCGCCGACCTCCTCGCGGCGTGCCAGAAGTGGTTCGAGCGCACCGGCCGCGAGATCACGCTCGAGTACACCCTCCTCCACGGCGTCAACGACCGCCCCGAGCACGCGCACGAGCTCGCCCGCCTCGCCCAGACGCTCCGCGCCAACGTCAACCTCATCCGCTACAACGAGGTCAAGGGCCTCCCCTTCTCACGCCCGCAGAGCGAAGCGGTCCACGGCTTTCAGAACGTGCTGCGCAACAAGGGCATCAACGCCCACATCCGCGCCAGCCGAGGCCGTGACATCGCCGCCGCCTGCGGCCAGCTCCGCCACGAAAACGCGGCGAAATCCACCGCACGTTGAGCCTCGCCGAAGGTCACGCCCGGCCACGCCCACTCACGTGCGACGCCGGTACACCAGCTCGACATCATCACCAATCCGCTTCACGCGGCACAGGTCCATCCGTGTCCCGCCCGCCAGACCCTGCACCACGCGCCCGCCCGCAGGCGGCTTCGCGTTGTCATCCGCCAGCACCAGCGGCGCGACATAGACCACCGCCTCATCCACCAGATCCAGCTCGAGCAGACTCCCCAGCAGCCCCGGACCCGATTCCACCATCACCGTCCAGCAGCACCGCTGCATCAGCGCGTTCATGAGCTCCGGCAATCGCAGCCCATGCCCGTGCCCATTCGTGTTCACTGGCACAAACTCAACACCCGCCGCGAGCAGTGCCTCTCGCTTGGTCTTGACGATGTCGGACGCCAGCAGGTGCGCATCGCACGCCACCAGCGTCGGATACTCGCGTGCCGTTTTCACCAGGCGGCAATCCAGCGGGATATCGAGATCCGTGTCGGCAACCACGCGGGCCGCCACCCGCCGCGCCGGTCCCATCGTCCGGGCGTTGAGCATCGGATCATCGGTCACAACTGTGCCGATCCCCGTCAGGATCGCATCGACGCGCCCGCGCAGCCGCTGCACCCTTGCGCGGCTCCATTCATTGCTGATCCACTTGCTCTCGCCCGTGCGCGTCGCGACGCGCCCGTCGATCGTCTGCGCCCACTTCGCAATCACCCAAGGCCGCCGCGCCGTCATCCGATGCACAAACGGTGCCGCCAGCGACGTCGCCAATGGGCTCGCGTCCGAGAGCGTGCAGTGCACGCCCGCGGCCTCCAGCGCTGCGTGCCCGCCCGCCTTCAGCGGGTTGGGATCCGCCCGCGCATACACCACCTCCGCGATCCCCGCCTCAATGAGCGCCTGAACGCACGGTGGCTGCTTCCCATGCGCGTTGCACGGCTCCAGCGTCACATACGCCGTCGCACCCCGCACCGACTCACCGCGCGCGGCCGCCGCGGCAATCGCCTCACGCTCGGCATGCAACCCACCAAACCGCCGATGATGCCCGATCGCGATCACCGCGCCATCGCGCACCAGCACACACCCCACCGGCGGATTCGGCTCCACACGCCCAACACCCCGCAGCGCAGCCCGCGCGGCCAGATCGAGATATCGCTTCGAATCATCCACGATCACAGCGTAAGGGACGCCACCGCAAAGTGCCACGATCATCCCGAGCTTGGGCAGGATGGTCGCGATCGGGCTCACCCACGCGCGGCCGTGACGAATCCGGCACGCAACCCAAACAGAAAGGCCCCGAAGCAATGCTCCGGGGCCTCAAGAGTCTCATTCGCGAATCACCGGTACCTATCTCAGGCCACCGCCAGATACGCCGCGAGAATATCCCGCGCCGCTGCGAGGTCCTTGACGTCGATCATCTCCGTCACGGTGTGGATGTACCGCGTGCCGACGGTGATGCCCACCGCCCGTGCGCCCGCCGCCGCCTGCTGAGCCGCGGCACCATCTTGCCCGCCCGCCGCGAGGATCGTCCGCTGGTACGGGATCTTGTTCTTCTTCGCGATCTCCTCCATCTGCTTGGTCAGCACATGGTCGGAGATAAACGAGCTGTCCTTGATGTGCAGCCCGAAGCCCTGCCCCTGCACCGTCACGGTCTCCTCCGGCGGCACGCCCGGCGTGTCGCACGCGAGCGTCACATCCAGCCCGAGGCCGATGTCGGGGAGCACGCGGTGGCTTGCGGTCTTCGCGCCGCGTAGGCCCACTTCTTCCTGCGTCGTGAAGGCAACGACGACCTCGCACGCGTGCCCGGCCGGGCTGGCCTCGAGCTTGCGGATCGCCTCGATGCCGAGCCAGCACGCCACGCGGTTGTCGAGAGCCTTCGAAACGACCTTGGTCCCGATCTCGATCGCCGGCTCATCCATCACGACGTAGTCGCCGATCTTGAACTTCTTCTTGACGTCGTCGGCCTTCATGCCCGTGTCGACGAAGAACTCCTTCACCTCCGGCACCTTCTCGCGGTCCTTGGGGCTTGAGATGTGGATCGGCCGGCCACCGGGGTTCATCACGGCCTTGTAATCGCCATCATCCGCGCACACCAGCACACGCCGCGAGAAGAGGTTCCGCGTATCAAACCCGCCCGCGGGGTTGAGCCACAGGAACCCGTTCTTGTCAATCGCCGTGATGTAGAAGCCGATCTCGTCCATGTGGCACAGCAGCATGACGCGCTGCGGCTTGGCACCCTTGGCGCCCTTGCCGGCCTTCGTCCCGCGCGGCTTGCGCGTGCAGATCAACGATCCCATCGCGTCCGTCTCGACTGTGTCAAAGAGCCCCTGGATCTCAGCCTCGATCAGCGCCCGCACACGCTCCTCGCGCCCGGGCACGCCCGGCGTCTCGCACAGACGCTTGAGCAGGTCAATGTTCTCGGCGGGCTTGGCACTCTTGGTCTTCGCGGCAGGTTTGGTCGTAGCCATAAGAATCTCCGATGCGCAAGGACAGTCATCCCCGTCGCAGGACCGTCAGAATAGCGTCCGTCGCGAAACGCCGCGAGTGACAATCCAGTCCACGCCGCCTCACTTCGCCAGCAGCGCCGCCGTGAACATCCGCCCCGTCGTCTCCCGCTCCCACGTGCTGGCCTTCCCGTGCTTGGACTCGTAGTAGGCCCAGATCTCGAACCAATAGCTTCTAAACGCGTGCTCGCCGAAGGGGGCGAAGTGCTCGTGCACGCGTTTCATGATCTGGGCGCTCGTCCCCGTGAACCCAAGCACCGTTTTCCCATGCCGCACGCTCTCGGTATCCAGCGGCAGCCGCCCATACCTCCCCAGAAGCTGCAAGATGTTCGCCGCGGCGTACGGCCCAACGCCCGGCAGCTCCAGCAGCGCCTCGTGGATCTCAGCCTCTGGCGTCGCCGGATCCTCGAACCACGCCGGATCCACCTTCCCACTCCGGAAGAGCCGCGCCAGTTCCACCAGCCGCGCATCCCGATACCCCACGCGGCACCGCGCCCGCAGCGTCGCAGGCCGCGTCCGCGCCATCTTCGCCGCCGCCGGAAACGAGTGAAGCTCCAGCGGCGCCCCACCCTTCCTGCGCGCCGGCAGCACCAGCCGCTCCCCCACCACCTGGCACAGCCGCCGGTTCATCTCAATCGTCCCCGGCCACTGGATGTTGCAGCTCGTCACGGTCTTGATGACGTCCTCAAAGAACGTCGGCGACCG
>CAZBXF010000010.1:5813-33034 GCA_964495635.1 uncultured Phycisphaeraceae bacterium
GAGAGCGTCCTCGCCGCGGGATCCCAGAAGTTGGGCCACAGCAGGAAATAGCCGTAGGAACAGCAGTCCCGCGCCAGGTCAAAGTCCGTCGGAGTTGCCAGCGCGAGCGTCGGCACGTGACCTCCATCCAGCAGGTACCGCCGCAGCGTCCCAGTCAGCTCGCCATGCGGCGCGTGACCGGGAAGAGGTACGTCGCAAGATTCACGCACAGGCGATCGCTCATCCGCGCGTACGTCGAATAGAGCTGATCGACCTGCACCGTCACCTCGCTCGGAGTCGTCCCCGCGCTGGGCATCAGGTCCTTGCTGCTGGCCATGAGCGAATCCACCATCGGCCGGTCGCACTCAAAGTGGAAGAGGAACCCATACGTGCGAATCCCGGCCTTGAAGGCCGCGACTTTCGCGTGGCGTGAGCCCGCAAGCACCGTCGCGCCCGCCGGCACCCCCGACACTTCCTGCCCGCACGAGAAGAGCTGCGGATGCTGCCACGCCAGCCCCGCGAGCATCGTCTCGGTCTGGCCGGGCACGGTGATCTGAAGATCGTCGAACCCCACCAGCGCTTTCTCTCGCGCCGTGACCTTGCCGCCCAGGGCGTGGGCAATCAGCTGCGCCCCCAGGCAGATCCCAATCACCGGCACGTTCCGCTCGTGCGCCTGCCTGATCAGCGGCACCTCGGCCTGCATCCACGCGTGCTTCTCAATGTCGGTGACGTTCTGAGGACCGCCCATGATGATCACGCCCTGAACATCGTCAAGGTCGCCCGGAAGCCCCTTCTCGGAGCCGATCGGGTGAAGATCCGGCCTTCGCACATCAAGCCGGAAGCCATGGTCGCGAAGCGTGATGCCCAGCCTTCCGGGGGCGCCGATGTCTGAGTGCTGCAGTACGAGGATCGCCATAGGTTGAGAGCGTAGGAAGGGGCCACCGCCGCACGCCAGCGAAGTGCCGCGATCATTCCGAGTTCTGGGGGCATGGTCTTGGTCAGACCTCCCCGCAGCGCCCCGTGATCGCGGAGGCTGCGTGCTCCAGCCAGGGGCCGCCGCCCAAGCCCGACCCACCCTATCGCGCCGCGGGCATCTTCCCTTCGCGCGTGGCCTTCCTGAACTCCGCGAACTTCTGCCAAGCCGCCTTCGGCGCCCCGCTGGCGTGCAGCAAGCCCGCACCCGGCATCTCGGGGCTCGTCGGAAGGCCGTCCTTCCCCGGCGGTCCATCCGACAGCTCGTGCCAGCAGACGCTCTGGACATACGGCTTCGACGCCGCGATCGCGAGGGCATGCGCCGCCCAGTCCGCCTGGGCCGACTCGCTCCACGGACTCCGCCAGTGACCCGGCTCGTACGCATCCTCCGGCGCCGCCCCCGCGCGCGGCACGAACGGCCGTGGCTGGATCGGAACGCTCGGCGCACCCATCGCCGTGATCGCGATCGGCTTCTCGAGCCCCGCGAACTTGTCCAGCATCGCCGAGAAGCTCAGCATGTCGCGCGTCGCGCATCCCGGCTCGGCGTGGCCCATCTGCGTCCGAAGCGCAATCGCATCGACGTTCAGGCCGCCCTGCAGGCACGCCTCCGCATACAGGTACGGCGGGATGCTCCGGCGATTGCTCGCGTGGTACTCACCCCACGGCTGCGAGAGCTCGAGCTGGATCTTCGCCGTCGGGTGCAGCTTCCGGACCAGCAGAACGCACATGCGCGTGAGGTCCATGATCTGCTCAAAGCTCACCCGGAAGTTCGTGTTGACGTGCAGCCCGCTCGCGACCGTCCATCGCGCGATCGTCCGCCGGTACCGCGTCACCACCGCCTGCACGTGCTCAAACACGAGATCCCGCAGCGTCTCGTAGTCGTTCTCCCAGATGTACAGCCAGTCGGGCGTCGCGCACTGCCTGAAGTCAACCAGCGGCCCCGCGTGCACCGGAAGCTTCGCCTTCGTCACGGCCCACTCGATCCACCGGTCCGTCTGGGCAAACGCGTACTTGCCCTCAACAGGCTCCATGTCGATCCAGCGCATCGGCACCGTGATGAAATCGAACCCCGCCGCCAGTGCCCGCTGCTGTGGCTCCGTGAACTGCCCGGGGCTTACGGCACAGCCGATCTGCGCCACACCCGGCAGCACGACCTGGCCCGCTCCCGGCACCAGGATCGGTGCCCCCGCAGGCGGAATCTCCGGCGTCAGCCTGGCAAGGTGCGCCCCCGCCTCCTTGTACGCCTGTCCCGTCACTCGCCCCTTGAGCTGGCGGTCCGCCTGATACATCGCCAGGCCCTCACCCGCCGCAACGCTCAGCGAGATCGCCCGCGCGGCCTGGTGGTCCGCCCCAACCGCGTAGCCCGACCGGACCTCCCCCTCGGCGTCCCGCTGGCTGACCAGAGCCCGCGTGAAGGACCGCCGAGCTTCCTCAAACTGGAGCATCACCGGGTGATCGCTCGCGATCTCCGTCATGAGACCCCAGTCTTCCAGCTTGTTCAAGAAGAGCATGGTCCGGTGCCGCGCAAGCTCGATCGTCAGCAGGTACGGCCGCTCCCGCGACGGCAGCAGGCAGGTCTGGATCGTCATGAGCCCGAGGGACCCGGATCCGTCTGGGCGCGATAGCGGCATCTGCACCGCCAGCCCCGCCGTCTGGGCCTGCGACGGATCGCACCGAACCAGCCCCTGCCCAAGCGAGACCGTCCCCTGCGTCGGAATCTCATCGGTGCCGACCAGGTACGCATGGCGCGGCGGAAAGTGGGCCGCGTCCACGCCCTCGGCATCGAATACGACGAAGCTCAGCATGAATCGCTCGGCATCCACCCCGTCCGAAGGCTGACGCCTCGCTCCAGCGCGGCGAAATCAACACCCGGACATCCGTGGTCTGCATTGTTGCCCCCCGGCGACAGGGTGCAAGTCCCAACCCAAAGTCCCTTGTCGGGTTCGCTGGCCGGCCCGGCGGGCAGGTACGCTTGAGCATGCCTCCCACCGATGTGCTGATGGAGTCTGATCTCTCCCTCCCGGGCCTGCGGCGCGGGAAGGTCCGCGATGTCTACGACCTACCGCCCGACCCTTCCGGCCAGCCACGACTGCTCATCATCGCGTCGGACCGCATCTCCGCATTCGACGTCGTCATGCCCACCCCCATCGCCGGCAAGGGACGCCTCCTGACGGAGCTCTCAACCTTCTGGCTCCGGCTGATCGAGGCTCGCGGCCTTGCTCGGACCCACCTCCTCTCCACCGACGTGGGCCAGATCCCCGCGTCCGCCTTCTCTGCCAGCGCAACCCGACCGAGCCAGCTTGAAGGGCGCATCATGGTCGTCCGCCGCACGAAGGTCGTGCCCATCGAGTGCGTGGCCCGGGGCTACGTCGAGGGATCAGGCTGGAAGGAGTACCAGGCCACCGGCAGCATCTGCGGCGTACCACTCCCAAGGGGCCTGCGCCAGTGCGAGAAGCTCCCGGAGCCCATCTTCACGCCAGCCACCAAAGAAGAGCTCGGAAAGCACGACGAGAACATCACCTTCGAGCGTGCCTGCTCAATCGCCGGGCGCGAGACGATGGAACACCTTCGGGCCACAACCCTCGCCATCTACGCCGCAGCCGCGGCCCACGCCCTCGAGCGGGGCATCATCATCGCCGACACCAAGTTTGAGTTCGGACTGCCCGTGGACCAGTCGGGCCAGCCCACCGGCGAGGGACCCATCCTGATCGATGAGGCTTTGACTCCAGACAGCTCGCGATTCTGGCCCAAGGACGGTTTCGAGCCGGGTCGGGCCCAGAAGAGCTTCGACAAGCAGTACCTCCGCGAGTACCTCGAATCGCTCGTGGCCAAGGGTCAATGGAACAAGCAGGCACCTGGGCCCGTGCTTCCCGCGGCGGTCGTCGAGGCAACTGTCGCGAAGTACCGCGAGGCCAAGCAGCAACTGAGCGCGACCTGAACCCGACCGCGGTGTGACCCGGTCATGGCCTGGTCACGCCCCCCTCACACTGCACGCCAGCGCGTTCATCCGGGTGGCTTTGCCGACTTCTTCTGGTCCATGAGCCGGACGAGGTCATACTCCTCATCTGTGGCTTCGACGAAGCCCACACGCCCCATCCGGGCCAGAGCCTCCGTCTCCTTGCTGAATGAGATGAACGCACGCTGGGCCGCGAGCTTGAATGACTCGGGCAGATCCCGACGTACCGCCATCGGTGACCCGGGAATCAGGTCCGACCGCCAGACTTCCACCAGCGGATCCATGCTCACCTGGCCTGCGAGCACCATCGAATTGAGGTCCATGTCGTTGGTCGCCGCAACGTCGACGTCCTTGTTCACGACACGCTGCACCGAGCTGCCGTGGCTTCCGGTGAACACAATCTCCGAGAAGTAGGCCTCGGGCGCCATGCCAAGCTGCTCTTCCAGCGCCACCGAGGGAACGAGGTACCCCGAGGTCGACATCGGCGAGACGAACGCCAGCTTCTTCCCCTTGAGGTCGGCGAGCGTCTTCCAGCCGGTGTCCTTGTGCACGACCAGGATCGCGTGGTATCCCGTCGAGCCCGCTTCGCTGAGCTCCTTGGCAATCGCCTGAGCCCCGGCGATGCGATGGGCGACCACATAGCTCTGTGGCCCGAAGTAGGCGATGTCCACCTGCTTGTTCTGCATCGCGGTGACCACGCCCTGATACTCGCTCGCCGAGAAGGCCTCCACCGGAATGCCAAGCTCCCGAGAGAGGTGATCCACCAGCGGCTTCATGCGTTCCACGATGTCCGCCCCGCCCTCGCTCGGGACAAGCCCGAACCGGACCTTCTCCGGCCAGCCGCTTCGATCCGGCTCATCCGTCGTGGTGGGCCCCGCGGCCGGCACCGCGGACTGCTTCTCGCCGCACCCGGCAATCACGGCCAGCACGCAGACGGCCGCGAGAGTGCCCAGCAGACGCAGGGCGGCACCGCCGCGCCGATCAGACAGTCGTTGGTTGGTCCGGTCCAATGGCCTGCCTCCTCTGGCAAAGGTGGTACAACGATGGGCGCACATTCCGAACTCTGGCTCAGCCAAACCGCCCGCTGACGTAGTCCTCGGTTTCAAGCAGCCGTGGCGTCTGGAACAGGGCGGGCGTCGGGCCATACTCCACCAGACGGCCGAGGTACATGAACGCGGTGTAGTCCGACACTCGCGCCGCCTGCTGCATGTTGTGCGTCACGATCAGGACGCTGTACCGCGCGCTGATCTCGTGGATCAGTTCCTCGATCCGCAGCGTCGCCACAGGGTCCAGTGCCGAGCAAGGCTCGTCCAAAAGGAGAAGCTCGGGATCCGCTACCACCGCCCGGGCGATGCAGAGTCGCTGCTGCTGCCCGCCCGAAAGTCCCATGGCCGAGTCCTTCAAGCGGTCCTTCACCTCGTCCCACAGCGCCGCCGAGCGCAGCGCCCGCTCGCACGCCTCTGCGAGCACGGCCCGCCGCCCCTCACCATCGATCCGCAGGCGGTAGACGACGTTCTCAAAGATCGTCATCGGGAACGGATTGGGCTTCTGGAACACCATCCCCACGCGCTTGCGCAGGTCGATCACGTCCACGCCCGGACCGTACACCGACTCGCCCGCAAGCTTCATCTCCCCCTCAACGCGCACGCCGTCGATGAGGTCGTTCAGACGGTTCACGCTTCGCAGGAGCGTCGACTTGCCGCACCCCGATGGTCCGATCAGCGCCGTCACCTTGCCCCGGGGCACCGAGAGCGAGACGCTGTGGAGCGCCTGCGACTTCGAGTACCAGAGCCGGAAATTGCTGACGTTCAGCACCGGCTCCAGACCGGCCATCGCCTCGTGCACCGCCGACTCATGCGGACGCCCGGACCGGATCGCGTCGATCACCGGGTACTTTCGCGCCATCGCCGCGGGGTCCGCGCCGGCACCAAGGCTCGACACGCTGGTGCCCGTCTGTGGCCTCGAGATGGTGATGGACGGTGTCGGCATGGGTAGAAGAGTCTATGAGGCCAGTCGCGATGAGCGCTGCGCGACGAGTCGGATCGAGATCGAGAGAATCAGGAACAGCAGGATCAGAACCAGCATTCCAGCCCAGGCCATCCGTTGCTGTGCCGGGAACGGACTCTGCGCAGCCTGGTAGATCTGAATCGTGAGAGACGGGAAGGGCTCCGCCGGATTCGTCGTCAGGAATCGCGAGTACCCGGCCGTGAACAGCAGCGGCGCTGTCTCGCCCGCGATCCGCGCCACCGCCAGCAGCGCACCCGTCACGATGCTGCCCGTCGCCGACGGCAGCACCACGCGGAAGATCGTCTGGCTCTTGGTCGCTCCCAGCGCCAACGAGCCCTCACGGAAGCTGCGCGGCACCAGCCGCAGCATCTCCTCGGTCGTCCGCGCCACGATCGGGATCATGATGAACGCCAACGCACCCGCCCAGGCCCACCCGCTGTACCCGCCCAGCGGCACCACGATCAGCTCATACCCCAGGATCCCCACCACGATCGATGGGACGCCCGCAAGCACATCGCAGATGAACCGTACCGGACCGGGCAGGATGCGATCGCTCGAATACTCGGAAAGATAAATCCCGACGAGCACGCCCAGCGGCACGCCCGCCGCGGACGCGAGCCCGATCAGAACAACGGTGCCGACGATGCCGTTGAGCATGCCCCCCGGGTTGGTCTGATCGCCCGTGGGCAGCTGCGTCAGAAGTCCGATCGAGACCGTGTCGACCCCCCGAGAAAAGAGGTACACGAGCACCATCACAAGCAGAACCACGATCAGCACCGAGAACCCGACGCACACGCCAAACATCGCCGCGCTGGTGGCACGGGCGATGCGGTCTCGGATGGTTCTTGGCGATCTGACCACGAGCATGACCCTTGCCGAGAACGGGACTAGTGCCCCGCGGAACCCTTGACAGCAGACCCCACGACGAAGTACCTCGCCACGATGTTGATGAGCAGCGACATCACGAGCAGGATGAGCGCAACGAAGAGCAATGCCGATCGCTGGTCCGCGCCCGCCTCGCCGAACTCGGTCGCCAGAAGGCTGGCCATCGTCTGAGCGGGCTCAAAGAACGACGCCGAGATCTGGTTGGCGTTGCCGATCACCATCGTGACCGCCATGGTCTCCCCCGCCGCCCGCGCCAGCCCGAGCATCACGGCTCCAAAGAGTCCTGAACGCGCGTAACGCAGCATGAGCACCGAGCTCTGCCACCACGTAGCACCCAGCGCGAGACTGGCCTCCACCTGAGCCCGCGGCACCGACCGCAGCACATCCCGCGCCACCGACGTGATGATCGGCAGGATCATGATCGCGAGGATCAGCCCGCCGGTAAGCATGTTCCAGCCGTTGATGGCGATCTCGCCCCGCACTCCGACGCCGTCGATCACGGTGGTCCGGAAGAAGAGCCAGTCGAACGGTTGCCACCCGAGCAGGCTCACCTGCCCCAGCGTGCCCCGGGCCGCCGGGCCGATCACATCGCGCATGAACGGAACGAGCACAAACACGCCCCAGACGCCAAACGCAAGGCTTGGAATCGCCGCCAGAAACTCGATCAGGAACCCAACCGGCGCGGCGATGCGCCACCGCGGCGCGATCCGCACCAGAAACAGCGCCGCCCCCAGGCTCAGCGGCACCGCCACCGCCAGCGCGATCAGCGAACTCACGAACGTGCCGTAGATGGTTGGGGCAGCCCCGTAGATCGGCGGGCTGACCCGCGTCACCATCTCCCCGTCCTCGTCGAACGTCAGCCGGCCCTGCGCATCCCGGACCGCTTCGTCAAGCGCGTTGACACGCCACTCCGTCTGGGTGAGGAAGCCAGCCCCATACGTCTGCATCGCGGGCAGTGCCGCCCGGATCAGCACAAAGAGGAGCAGCACCAGCAGCACGATCACGCACACCGCCGCGCCCCGGGCCGACCACGCCAGTGCGGCGTCGCCCCAAGATCGCCGGGGACGGCGACGGGACATGGGTGGTGCGGTTCCCGATGGCAGTACGGTCATCGCTGATGGAAGTGCAGTTGGCGGAACGCGCGGCGCAGCACCGGCGGGACACGCGTCCCGCCCCGATCACGGAGCGGACTTCGGGGCAGTCAGCGGCTTCCCGCCGAACGTCAGCGAATCAACCGCCGCCACAACCCGCTCCCGAACCTCGCTGGAGAGCGGAGCGTAGTGCATCTCGCTCGCGAGGCCCTGACCTTCCGTCACCGCCCAGCGCAGGAACGACGAGAGCGCCCTCGCCTCCTCGATCGACTTCAGGTTCGTCGACAGGTCCCGGTACACCATGATGTAGGTGAACGACGCGATCGGGTAGGTCGCCTCACCCGGCTGATTCCAGAGATCGCTGATCAGCCTGCCGCCCTTGAACCCGTCAACGCCCTTCGCGCCGGCCGCCGTCACGGCCGCCGGAGAGGCCAGCACGAACTTGCCATCCTTGTTCTTCACCGCGCCGAAGGCGATCTTGTTCTCGAGGGCATAGTTGTACTCGACGTAGCCGAGCGAGCCGGGCGACTGCTGAACCGCCGCGGCGACGCCCGGATTGCCCTTGCCACCAACCCCCACCGGCCAGCGCACCTGCTTGCCCGCACCGATCGTCCCCTTGAAGGAGTCGCTCTGACCGGCGAGGTAGGACGTGAAGACCGCCGTGGTGCCGCTGCCATCAGAGCGGTACACCGGGCTGATCGCGAGGTCCGGCAGGGCCACGCCAGCGTTCAGCTCCGCGAGCTTCGCGTCGTTCCACTTGGTGATCCGACCGAGGAAGATGTCCGCAAGAACCTCCCCCGTGAAGTTGATCGGCTTGTCAACGCCCGGCAGGTTGTACGCCGGCACCACCGCGCCCGCGACCGTCGGGAACTCCAGAATCGCCGACTCGCCACCCACGGCCTCGAGCTCCTTCTTGTTCAGCGGAGCATCCGAACCCGCGAACGCCACCGTCTTGTCGGTGATGGCGCGAATACCCGCCCCCGACCCGCCACCCTGGTAGCTGATCTGCGTCGTGGGGCTCACCTTCTGGAACTCAACCACCCACTTCTCGTACAGAGGCTGCGGGAACGTCGCCCCCGCGCCCTGCAACCGCGCCTCCGACTGCGCCATGGCCTCGGAGGGCACCAGCCCGGCCCCCACCGCAACCGTGATGCATGCCGCCACCCACGTGCGGACAAATCCGCCAAGCACACGGCGGCGGGACGAGACTGCGGAACCAGCGGTCGGGCACGAGCGAAGTGTCAGAGACATTCAGAGCTCCATGTGGTTCTTCCGGTCGCAAGACCGGGTTTGTTCAGACGTCTGGCCGGATCACCCGGTCAGCGAAATCCGCTCCGGACGCGTCCGGGAGTGACCGGACGTGACCCGCGACGCCTTCTTCATACAACTGTCAGTCCGGGCCGGCCAAAAGTCCGGCCTGAATTGTTAAGACTTCATAAAGTCCACACTGCCGCCCTCTCACTCCGCCTGCCGACCGATCCGGATTGCCGTCGGCCTTCCTCGCAACTCCTTGCCGTCTCCATACTTAAAGACAGCCTCCAGATTCACCACCTCGCTCGGAAGCTGGTCGGTCCCGCGATCAAGAACCGACAGGGAAAAGAAATACCCCGGGCCGGGTGGTGCCTTCCGCACCAACGCCTTCGCCGCCTCCTCGCTGATGGTCCACTCCACGAGCCGTTTGTTCTCCTTGCTCACCAGCGCGAACTCGAACGACCCGGGCAAGTAGATCGACGCCTGCGGGAACTGCTCGCTGAAGACGTACACCGTCGCCCTGACCGTGTCGAGGTATGTGTTGTTGTTCGAATCCTCCGGGTGACTCACGGAGACAAACAAGCTCGTCGGAGTCAGGCCGGACGCCGGCTGTCGCGGCGGCGACTGCGCGGGCTTCTCGGCGTTCACGCAGCCGCCCAGCAAGGCCGCCACAACCAGCCCGGACACCTTCAGCCAACGCGAGGAGAGTGTGATCATGTTCACGGGTTGGTGCTCGGTGGTGCCGCCGGCGCGGGGGCCGCTGGCGGCGAGAGGAGAGGTGCGACCGTTGGCTCGAGTGTCGACGCCGGCGGGACCGCAAGGTTCGACGAAGGAACCAAGCCCTGGACCGGGATCTCCAGCACCGCAGGCGTCTGGGCCGCCTCCTGAGCCCGCTTCCGCCGCACCTCGGACTTGATCCGCTCGAGGTAGTCCTCGATGTTCGTCGGATTTTCCAGACGCTCGATCGCCGAGTCCGTCACGTCCTTGATCAGCTTGTCCTGATCTTCCGACTGCCCCGGAATGACGCGCGGCGTCAGAATCACCATCAGTTCCGTCTTGCGGGTCTCGTCCTCGGTTGAGTTGAATGGCAGTCCGAGGATCGGGATGTCACCAAGGATCGGCACCTTGGTCCGGCGCGTCTCCTCCGACGTCTGGATCAGCCCGCCGATCACCACCGACTGTCCATCCTTCACCGTCACCACCGTGTCGATCGTGCGACGAGTGATGATCGGCGACGTCTGGTCCGCGTTGATCTGCGTCGTCCGGCTCGTCAGTGCCGAGATCTCGGGCTTGATCTCCATCCGCACGAACCCATCCGCCGAGATCGACGGTGTCACGTTGAGGATGATGCCCGCATCGATGCGATCGACCCCCGAGATCAGGCCGTTGTTGCTCCGCTCCGTCTCGCTGGCAACACCGATCTCGTCGACCACCTTGATCTCCGCGGGCTGGTTGTTGTTCACCATCACCTGCGGATTGCTCAGCACCTCCAGCTTCCCCTGGCTCTCCAGCGCCCTGATCAGCACGCCGAAGTCCGCGCTCGTCACAGCCAGATTCGGCACACCGATCGCCGTCGTGACCCCCGACCCCGCCGCCGCGGAAGAGATCTGGTACCCCTCACCCCCGAAGGGCCCGACCTGGAAGTCCATGCCCCACTCGTCGCGTCCGTCGATCGTGACTTCCGCGAGCAGAACCTGGATCATGACCTGCGGCGGGCTCGCGTCGAGCTCCTTCACGATCTCCAGGACGCTCGTCATGTATCGTGGCGAGGTCGAGATCACGATCTTGTTGCTGGCGGTGTCGCCCACGACCGTGACTTCTTCCTCCAGCATCCGCATCAGCGATCCCGCACGCTCCGTCCCGAGCGTTGAACGCTCGCGATTGGTCTCGTCCTGGAAGTAGCTGCGCAGGGTCGCCTCGATGTCCTTCGCCTTCGCGTTGCGGAGGTGATAGACACGCCGCTCACGGTCATTGGCCTCGATCGAGTCCAGCTCCGTCACCACCTGACGCACCAGGTCGATGTAGTCAGGCGTCCCCGAGACGATCAGCGTGTTCGTCCGCAGATCCACCGCGATAGAGAGCTGCTGACGCTCATCCGGCACCGGCGTCACTGCGCCCCCGTTGAGCCCGTCCGCGGGCGTCGACCCATCCGGCCCCGGCTCCTGACCCACCGGCACCAGCACGAGCGCATCACCCCGCTGCTCGAGATTGAAGATGTCGCGAAGCAATGACCGCATCCGAGCCGCGTCCGCGTTCACGAGCCTGAACTTCTCGATCTTCCGCTGGCCCGCGGCAGACTTCTCGATGTCCTCGATCATCTCGATCACAAGCTTCATGATCGGCTCGGGCGCCGTGATCCATACCGCGTTGGTCCGCGAGTCCGCGTTCAACGTGACCTGGTCCTTGATCGCTCCGTCCAGATCCGCCTCCGTCGGCTTCTCGCCCGTCGCGACGATCTCGCCCCGCAGCTTCTCGCGCAGGAACTGGAGCTTGGTCGCCTGGCGAGCGCCCACACCACCGCCCCCGCTCACGGGCCGCCCCGCAAGCACGCTCTGCAGCAGCCGGACGACCTCGCCAGCACTGGCGCTCTTCAGCTCGATCCAGCGGATCTGCTGCTTCTGCGCGATCTCCGCCGTATCCAGCCGCTTCGCCAGCGCCCGAAGCTCGATCAGGTCCTGCTCGTTGCCGCTCACGACCACCGCGTTCAGTCGTTCGTTCGGCGCCACCCGCACGGCGTTTGCCCCGCGCCGCTGGTTCTCCTTCTCGACATACAGCTCATTCAGCGCCGGGATGATCTCCGCCGCCCGCGCCCTGCCGAGCTGGATCACGTCCATGCGTTCAAGCCCGGCGAGCTTCTCCGCATCGCTGGTGAGCGCCGCCAGCAGCTCCTTGACGACCGTCAGGTTCTCTGCGCTCGCCGCGACGATGAGCAGGTTGCTCGTCGGCTCCGCCTCGATGCTGAACGCGTCGAGCGGGTTGGCAACGCTCCCCGAGACCGCTGCCGCCTGCAGGCGTTCACGCATCAGGCGCTCGATCCTCGGCGCCAGCTGCCGCGCATCGGCGTTCGTCACCGGGATCACGTGCAGCCCCACGGAGAAGTTACTCTTCTCCCCGTCCAGAGCCTTCAGCAGCCCCTCCAGAATCGCGAAGCTCTTGGGACTCGTCGACACGATCAGCGAGTTCGTGCGTGCGTCCGGCGAGACGATCAGCGCATCCTCCGGCCGCTGTTGTTCCGCCGCCGCCCGCTGGCGGAAGATGTCTCGCACGACGCCCGCCACTCGGTCCGCAGCCGCGAACTGCAGCGGGAAGACCCGCACCGTGTTCTTCGCCGACGCCTGCTCGACGTCCAGCTGAGCCACCAGCGCCCTCACAACAGCGTTGTTGGCCGGGCTCCCCACCACGAGGAGCGCGTTGAGCTGCTCCTCGGCCACGATCACCAGCCCGGTCAGCGGCGCGAACAGATCAGACTGCAGCATCCCATCCTGCGCGAGCGGCGCACCCGCATCGGCCTGCGCAGGCGGGATCGACTCCGCACCCTGCGCGATCATCCGCAGACGCCCGAACTGCCGCTGAAGACCCAGGGTGTCCGGCGTGCTCGCCGTCGGCGCTACCAGCACCGCCCGCAGCCTCGTCGCAAGGTCGGACGCGTCGGCGTACTTCAGCGGGATGATCAGCGGCTCAACCCACTTGCTCGCACCGTCGCTGTCCAGGTCCTTGATCAGCACCTCGACCAGCGCCACCGCCTCCTCCCGACCCGCCACGATCAGCGTGTTCGTCCGCTCATCGACCGTCGTCGAGATCTCCCCGGCAAGTGCACGCCCGGTCGCCGTCGTCGGCAGGCCCTGACGCGACGTCCCCGGCACCCTCCGAAGCTGGTCCCCCTGCGTGAAGAGCTGGTCCACGACCTGCTTGGCCCGCGTCGCCGAGGCATTGTCCAGCGGGAAGATCCGCACCAGCACCGCCTCGCCCGCGGGCAGCGTGTCCATGACCTGCACCACGCCGCGCAGCGCGTCGATGTTCGACTGCGTCGACGCGATGATCAGCGAGTTGCTCTCCGCACTCGCCAGAATCCGGATCGGCTTCGTCAGATCGACCTCGCCCTCCGGCTGGCTCAGCGCCCCGGTCACAAGGTTGAGCCGCCGCACCTGCTCCGCGAGCGCCCGGCCCGGGGCCGCGTCGCCACCCGCCTGCCCGGCGTCCGCCGTCGGGGTCAGCATGCTCGTCAGCGTCTGGGCGAGCGTCGAAGCCGTCGCGAGCTTGAGCGGGATCACGGCCAGTTGCTGGCGCTCCGCAACAGGCTGAGCGTCCAGCATCTTCACCAGCGAGTCGATCGCCCGCGCGTCCGCCGCGGCTCCCATCACCGCGATCGCACGCCGGCTCGACATCACCACCAGCGCTACCGGCTCGCTCACGATCCCGGGACGGTCCTGCGCCTGCGTACGCGTCACCCCAAGCGCCTCCAGCATCTCAATGATCCGCTCCGGCGAGTTGTTCGTGACATCAACCACCGCCACCGACTGCCCCAGCGCCGCAGCCCCGCTCGCCCCATCTCCCTCCGCGGCCCCCAGCGCGGGCTGGTCGAGCTCGGCTACCACCTTGCGGATCTCCTCCAGCAGACGCGGGCTGCACGCGATCACCAGCGTGTTGCCCGAACGGTCCACCTCCACCGCAAGCGTCTCGCCCTGGGCCTGGGCCATCGGCGTGAACGTGGCGAGGATCGTCTGGCGAAGGCGGCCCGCCGCGACGTTCTTGAGGCGCAGCACATGCGGGCTCACCCGCCCGGACTCGCCCTGCTGCTGCAGAGCCTCGGCCAGCGCCTTGATCTGCGCGAACTTCTCCTCGTCCGCTCGAACGATGATCGCGCTCGACGCATCATCACCGATGATCAGCACGCTCCGCGGGCCCGCCGCCGACGGCTGTTGCCGCGAGAGGAACATCTCCCGGATCGTCGTCGCGATCGCGCTGGGCTTGCCCGCACGGACCGCGATGATCTGCGCCGCCGGCATCTCCGCAAAGCCGGCCACATCAAGCTGCTTCACGATCTCCCTGATCCGGGCCAGCTCCTTCTGCCCCGCAAACACGATCAGGGAGTTGGTCAGCCGTTCCGCCGACACCGTCGGCACGCCCTCGGCGTCCACCAGCACGGTCGCCGCCGGCACCTGGTCACGGCTGTTCTGGCCCTGAGCGCCGCGGTCGCGCTGGTTCCTGATCTGCGCCTGGCGGAGCTGCTCCTCCAGCGGGGCCCTCAGCCCCTCGTTCAGCGCCCTCGCGACGCTCTCAGCGTCAGCGTGCTCGAGCGCGATGACCGCCAGTTGGCGCGTCGTGTCGTACTCCTGCGTGTCCAGCTTGGAGAGGAGCGCCCTGATCCCCTCCCACTGGCTCTTGTCCGCCCGGATCACCAGCGAATTGGAGAGCGCGTCATGCAGGATCGTGACGTTGCGGGCCGCGGCGTTGGTCGCCTCGGTGGCGCTCCGGCCGTAGAACACCCGCAGCGCCGTCGCCGTCTGCTGCGCGTTCGCAAACTGCAGCTTCACGAACTCCGTCGAACGGTCGTCGCCCGTGGCCTGATCCAGCTCGGCGATGATGCGCTCGACCTCCGCCATCTGGTCCGCCGGCGCATACACCGTGATCGTGTTGTCCGTCGTGGAGTAGTCCACGCTCGGGCGTGGCTCGTTGGGACCCAGGGGCCGCGCGTCCAGCACGTCGCTCAGCGTGAACGCCACGTCACGCGACTCCGCCGACGTCAGCTTGAATCGCCGGAACGCAAGCCCGCTCCGCACCGGCTCCTTGTCGATCTCCTTGATCTTCTCCAGGACCAGCGCGATGGCCTCCTTGCCACCCGTCAGCAGCAGCGAGTTGCTCCGAACCACCGGCGTCACCGTCACCTTGATGTTCGGCGGCAGCGCACCCCGGAGAGCCGTCGCAACGTCCTGCGCCCGCGCACTCGTCAGCGCCACCGTCTCGATGTTCGCACCCTCGGCCGTCGGCGGCGCATCCAGCTGCGTCAGCAGCGCGCGCACCTCCGCGAAGGTGTCGTTTGGAGCCGAGACAATCAGCGAGTTTGTGCTCGGCTGCGGCGTCACGATCACCTGCTGATCGTCCCGACCATCCTTCGTGAACATCGCCCGCACCGCGCCGGCCGTGTCCGCGGCGTTGGAATTCTGCAGCGCGATCACCTCGATCCGGCGGTCCTTGCCGCCATCGGGCTGATCGATCTGCGCCACCAGGTCCTTGAGTGCCCGGAGGCTGTCCGCATCGCCGGAAGCAATCACCACGTTGCCATCACGCGACCCCACCACCGTCACGCCCGGACCATCCAGCCCCTGCGCCCGCGCCCGGTCGGCAAAGAACTGCCGGAGATTCTGCGCGGCCCGGTCCGCCGGCGCGTGGCTCAGCGTGATCGACTCCACACGCTGCTCGCCCGCGCCGTCCGGCCCGCCCGCGCCGTCCAGCTCCGCGATGTACCCCGCCGCCTGCTCCACGCGCTCCGAAGCGCCCACCAGGATCAGCGCCCGCTGGACGCGATCAATCTCAACCGTGATCGCCTCCGGATCTGGCCCTCGCCAGCTCGGCCAGCGCGGCGTCGAGAACGCCCTCGACAACGCCGTGCGAAGCGCCTGCAGGTCCGCGTGCTTGACCCGCACCGCCCGGATCGCCGTCTTCGCCCGAGCCTCCGGAGGCTGGTCCAGCGCGCCGATCACCCGCTCCACCGTCTGGATCGCCTCGCCCCGCCCGATCGCCACGATGCTGTTGGCGCGCTCGTTCCCCTCGACATAGATGCTCGAGTCCTCACCACCCTCGCGGAACATGTTCGTCCAGCGGAGCTCGTCGATGACATCCTTGATCGTCGCCACCACGTCGCTCACACGCGCGTTGGTCAGCCGGATCACCTTGAACTGGAAGTCCTGGCTCGGCGCGGGCGTGTCGAACGTCGCCACCAGCCCCTTGACCTGCTCGAAGTCGTCGTCCGAGGCCGAGACGATCACGGTGCTCGTGCGCTTGTCCCCCACCACCGCGACGCGGTTCACCACACGCCGACCCGGCCGGCTCGAGACGTTCGCCCGCTCCTGGAAGAACCGCTGGAGCGCCGCCGCCACCTGGTTCGCATCCGCCCGCTCGAGCTTGATGGACCGCACGGGAAGCCCGCTCGTCTCCGCCTGATCCACCTGCGCCACGATCGAGCGGATCTCCTCCAGCTCCTCCTTCGGCGCCCGCACCACCAGCAGCGAAGAACCCTCCTCCGCCGACACCCGGATCCGCTCGCGCCTGCCGGGATCACGCCCGATCAGAACCTCCTGGATCACGCGCTCCACCGTCCCCGGGCTCGCCTGCTGGAGCGTGATGATCGCAAGCTCCATGCCCGGCTCTTCCATCTTCGAATCCGCGGACGCCAGCAGCCGCTCGATCTCCTTGTGCTGCGGATCGCTCGCCGTCACGAGCAGCGAGTTCGTCCGTTCATCCGCGACGAACCGCGCCTGCGGCTGCTCATCAGCACCCGGCCCCTGCCGCTGCGCATCGAACAGCTCCTGCAGCGTCCCCGAGAGCTCCGGCGAACGCGCGTTCGTCAGCACATACCGCCGGATCGCGAGCCGATCCTTCACCGGGCTCTGATCCAGCGTCTCGATCAGCCGGTCGATCAGCGGGATCGCCTCGCGTGGCGCCGCCACAACCACCGAAGTCCCGCCCGGGTCCGGCGTCAGCCGCACCAGGGCCGGATCGATCGTTGCCCCCTCACCATCCTGCCCGTCCAGCGTGATCCGCATCGTCCGGAGCCGGCGCGCCTGCGAGCCCCGCGGCTCCGGCGACAGGAGGTCCCGAACCGCGTCGATCGCCCGCGCCGCAGTCACACTCACCAGCGGATAGACCTTGACGGTCATCTCCGAGCCCGGCTGGGTCTGAGAAAAGCTCGTAATGAGCTGCGCAATCGTCCCGAAGTCCTCCTCGCCCGAGAGCACGATCAGCGAAGATCCGCTCGGATCCTGCATCACCGAAACGGGGCCAGAAAAGCCCCCCGGGTTCACCGGGCTCATCCGCCCGATCTGAGAGATCGTCTGCCGAACCAGCCCCATGAGCAGGTCCGCGTCCTGCCCCGGCGCCAGCGTCACCACACGCACCCCGACAGGCTCCGCCGGCATCTGCCGCTCGAGCTCCGCAGCCAGCGCCGCCACGCGGTCGCCCGCGCGCGGACTCCCCACGATCACCAGCGAGTTCGTCGCCCGATCAACCGCGATCGTCACGTCCGGCTCGGCCTCGCGATCAGCCGCCTGAGCCGCCGGCTCTTCCGCCCCCGCGGTCATCCCCGGCACCCCCATCGCGCCCGTCACGATCAGGTACGGAACGCCCGAGACGCCGCTCGCGAATCCCACTGGACTTCGAGACCCCCGTGCCAGCGCAGGACCATCCGTACCAGGCAGAGCCTGGCTCCGGCTCCCAGGCTCCTTCGTACCTTCACCCTTCTCCTCTCCCTGCCCCTTCGTCCGCCTCATCAGCTCTTCCGTCGAGATGACCTCGACCTTCGTGCCCCCTTGCTGCTCCATCAGCCGCTGAAGCGTCCGGGCCATGAGTTCCGCGTCCACGCGTGAGCGATCAAGCGGCACCATCCGCAGCTGGCGTGTCGCCCCCACCGCCGCCGCGTCCAGCTTCCCCGTCAGCTCCTCGACCGTCTTCATCTGCGCCGCGTCCGCGCGCACGATCAGCGAATTGCTCGCAGCATCAACCCGGATCGTCGGCGGCATCGTTCCGGCCGCGTCCTCCTTGAAGACCTCGCCCAGGTTCGTCGCCAGTTGCTGCGCATCCGCGTTCTTCAGCGTGATCACCCGCAGCAGCCGCCCCGACTCCGCCTGCCCGTCACCCTTCGTCACGTCCAGCGTTGCCGCGACCTCTTCCGCCATGTCGAGCACGCCCAGCGGCCCGCTGACGATCAGCGCATTCAGGCGAGGCTCCGCCGCCACGCGCACCATCGGCTGCTCCTCGGCCCCGCGCGCAATCGCCTGCATCCGTGCCCAGTCCGGCAGACGATCAAGCGAGCTCTCACGCGTAAGCACCTGCTGCAGCACCGGCGCCAGCGTCTCCGCCCGCGCGTGCTTCAACGTGATCGTCCGCACACCGAGCCCATCCCGGTCCAGCGAGGCGTCGAGCTGCTCAACCAGCGTGCTCGCCTTCTCGATCTGCTCCCGGGTGCCGACGACGACGATCGTGTTGCTCCCGGGCTCCGCGGTGACCTGAGCCTCAGGCTCGCCCGGCTTGCTCTGCGCCTTGACCGCCGCCTGCACCGCGTCAGCAACGCTCGCCGCTTCGCCCTTCTTGAGCCTGAACACCCGGACCTCAACCCCCGTCGCCACGGACTGCTGGTCCAGCGCACGCACCAACCCGTCCGCCGTGCTGATGGACTCACGCGGCGCCGTGATGATCAGCGCGTTGCTCCCCAGATCCGCCACAACCTCGACGAGGCTGACACCCTCGGGCGGCGCCTTGCCCGTCGCAACCAGCTGCTCGCGTGCTCGCGTCGTCAGCAGCTTCTGAAGGATCGGCTGCAGTCGCTCCGCCCGCGCGCTCGCCAGCGCGTACAGCTTCATCTCCGTCGGCGGGACGTCCGGCGCTCCATCCAGCTTCTTCAGAACGTCCTCGACCGCAGCCAGCGACTCCTGCGGCGCACTCACGATCAGCGTCCGCGTCGAGGCATCCGTCGAGATTCCCACCGGCGCCGTCGGCGGCGCGTTCAGCGAGCCCGTCGACGCGAGCTCACGCAGCGTCTGCGCCACGCTGGCGAGGTCCGCACGCTCTACCCGGTACGTGCGCAGCACCACGCTCCCAGCCAGCTTCTGCTGGTCCAGGCTCTTCACCAGCTGCTCAAAGCCCGGCAGCCGCTTCGCCGGCGCATCAACGATGATCGAGTTCGTCGCGCGGTCCGCCCGCACCACAACCTCGCGCGAGGGCTTGAGGTCCGGCCGCGGCTGACGCGTCCGAGGATCCACCGGCACCGGCGGCTCAGGGAACATCTGGTCCAGCGTCTGCGCAAGCTCCTCGGCTCGCGCGATCTTCAGCGGGAAGATCCGGATCTCGCGACCTTCCGCGTCGGCACGCTCGGTCTCATTCAGGTTCGAGACAATCGCCTCGATCTCGGGCAGGATCTCCTCATGGGCCGACACGATCAGCGTGTTCGTCGCCGGATCCGCCTGGATCGAGACGGGCCGCTTCCCGCGCTCCTCCGCAGGTCGCCCGTCGTACGAGGACTGCAGCACCGTCGCGAGGTTGCTCGCCTCCGTGCTCCGCAGCCTCAAAATCCGCAGCGGCGGCCGCTCGGCCTGCTGCTTCGAGTCCAGGCTCCTCGCCAGCGCCTCAATCACCGGGAACTGCCCGGGCTGAGCCGCGATCATCAGCTGGTTGGTCGCCTCGATCACCTCGAACACCGGCTCGGGCCCGCCCCGGACCCGCATCGACTCGCTGCTCTTGACCAGATCCCTCAGGAACCCCACCACCTCCTCGGCCTTCGCGAGCCGCAGCTCCAGCAGCCGCACCTCGCGCCCCGGACCAGCCTGCCTGGACAGCTCGTCCATCACGCGCGCGAACCGCGACATCTCCTCCGTCGCCGCCACCACCATCAGCGAGTTCGTCGACTCATCGACCGTCACCTCGATCGGCGTCGCGTTGGGGATCTGCGCCACCTGCGCGTCGTAGATCGCCATCGCGCGCTCGCGCACCTTCGCCGCGCTCTCCGTCACGATCGGGAAGATCCGCAGCCCCTTCTCGATCGGCACCAGCGAGAGTTCCTTCAGCAGTGCCTCGGTGGTCTCGAACGTCTTCGCATCTCCCGCGATGATCAGCGTACCGCTCTTGGGCTCGATCTCGATCAGCACCTGCACCGGCGGCTTGCCCGGCTGGGGCGGCTCGCTGAGCACGCCCTTGTCCGCCATCGACCGCAACGCACGCGACGCCGGCTCCAGCCCCGGCCCCGTGATCCGGTACGTCCGTAGTTCCGCCTGAGGAGGCAACTCCACCCGGTCAAGCTTCTCCGCCAGTTCCTGCAGCGATTCCATCCGCTCCTGAGGCGCATCGATGATCAGCGAGTTGCTCCCCGCCTCCGCGCTCACCAGCACATCCTTCGAACGCCGCAGCCAGGGCTGCGGGCGCCCAAGCCGGTCCGTGGGCATCGGAGGCTCCGGGAAGAGCCGATCCATGGCCGCCGCGACGTCCGTCGCCTTCGCAACCTTGAGCGGGAAGAGCTTGGTCACGCGCCCGGCCCCGTCCTTGCTCTCCTTGTTGAGTTCCTCCACGAACGTCCGGATCCCATCGAAGAGGTCCGGATGGGCCGTCACGATCAGCGTGTTCGTCCCCGCGTCGGAACGCACGTCCACCGGCTTCTGCATCCGCTCCGCCTGGGGCCGACGCGCGTACTGCTCCGTGAGCATCGCCGCGATCGCCGGCGCTTCCGCAGTCCTGAGCTGCAGCAGCCGGATCGGCGGCACATCCGAAGACTCCGGCCGATCAAGCCGCGAGACAAAGTCCGCGATCAGCTCGTGCTGCGCAGGCTCCGCCGTCACCAGCAGCGAGTTCGTCCGCTCCACGACCTGGATCGTCGGCTCCGGCACGGCCCTGGCCGGATCGATCGAGTCCGCACCCGCCAGCAGCGTGCGCAGCGGTTCCAGCACCTTCGCGGCATCAACGCTCTGAACATCCACCACCCGCGTGGTCCGCATCGGCGGCACGAGCTGCTGCGCCTGAGTCAGCACCTCTCCAAAGATTCGCAGCGCATCCGCCGAGCCCGTCAGAATCGCAGACCCGCTCCGCGCATCAAACTCCACGCCCACGGGCCCCGGCTTCTCCGGCGACGCCGCGACGCGGTCCGCGTACAGCTTCTTCGCGCGGTCAAGCAGCGCCATCGGCTCCGCAGACGTCAGCCGCACCACACGAAGGTCCGCCGCCCCTCCCGGTGCCCCGTCAAGCTGCGCCACCAGCGGCGCCAGCACCGCAAGCTGCTCGGGCTTGGCACGAACGATCAGCAGCCCCATCTCATCCACCGGCTCCAGCACCGGCTCAACCAGCTCGGACCCATCGTCGGGCGTGAGCAGAGGCCGCGCAAGACGCTGCAGCTTCGCCGCGACCACGCTCGGCCGGTTCTTCGTCAGCTCAAAGCGACGCGACTCCTGCTCAACGAGCCCGGTCGCCCTGACGCTCGCCAGGAGCTGATCAAACGCCGCGACCGCAGCCTTTGACCCCGAGATCACCGCCGTCTTGCTCGCCTCATCACTCGTCACCACCACCGGATCCTGCTCGGCCTTGCCCGTCTGTGCGTACAGCTCCCGCGCACGCGCCAGCGCCTGCCTCGCATCGCCCGTGAGTCGAACCAGCCGCACCTCGCGCTCAGAAGCGTCGGGCACGTCCAGGCTCGCCGCCAGCTGCTCGAACGCCTCCACGTCCGGCGCGGGCCCGATGATGATCAGCCCGCGGCCATCCGGAGTCGGAGTCGTCCGCACAGCGTTCTGCTGCCGTGGCGTGGCCAGCCTCGTCAGCACCTCAGCAAGCCTCGCCGGCGCCGCGTGCTTGAGGCGCAGCGTCACCGCACGCCGCTCCACAACCGCCCCCGGCACGCCGCCCTGCGCCGAAGCACCCGGGTCAATCTCGCTCAGCAGCGCCCCGGCCCGCGCGATCATCGCCGGCGCGCCCACGACCGTCACCTTGTTCTGCTCCGCAAGCGCGAGCACCACAGGCTTGCTCTTGGGATCGACGTTCGCAAAGAGCCCCGTCACCTGGCGCGCCGCGTCCTCCGCCCTCGCGCTCGCCAGCGCGAACGTCGCCATCGATGGCCCGCCCCCACCCTCAGCCCCGGCACTCTCCGGCACATCCAGCAGCCGGATGACCTCCTCCACGGTCCGCAGACGCGCCTCCGGTCCCACCGCGATGATCGAGTTCGTCCGCGGATCGGCCTGGATGTTCAGCCCCTGCACCTGCGTGTCCTGCACGGTGCGCTGCGATCCATCCTTATCCACAATCACCGTGCGGCTGCGCTCGCCCACGAGGCCCCGCAGCGAGTTCAGCACTGTCTCCGCCTGCGCATGCTTGAGCGGGAAGAGCTTGAAGGCCGAGTCCGCCGGCTTCACCGAGTCGATCGACGCGACAACCTCCCTGATCCGCCGCACCTGCGCCGCGCTCTCCACCACGATCAGCATGTTCTGGGCCGGTACAGCCAGCACGCCGCCGATCGGCGACACCAGCTGCTTCACCGTCTCCATCACCTGCTCCACCCGCGCGTTGTCGAGCGGGATGTTCACCGTCACGATCTGATCAGGCGTCAGCCGATCCACGCCCTGCGGCGTCGACACCACCGTCGGCCGACGCGTCGAATCCGCCAGCGTCGCCAGGTACAGGTACTGCGCCTCTCGACGCAGGTGCACCCCGAACCGCGCGAGATTCAGGTTCACGATCGAGATCGCATCCTCGAGCGTGTACTTCTCGCTGCTGATGAACGTGATCGTCCCACCCGGTGTCGGCGCCTCGTTGATGATCGGGACCCCGCTCTCACGCGAGATGAAGTCCAGCACCTGGTCGATCGGCTGGTCCTTGAAGTTGAACCCGATCCCCACCACCCGCGCCGGTGCCTCCGGCTGAGCGGCCGCGGCAGCCGCCGGAGCAGCCGCCCCCGCCGCCTCCGCCCCGGGCTGAGCAGCCGCCTCCACGCCCTCCTGTCCGGACGCGCCCGCAGCGGGCGCACCATCCGCAGCTTCCGCCGCAGGCGCCACCACCGCCTCCTGCGCCCCCGGCTCCACAGGGCGTGCCTCAGCCTGAGGCATCAGCGCCGGCGTCTCCTTCGGAGCCTCCTGCGCGAACACAGACACCGGCGCCCCTGCCACCGCCGCGAGCGCCGCAGCGATCAAGACCCGACGATCAAGCCCGTCCGCCCTTCGAACGCCCCCCGCAACTCCAAACCGCTGAGTCTGACGCATCTTCGTTCTCCCTGGGGCATGACCGGGAATGTCCGGGAATGACCGGGCAATCGGGGCGCGGCCGCATTCTCACACCACCGAAACATCCACCCCCACCAACACACCGAGGCCGAGCCAACACCTTCGACGCCCGCTCCACACGCGCACCTGCCGCGCCGGAGCCCGGACGCCCCCTCTCAAACCAAATCCAAACCAAACCAACGACTCAGTCTACCTTACTCAACGGACGCCGTGCGGCGAGCGTCTGTCCATTGCGCACCTCAAACCGGGCCCCGCCAAGCTCGAAGACGCCAACTTCTCCCGAACCCTCCACAAACACAGCGTCAAGAATCGGCGCCCCCTTCTGAACCGTCATCCGCTCACCCGTCCGCGTGTTCGTAAAGAACGCCTCGGCACCGCGCCTCCCCTCCACGATCCCCGTGAGACGCCAGTCCTCATACGGCGCGAACGGCTGCGGTGCAGGTGCCTCCGCCGCAGGTGTCGCCTGCGCCACCCGTACCTCCGGAGTCGCAGCGTCGCCGCCCGGACTTGCCCCTTCCGCCGGACGTCGGAACGGATTCTTCTGTGCGATCGCGCCCCACGTCCTCTCCGACTCAGGCGGCGCGGGCGAGAGGGTCACCTCCGGGTCAATGACCTTGCCGTCCCTCCCGCGTGCCAGCATCGTCGGTGCCAGCAGCGTCACAACATCAACCCGAAGGTCAAAGCGTCCCTCGTTGTCCTTCCCGCCAGCCGCAGGCTTCAGTTCGAACCCCTCCACCCGATGGATCCAGGCCTGGTTCTGCGCCATCGCAAGGCATCCGAGCACCTGCTCCAGCGTGCCGCGCCCCTGCAGGCTCGCCCGGATGGCATCAAAGTCCTTCTCCGTCCGCAGCCGCCGCTTGAGCGTCGTCGACACGCCCCTCGCCTGCACCAGCGGGTTGGAGATGCCCATCGGCCGGCCATGGCTCACCGTGACTCCCGTCAGGCCCGCCAGCTCCCCCACACGCGAGAGCCCATCGCGCAGGCGCGCCGTCGCCACATCCGGCTCCGCTGCCAGCGTCCGGGCCGCGAGGGCGTGCTGCTGATTGAGCAGTTCCTCCTCCGCGTCCAGAGCCTCCTGCAGCTGCAGGATCGATGACTGCGTTGACTCAATCTGGTCCAGCAGCACCCGCCGCGGCGACAGATACAGCCACGACAGCATCATCCAGCAGACGACCAGACCGCCCGCCATTCCGCCAAGGGCGACCAAGCGCGTCCGCGAATCCCGACGAGCAGCAGTGCTCATGGGCGGCCCTCCGTCGCGTCGGCCTTCCCAGGAGGCGCCTTCGCGCCCGCCCTGTTCTCTGCTGGTTTGTTCTCCGCCGGCTTCGGCGCCGGCGCACTCGCGTCACGCCGCCTCGTCGTGAGCACCAGCGAGTACCGGTCAGGCACCTCCGCGCCCTTGTTGGCAACGTCATACACGCCGCCATCCAGCAGCCGCTCCCGGAACAGCGACCCCACCTGACGCGCCGACATCGACCCGTCCACCGACAGCGTGATGGGCTGATCAACACCCCACCGCCCGCCCGGATACGCCCCGCTCGGCGCGAACGTGGCCTCAAAGCCGGCCCTCCCCGAAAGCTCCCGCACCAGACCCGCACGCGGATCCGGCGCCGCGTCCGACAGCACCCGCGCGTGCGCCAGCCAGTCCACCGGCTCACTCATCCACGCCGCAAGGTGCTTCACCCGCGCGTGCCGCAGCAGCATGTCGTCACGCTGCTTCCGCAGTTGCGTCTCCTGCGTCGACAGGAGCTGTGCCTCAGTCCTGAGCCCGCGCAGCGACGCGTCCGCCAGCACATAGCTCACGCCACCGAGCACGATCGCCCCGGCCACCCCGGCCAGCGCCATCTGCCGCACCCGGGCGTTGCGATCCGGCGCACGACGCGGGTTCAGGAAGTCAAGCGTCGCCACGCCCTCGGCGTGCTGCACGAGCATTCCCACCAGCGCCGCCGCCATCCCGCGTGAAGCCTCGCCCATGCTCTGCGGGATCGCGATCATCCGCGGCAGTCGCACCGTCTCCCCGCGGCAGTCCAGCGACTGCGCACACCCCAGCGCAATCCGCTCCGACAGCGGATCCTCGCCAACCACCAGCACCGCCTCAAGCTCACCCCCCGTCCGTGACGCACGGTGCGAGGCCCACGTCCGCCGCGCTTCCACCGCCAGCCGCTCCGCAAACGGTCCGGAGTCCTCGGCCCCCGGCCGCACAAGGTCCACGGCACGGGCCGCCTCCAGCCGCCCGCGTTCGATCACCACAAACTCCGTCGACGACGCACCGACACACACGCCCAGCGCCGCCCCATCGCGCCGCTGCGTGATATCCGCCAGCAGCGCCGCGATCGCGTCGCACTTGAGGGCCAGCCGCATTGGCTTGAGCCCCGCCGCACGCGACATCTCCCGATACCACTCAAGCCGCTCGCCGGGCATCGCGGCAGCAAGCGTCGGAATCCCATCCTCCGTCGCACGCCCCGCGACATAGTCCACTGCCGCCGTCTCGCCCCCAACCGTGATCTGCCGCATCATCTGAAGGCGGACCATCCCGGCAAGCTCACCCTCCGCCGCGCCCCCCTCAACCCGAGGCAGCGTCAGCAGCTTCAGCACCACCTCGCTCCGCCCCGCCGCCAGCGTCACCCGCCCCCGCGGCACATTCGCCGTCGAAAGCTCCTGCAGCACCCACGCCCCCACCGCCCGCGCATCATCCATCGCCAGCCCATCTGGCCTCACCGCGGTGCACCAGCCATCAACCACGACCGATCCGGGGCGAACCTCGCCCCAGACCGCCGTCAGCCGGCCGCCGTCGATCTCAATCACCGTGTGCTTGCCGCTGCTCATCCGTGCATGGCTCCAGTGCTGCGATCCATCCACCGCGCCCGCCAACGCCCCTCCGTACAACCAACGACACGCTCAAGGCCGCCGCGGAGCCCACCGACCGATCCGCCGATCGCGCCGTGCCGGCGGCTCCGACGAGGCCGCCTCCGCCCCAGATGCTACGGGATCACCGCCCTCATCATCCGGCGAGGCGTCTGCCCCGCGCGCCGGCTCTCCCTCTCCCGCACCATCCGAAAATCCCGCAAGCCTCCCGGGCGCCGGATCAAGCGTCTCTCCCCGCCGCCTCCCACGCGCCAGCCGCGCCGCGCGATCCTCCACAACGGGCTCGGAGGGCTCCTCCACCACCGCCGCTCGCTCCAGACTTTCGCCAGACTGAGCCTCGGCCCCGCGCGGCGGAGCTTCCCCATCTTCCAACGCCGACACCGTCCGCACCTCAACCTCCCGCGCCACCCCCGCAAGCGTCACGTCGCGAAGATACGCCACACGGGCCCGCGGGGCGGAGACATCAATCACCGCCTCGACCACAGCCATCGGCCCCGACGGATCCACCGAGGACTCCGCATCACCGCGCCGCTCCATCGGCTCAAGCGTCGCCTCGATCCGCACACGCCACACCAGCGACCGCGTCGTCACCCACCTCGCCGCCCTCGCAAACGCCTCCGGCTCAAGCACGCCCCGCTCCAGCGGCCACGTCACGCGACGCAGCGTCTCCGCATCCAGCCTCGAACGCTCCTCAACCACGCGTGCCGCCGACGCCGCGTCGATCCCCGGCACCGCCGCGAGCACATCCGCCGTCGCACGCCCCAGATCCACCCGCCCCAGCCTGAACGCATCATCACCGAACGACACCGTGTCCAGCACCTCCGCGACCAGCGTCGGCCCCGCGCCGGCCTTCAGCATCGCCGACACCAGCGCCGACTCATCCGCCGGCTTCTCACGCGCACTCAGGATCCGCTCCATCGCGACCAGCGCAGCCTCGCTCACCCGCGGCGTCAGTTCCTCCCGCACCTCATCGCTCCACGCCGTCCCGATCGAGATCCGATCGAGCCCGCGCGTCACCCCATCCGTCGCCGCACCCGCCACGCCCATCGACGCCTCCGGCTCTGCCGCGAAAACCCCAAGCAGGTCCAGCAGGCCCGGCGTGGCCATCTCCGTGCGCCGAAGCCCGCCCATGCCCGGTGTGCTCCCGCCAGCCTTGCCCTCCAGCATCTCGCGCGTCACTCCCTCCACCTCGCCGATCGCCTCCGCGTTCGGAAGCCTGCCCGAGCCACGCATCGCCACGATCCGCTTCGCCAG
>CAZBXF010000011.1:0-32591 GCA_964495635.1 uncultured Phycisphaeraceae bacterium
GTTGTGTCGGGAGCGTGCCCGATCTGAGTGAGCCGTGATCTATGTTGTTACCTGCGACCCCGGTGCTCGGCGCCGGGGTCGTCTTGCGTTTGTGTTCGGCGTGGTTGCACCGGCGCGCGGAGCTTCTTGTCAATGAGGGTCCGCGGCGTGAGCGATGAGCCGGTCTGGGGCCATCGCTGCCGGGGACGGGGCTACTTCGCGCGGGCGCGCAGCACCAGCAAGCCCACCACCAGCGTGAGCAGGCCCAGACCGAGCGGATACAGGGCCATGCGGAGGATCTGGCGGCCCATCTGCTGGTTTTCCGTCGTCCCTACGTCGGCGAGGACGCCCAGAAGCCCGAGAACGCCGCCGAGGAGACATGGTGTTGAGAGCAGGAAGAAGACCCCGGCGATGGCGAGGAGGACCTTGCCCCAGAGCCTTCGTTTCTGGTCGTTCATTGCGGGGTTCCTGGTGGCAGTGGTGCTGGCGGCGTGGTGGACCGGGAGTCGAGTGTACCGAGCGGGGTGAGGGGCGCTTGGGGCGTGATGGGGATGCCCGCTTGGATTTCGCGTGCCGCGGCTGGCCGATAGGATCGGGGCCATGCCTTCGAACGACTCCACACCGCCCTCGGACGCCGTGCCCGTGAAGAAGTCTCCGGATGCGGAACTGCCAGCTGGACCCGCCGGCGTGGCGGAGGGGCGGGCTGCGCGCGATGCGACGGTGCTCATGATCGCAGCAGCGGGCGGAGACAAGGCCGCGGTGGAGCAGCTCCTGCCGCTGGTGTATGACCAGCTTCGCAAGGCGGCGCAGATGAGCATGGCGAGTGAGCGTGCGGGGCACACGCTCTCGGCGACGGCGCTGGTGCATGAGGCGTATCTGAAGCTCGCGGGGCCGCGGCAGGTGCCATGGGCGGGTCGGGGGCACTTCTATGCCGCGGCGGCGGAGGCGATGCGTCAGATCCTGCTTGATCATGCCAAGGGCCGGATGCGGGTGAAGCGGGGCGGGGGAGGGGTGGGGAGTGGTGCGGATGGGGAGGTGCGGCGGGCCCAGCCGGTGGCGGACTTCGCGGACGTCGCGGGGCTGGCGCAGCGGGAACCTGAAGAGATCGTGAAGTTTGACGGGCTCTTCCGTCGCTTGGAGGAGGAGTCGCCCGAGGGCGCGGCAGTGGTGAGGCTGCGGTTCTTTGCGGGGCTCAGCGTTGAGCAGACCGCGGAGGCGCTGGGCCTCTCGGAGAGCACGGTGCAGAGGCGATGGGCCTTTGCGCGGGCGTGGCTGTTCCAGCGGCTGCAGGCGGGCGAGTGAAGGGCCAGCACGATGGCGAGCAGACTGCAGGAGATCTTCGAGCACGCGATCGGGCTCGAGAAGTCGGCCCGCGCGGCGTTCCTCGCCGACGCGTGCGGCAGGGATGACGCCCTGCGCGAAGAGGTGGAGGGGTTGCTGCGGGCCCACGAGGGGGCGGCGGAGTTTCTGGTCTCGCCGACAGCGGACATCGGCGGCCGAGGCGAAGTGGGAGGGGCGGAGGGGGCGGGGGCATCGGGCGCGACCGTTGCGCTGCGTGGGGGAGAGGGGCCGGGGACGCGGATCGGGCCTTACAAGCTGCTGCAGCAGATCGGCGAGGGGGGCTTCGGCTCGGTCTTCATGGCCGAGCAGGACAAGCCGGTGCAGCGGCGCGTCGCGCTCAAGATCATCAAGCTCGGGATGGACACGCGCCAGGTGGTGGCCCGCTTTGAGCAGGAGCGGCAGGCGCTGGCGATGATGGACCATCCCAACATCGCGAAGGTGCTGGACGCGGGCTCGACGGAATCGGGGCGGCCCTTCTTCGTGATGGAGCTCGTGAAGGGCGACCCGATCGTTGAGTACTGCGACAAGCACAACCTGAGCATCAGGGACAGGCTGGAGCTTCTGTCACAGGTGTGCAATGCGGTGCAGCACGCGCACACGAAGGGGATCATCCACCGCGACATCAAGCCCAGCAACGTGCTGGTGGCGACGCAGGACGGCAGGGCACACGCAAAGGTGATCGACTTCGGCATCGCGAAGGCGACGCTCAGCAAGCTGACCGAGAAGACGCTCTTTACCGAGCATCGCCAGCTGATCGGAACGCCCGAGTACATGAGCCCCGAGCAGGCGGGCGGCAGCCTCGATATCGACACGCGGACGGACGTCTACTCGCTGGGCGTGCTGCTGTACGAGCTCTTGACGGGAACGACGCCCTTCTCGGGGCAGGAGCTGCGCTCGATGGCGTACGCGGAGATCCAGCGGATCATCCGCGAGGTCGAGCCACCCAGGCCGAGCACGCGGCTGGTGGCCAACACAGAAACGCTCGCGACGATCGCGGCCCGAAGGCAGACGGAGCCCAAGCGGCTGGGCACGGTGGTGCGGGGCGAGCTCGACTGGATCGTGATGAAGGCCCTCGAGAAGGACCGCCAGCGTCGCTACGAGACGGCCAGCGGCCTCGCGATGGACATCAACTGTTACCTCAGCGGCGAGGCCATCAACGCGGCGCCGCCGAGCAAGCGGTACCGGGCGATGAAGTTCTTTCAGCGTCATCGCGCGGGCGTGATCGGCGGCGGCGTGCTCGCGCTCTCGCTGGTGCTGGGAATCGCGGGGACTACGGTGGGCATGCTGCGAGCGAACCGGGCCGCGGCGGCGGAACGCGCCGCGCTGGCGATCGCGGACGCACGACGCGTCGAGGCCGAGACCAATCTCGCGTTTGCGACGCGGGGCAACCAGATCCTGAGCTCGGTCTTCACGGAGCTTGATCCGGGGATGGTCTACGGCAGCGTGCCCGAGTTCCGCGCGGCGCTGCGGGCCAATCTTGATGAGGCGATCCGGGAGCTCGATGGAACCGCCATCGGCAACAGCGCCGAGGTCATCGCGATGCAGCGTCGGCTGGCGATGTCGCTGCTTGGGCTGGGCGATGCGGCTCGTGCGTCGGAGCTGCTGGAGCGGGCCGGCGCCGCGAGCGAGACTGCGCTGGGACGTGAGCATCCGGAGACTCTGCAGATTCGCAGCGATCTTGCGGGGGCGTATCTTGAGGCGGGCAGGCTCGATGTCGCGCTGCCGCTGGCGGAAGAGACGCTGGCGCTGCGGACGAAGGTGCTTGGTGCCGAGCATGACGGGGTGATCCAGGACATGCAGCTGGTGGCGCTGATGAACGCCTACGGCCGCAAGCCCGAGCGGGCCATGATGCTCGCGACCGAGGCGCTGCGGCTGCGGCGTGGGGCGCGGACTGTCGATGAGTCGGCCGTGATCGGTGCGCTCTTTAATCTCGCCTTCGTGCAGGGGATGACCGGACGGGAGGATCTGGCGGCGGCTTCATGGGAGGAGGTGGTTCCGCTGATGGAGCGGAAGTACGGCAGGGCCGACCCGCGGACCATCGTGGCGATTGGGAATCTCGCGAACGCGAGCATGACGCTCGGCCGGCCGGATCAGGCGATCCAGCTCAATCAGGAGGTGTTGAGGAGCCAGCGTGAGAGGCTCGGGCGCGATCACCCTTCCACGCTTCTGACGATGGGGAATCTCGCCAACGCGTACATGGCAATCGGCAAGCCAGAGCTTGCGCTGCTGCTCTACGAAGAGACCTTGAGATTGCGAGAGATCCAACTGGGGCCGGATCATCCTGCGACGCTGGGCGCGCTGAGCCATCTGGCCGGAGCGGTGTGGCAGGCAGGCAGGCAGGATGAAGCGCTGCGCCTCTGGGAGGATGGTCTGGCGCGAGGACGAGCGAAGTTCGGCAATGACCAGATCGACGTGCTCAACGGCATGTCCGATCTTGCGACGAGGTACGTCCAGGCGGGCAAGGTTGACCTCGCGGTGCCGCTGCTGGAGGAGTCATCGCGCCGGCGTCGCGCGGTTCAAGGCCCATCGCATCCGGGCACGATCGAGTCTGAGGTGCGCTATGCCCGAGCACTGATTGTTCGTGGGTCCTTCGAGGAGGCGCAGGTGCCGCTCCTGCGAGCGTTCGAGGCGCTGACGACTCTCTCGCCGGACAGTGCAGAGGTTCGAGCGAACCTGAAGCGCATACTCGACCTTCTGATCGAGGTCGCCGAGAAGAGGGGCCTGATGGAGGACGTTGCGAGGTGGAGAGCGGAGAGCGCGAGAAGACTCGGCACTGAGCCGGCCACCGAAGCCCGTTGACGTGGAAGCGACAGATCGCCCGGGGCGGCGCTGCGCGGAACTCATGGAGCCGGGCCGAGGGAGAGGCTCGATCCCGGGGAGTGTGGCTCGGAGTGTTTGGAGCGTAGAGTCTGATCGCTGTGGAGGTCTTCACTCCTCGGCGCGACAATCGGTTCTGGTTGTGGGTTGCTTGTCTTCGGGCCTTTCTGCCCAGTCGATCTGATCGCGGTTACGCTCGGAAGCGGAGAACATTCAGATGCCGTCATTGGTGATTCTCGAGGGAGTCGGGCAGGGGCGTCATTTGCCCATTACGCAGCCGCTTGTCTCGGTCGGTCGCGATGACACGTGCACGTTCCAGGTTCTGGACCCCCTCATCTCGCGAAAGCACCTTCAGATTCGCCTGGATGAGCGGCTCGGCCGGTACGTGGCGGGTGACTATCGAAGCGCCCACGGCGTCGTCATCAACGGCAAGCAGGTGGTGACGGATGTGCCGCTCAACGATGGTGACAAAATCAGGATTGGCGGCACCACGCTGATCTATCTCGTGGACGACCAGCCGGACGCGGCCGCCGCGTTGGCCGCCGCCAAGAAGAAGGATGAGTGGAAGCGGTCGACGCTGATGGGCAAGGAATGAAGAGCGATTTCAGGCCGCGCGGCGGTCCCCGAGGTTCGGGCGGTGCGCGACCGGCGCGTGCGTCTACTTCGCGGACTGCAGCCTGGCACTGATCTCTTCAGCGAAGTTGACGACCAGGTCGATGCGGCTGGCCAGTTCGTTCTCCGCTTGCAGGATGACCATCAAGCGTCCATCCGTCCCCCATGTGAAGCTCGTGGTCTTGAGATCCTTGAGGCTGTACAGCGGCTTCGGCAGCGACACGGAGAGCGTCGGCTCGGTCTTCACTTCCACGCTCACGACCTGCCTGTCGGCGTCGACGAAGCGCATCTCCTTGCCGTCGGGGCTCCACCAGGCGGCGCCCTCGTGCCCGTTGGTGGAGACCTGCACGCGTCCGGCCTTGGTGTCCTCTGCGCTCGACCCCGCGCCCGTGAACCGCTGCATGTACAGCTCGTGTCGGCCCGACTGCACCGAACAGAAGAGCACCCACTTGCCATCGGGCGAGAATCGCAGTGCGTGTTCATCATCGGGGGAGTTCAGATACGGCGTGGCCTTCCACGTCGCCTTCCCCGAGCCCCCGCCGCCACCCGCTTCCTGCTCCAGCATCAGCACGTCGCCCTTGTTGACCTTCATGTCCTGCTGGACGATCGCGAGGAGCTTTCCATCGGGGGACCACGCCGAGGGCATCAAGAACTTCTGCTCCGCGATCGGTGAGGTGAACATCTTGACCGGCTCGCCCGATCCACTCGCGGGCCGCTCAACGATTGCAAACTCGTCCTTGGCGTACGAGCCGTGCACGATCCGCTGCCCGCTGGGGTTCCACATCAGGCCTTGCGCGAAGCCCTGGATCGGGATGCGCATCGAAGTGCGGCGTGTCAGGTCCTGGACCCACAGTTCCGAAGTCAGGTCATCCGGATTGGACACCTCCACATTGGCCAGCACGCGACCGCCGTCCGGAGCGACCGCGATCTCGGAGAAACCTCGCGTCGGCACGGATAGGGGCTGCGGCTGACCTTTGTCGTCGAGCCATGCCAGGCGTCGATTCGAAAAGTCCGATGCGCGCGTCGAAAGGGCAAGCGTGCCGTTCGCCGAGAGTCTGACCTGGTTGATTGTGTTGCCGCTCCAGACCCGAACGGGATCGCCGAGCGTGCGCAGCGTGCTCGGATCAAAGCGCACGGCCAACAAACTCGTCAGGTCGGGTCTCCCATACACCACGAGAGTTTCCCCACGCACGCTGTCCGTCAGCACGCCCATAACACCGGCGTCGGAGAGTACGAGCGTTCGCTTCCCCGATGCGAGGTCGATGACCTCGGTATTGACTTTCACCTTCTCAGCAGCAACCGAGAAGTACGTGGCCAAAATCGACTGGCCGGGCACCAGCGGGATGAACTGATCCCAACCTCCAATACCCTCGGGCCGCTCCTGGCGGACGACAACCCGCGGCTCGCCGCCCGAGGCCGCAACGGCGTAGATGGCCTGCTCGAGGTTTGGCGCGAAGAGCACTTCGCGGTCCGACGCCCATCCGACTTGGAAGTACGATCCCTGAGGGAGCTCGCAGATGGTTTCGGGCCTGCCTGAAGGTCGACCGTTGTCGAGCGCGATCTTCCTGAGGCTGAACTTGGTGCCGGCGCGGTCCTTGGCGCTCGAGAATGCCACCCAGCGCCCATCCGCCGACAACGCGGCGGTCCTGGCCCCCTCGGTTCCTTCGAGAACGATCGTCTCGTCGCGGTCGAGGCGACGGACCACGAGCACGCCCTGGGGCTTGGTGCTCTCGGGCTCGAGCTCGGGCCACGCTGTATAGACCAGGAACCTCGCATCCGGCGAGATGCCCCCCAGCGTCCAGAAAGGAGGCTTGCTCTGGAGCGTCGTGGAGACATGGAATGCCTGCGGGGGCGCAACTGCTACCCGAGCGGGGGGCGCGAACTGGCTCGCGGCGAACCAGCCGGCGGCACCGGCGAGCAGTGCCGCCCCGCACGCAGCCCCGATCCCGAGGGCATGGGAGCGCGCGGGTACGGGTGCTGACGCGGCCGTCGAGGCCCACTCCTGACCGCTGATCACACGCTCCAGCTCCAGCCGCGCATCGCCGATGTCATGCAGGCGGTTGCGACGATCTTTGGCGACGCAGCTCTTGAGGAACTCACGAAGTCGCCCCGGGGTCTGGGCCGGGAGCAGGCTCCAGTCCGGTTCGCGGTGCAGGATCGCGCCCAGCGAGTCGGTCACGGTCTCGCCGCCGAAGGGACCCACTCCCGTGAGCATCTCGTAGAGCACACAGCCAAACGAGAAGATGTCGGAGCGCTTGTCGACAGGCTTGCCGCGGGCCTGCTCCGGGCTCATGTACCCGGCGGTGCCCATGATGGCTCCGGGGATGGTTGGAGAGTTCTGCGGCATCGTCGGTGAGTCGGGCGTCGCCATTGCGGTGGATGACACCGAGCCGTCCGCGGTGCGCGCGAGCCCAAAGTCCAGCACCTTCACGGCCCCGTCCGGCGTGACCATCACGTTGGCGGGCTTGAGGTCACGGTGGATGACACCCTTCTCGTGGGCGGCTTCGAGGGCCTCGGCGATCTGCTTTGCGATGGAGAGCGACTCACTGACCGGGATCGGTCCGCTCGTGAGTCGCTCCGCCAGCGTCTCACCCTCGACAAACTCGAGGATCAGGTACTGTCGGCCGTCGGCCTCCTCAAGCCCATAGATCGCCCCGATGCACGGGTGGTTGAGCGAGGCCAGGACCTTGGCCTCGCGCTGGAACCGAGCGAGTCGATCCTGATCCTGCGTGAGATGCGCGGGCAGGGCCTTGATCGCCACCTGCCGGTCCAGCCGAGTGTCGCGCGCGAGGTAGACCTCACCCATGCCGCCGCGGCCGAGTTCACGATCGATCCTGAATGGGCCAATGGCGGCTGGTTGCATGAGTGGGCAGTGTACGGATGAGAGTGACTCCCGTGTGGCTGCTGATCTCAGGGCTAGTACCCTGCGGGCACGCCGCCCTTCCGGGGATCGCTGGCGGCGTCCCATCCGGGGCCGGTGGCGGCGGCGCGGATGAGCGTGATGTTCCCGACGGACTTTCGCGTGCCGACGTTGTGGCCTCGCTCCCGTAGGGAGGCTTCGATCGCTGGGCTCGCGAGTGCGGTCTCCAGCTGGAGGGTTTCGGGCTGCCACTGGTGGTGGAATCGGGGTGCGGCGACGGCGGTGTGCGCCGGCATGTTGAAGAGGAGGACGTTGAGGGCAGTCTGGGCGGACCCCGTGATGATGCGTGGGCCGCCTGCGCCGCCCACGATGAGGCGCATCGAGCCGCCTTCACCGGCCGAAGGATCCCAGACGATGGTGGGCGTCATGCTGGAGAGGGGGCGTTTGCCGGGGGCGGGACGGTTGAGTTCTGCGTGCGCGAGACCGAAGGCGTTGGCCTCGCCGCGTCGCGTGAGGAAGTCGTCCATCTCGTTGTTGAGTGCGAAGCCGTACTCGGGGACGCAGAGGAGGGAGCCGAAGATGAGGTTGATGGTCTCGGTGCAGGCGACGGCGTTGCCCATGGCGTCGATGACGCAGAGGTGGCTGGTGCCGTGGTCTTCGGGCGGTCGGCGGGCCGTGCCGTAGTCGTTGATCGGGAGTGTCCGGGCGGGGTCGATGGTGGCGGCGCGGGCGCGAATGGTGGAGGGATCGAGCAGCCGCTGGAGCGGGACGTCGACGAAGCCGGGATCGCCCATCCAGCGGGCGCGATCGGCGAAGCCGTGCTTGAAGCACTCGGTAATGACGTGGATGTAGGGTGCGGTGTTGTGGCCGCCAGCGCGGGCGGGGTCGGTGGCGGGAGCGAGGAGGTCGGGGCGGGCTTCGAGCATGTCGAAGAGCTGGGCGATGACGATGCCGCCGGAGCTGGGCGGGGGCATGGTGACGACGTCGAGGCCGCGGAACTCGCTGACGAGTGGGGCACGCTCTGCGACGGCGTAGGAGCGGAGGTCCTCGTGCGTGAGGAGGCCGCCGTCGGACTTCACGGCGCGGATGATGGCATCGGCGACGTCGCCTTCGTAGAAGCCTGCGCGGCCGCGCTCGGCGATAAGGCGGAGGACGCGGGCCTGCTCGGGGACGGTGATGCGGGTGCCGACCTTGACATTGCCCTGATCGAGGTAGCGATCCCAGAGGAACTGGAAGCGGGCGATGCGGGCGGGGTCCTTCTTGAGCCAGGGGATGACGTCCTGATCTTCCTGGGCCATCTCGACGTAATGGGCGTCGGCGAGGAAGCCATCCTCTGCGAGGCGGATGGCAGGAGCGAGGACGGTGGCGCGCGGGAGCGTGCCGTAGCGATCCAGGGCGTGCAGGAGTCCGGCCACGTTTCCAGGCACGCAGACGGCCTTGCCACCGTGTGTCTGGGCGTGCGGGTCGGGATCCGATTCGAACATGTCCGGCCTGACCGCGCGTGGAGCGGTCTCGCGGTAGTCGAGCGCGATGCGGACGGGGCCGGAGGCTGGATTGCGTGGGTCGGCCTTGAGATGGATCACCATGAAGCCGCCGCCACCGATCCCGCAGGAGTATGGCCGAACGACCGATAATGCAAAGCTGGTCGCGACGGCGGCGTCGACCGCGTTGCCGCCCTGGCGGAGCATTTCGACGCCGGCCTGAGAGGCCAGCTCATGGTCAGAGGCGACGGCGGCGGTGGTGAACACTGGGGCTCTAGCTCCATCCGGGGTGACGAAGGTGCGCTGCGTGCAACCGAGCAGGACCGCAATCGCCATCGAGACGGCCAGCGTCCCGAGAGATCCGCTGGCGAGGAGGCGGCGTACGGACGGCCGATCCTGCCATCGACACACCGCGGTTCGGGGGTGGAGATTGCGCGATCGGGGCGCGTGGAGACAGGTGACGGCGGGCTGAGGTGGAGGGGCGGTGGGGGATTTCATTGGTCGGAGCTGCCGGGAGGCATTGTTCAGATCGCGCTGGCAGAAAGGGGACGTTTGTGTCACAATACCTCGCCGGAGTCTGCGTTGTGCGGGCTCCAGACGGAGGCAGCCGGGCGTGGAGCCTTGGCGGGTGCTTCCGGCGTGCCGCGTTGCGGGCGGGAGCGCCCGGTCTGAGTGGGCTTACCTGCGTGGCTCGCACTGCGAGCCTGAAGAGGATGATGATGCGAGCCAGCCTTTCCAGTCGTTGTGCGTCTTCCGCTGCGTCGATCGTGCTGATGGCCGCGGCGGGCCTTGGTGGTGTCGCCGGGCTGGCGGCGTCCGCGTATGCCCAGGACGCAGCGCCCCCGGGGCCGTACCACGGTCAGAAGATGGTTCGGATCAACGTGCGGAGCGCCGCGGAGCTGATGCGCGTCAACCAGATCGTGACCAACGTCTGGGACTGTCGGATCGGGGTTGGGCCGCTGCATGTGCAAGTGACGCCCGAGCAGGAGGCGGCCCTGGTCGGGCTCGGTCTTGAGCCCGAGGTGATGGTGCCGGACGTGCAGGCTCTGATCGATGCGGAGCGGGCGCAGATCGATCGGACGAACCTGCAGCGTGATGTCGCCTGGTTTGCGACGTACCGCACGCTGACGGAGATCAACACGCGGCTGGACGAGCTGGCAGCGGCGAGCGGCGGGCTGGCCACGACGTTCAGCATCGGCAACAGCCTGGAGGGGCGCGCGATCCGGGGGATTCGGTTCAGCGCGCCGGACCTGCCTGGGAATCCGCGCAGCGGGCGCCCGATCGTGCTGATCAACGGCGGCCAGCACGCCCGCGAGTGGGTCAACCACATGACGACGATGTTCGTGGCGGACCAGATGCTGGAGCGGTACGCGGCGGGCGATGCGCGGATCGTCTCGATCCTGCAGCGGGCCGAGGTGGTCGTGGTGCCGGTGGTGAATCCGGATGGGTACGAGTTCTCCTGGACGCCCAACAACCGGCTGTGGCGCAAGAACCGTCGGCCGAATCCCGCGGGATCGTTCGGCGTCGACCTCAATCGCAACTGGGGGTACGAGTGGGGCGGTGAGGGCTCGAGCGGTACGCAGAACAACGACACCTATCGCGGGCCGTCGGCTTTCAGCGAGCCCGAGACGCAGGCGCTCCGCGACTTCGTGATCGCCAACCCGCGCATCGCGGCCCACATCGACTTCCACAGCTTCAGCCAGCTCATTCTGTCGCCGTGGGGGTACACGAGCCAGCTGCCGCCGGATCGGCCGCTCTTCGCGCAGCTCGACGACATGCTGGCGGACGCCATTGAGAGCGTCAACAACCTTCGGTACACGGCGGGGCCGGCGTACACGACGATCTATCCGGCGGCGGGCGTGGTTCCGGACTGGATGTACGGCGCGCGGGGCATCCTCTCGTGGACCATTGAGCTGCGTGACACTGGCACGAACGGTTTCGTGCTTCCCGCGGACCAGATCATCCCGACCGCGACGGAGAACTTCGAGGGCGTGCTGCGCCTGGCGGAGTACGTGGCGGAGCCGGTGCGGTGGAGCTTCCCTGCCGCGATCCCGGAATATGCGCAGGCCGGAGCCGCCCTTCCGCTCACGGTGACCATTCAGAGCGGCTCCCAGGCGGTATCGCCGTCGACGGCGGTGCTGAAGTACCAGACACAGCCGTTCGGAAGCGCCGACTTTCAGACGATCCCGCTCGTGCCGGTCTCGGGCTCTACGTACAGCGTTCAGTTGCCCGCGGGCGACTGCCACCAGACCACCTTCTTCTACTTCGAGGTGCAGACGCAGTCCGGAACGACGGTGCGCTACCCGTCATCGGTGCCGGCGGCGTACCTTGCGGTTCGCTGGGCTGAGGTGCAGACGCGGTTCCTCGACACGATGGAGACCGAGCGTGGCTGGACCGTGGGCGCACCCGGCGACACCGCAACGGCGGGTCTCTGGGAGCGTGCGATTCCGCAGGCGACCGCGGCCCAGCCGGGCACCCAGGTGACGCCGGGCGGGCAGTTCTGCTTCATCACCGGGGCCCAGGCCGGCACGGGTGTGGGCAGCTTTGACGTCGATGGCGGCATCACAACGCTGACCAGCCCGCGCATCAACGCCGTGCCCGCCGGACGATTCCCGCAGATCATCTCTTCGACGCTCGCCTACTCGCGCTGGTACTCGAACAACGCCGGGGCGAGCCCCAACGCGGACTCCATGCCGATTCAGATTTCGACCGACGACGGCGCAACCTGGAGCGACCTTGAGGTTGTCTCTGAGAACCGGGCGGCCTGGGTGCGGCGCGAGATCCAGCTCGCGGGCGAGCCCTCCGCACAGACGCGACTGCGCTTCGTGGCGCGGGATCTGGGGGCGGGCTCCGTCGTCGAGGCGGCGGTGGATGATGTCTCGTTGACGCAGCTCGTTTGCCCGCCGGACATCGACATCAACCGCGACGAGAACTCGGATCTGCTCGATGCCCAGAACCTGGCGCAGGTCGTGGTGGGTCTGATCCAGCCCGGCCCGGATTGGCTCGAGGGAGACATCGACGGCAACGAGAACGTCGATCTTCAGGATGCGCAGTGGATCGCGATCATCGTGCTGGGGCTCTAGAGGAGCGAATCCCGAGCGGTCTCCGACGCGGCGGACAAGCCTCCAGCCGACGTAGGATGTCTCATTGAAGCAGCGAACCTCCAGCAGCCGGCTCCGATTCCGGGAGTACCTCGCCAAACGCCGCGCCGACAAGGACTATGTCCGGCGTGGCGGTCTCAAGGACCTGGCGCCGAAGGAGTCGGGAGCCAAGGAGCCGTGGAAGCGGGCCAGGTCGTTCTTCACGCTCTTCCGGAGCTTCTGGGCGTTCACCGGCCGCACACCGGCTGGCGGCGTGAACCATCGACCATGGATCTATCTCGCGCTGCTGACTCTGACCATCACGACCTTGCTGGGGCTGGGGCTGCCCGCGTCGACGAAGATCGCTATTGACTATGTGCTGCTGCCCGAGCCGGGACCGGAGGGGCTGCCCGGCTGGCTTCGCAGGGTCACGGATCCGTGGTCACGTGAGCAGCTGCTCTGGGCCCTGAGCGCCGCCATGATCCTGCTCTCGGTCGTGACGGTTTCGCTGGGACTTCTTGGCCGCTGGCAGGTGACGCGCGTGACCAAGCGCGTGCAGGTGCAGCTGCGCACGAGCGCGTTCGAGCGGGCCAGCCGCCTGCCGCTGCATCGTCTTCAGCACTACAAGAGCGGCGGTATTGCGAGCCTGCTGCGCGAGGACGCGGGCACGGCGGGTGAGCTGCTCTTCAGCCTGATCTACAACCCGTGGCGTGCCATCGTGCAGCTCGCGGGAACGCTGGTGATCCTGGCCTGGGTTGACTGGAAGCTGCTGGCGGGGGCCACGATGCTGCTGCCGGCGGTCTGGCTGACGCACAGGACCTGGATCGCGCAGATCCGGCCGCTCTATCGCGATGCGAAGAACGTGCGGCAGAGCGTGGATGCGACCGCGACCGAGGTCTTCGCGGGAGTGCGGGTGGTCCGGGGCTTCTCGCGTGAGCGGGCCGAGTCGGCACGATTCACGGCGGGCCAGCACTACATGACGCGGATCGAGATCGTGACGTGGTGGTGGTCACGGATCGTGGAGATCGCGTGGAGCGTGCTGATTCCCACGGCGTCGGCGGGGGTTATGGTCTATGGCGGGACGCAGGTGCTGAGGGGATCGCTCACGATCGGCGACGTGATGATGTTCTCGGCGTATCTGCTGATGCTGCTTGGGCCGCTGGAGTCGCTGACGAGTTCGGCCGCGGCGGTGCAGAGCAATCTTGCGGCGATGGACCGCGTTCTGGATCTGCTGGCGGAGCCGGAGGAGTTTGCGGACCGGCCCGGAACCGCGCTCGTCGAGCCTGGCGACATCCGGGGCGACGTCCAACTCAGCGGCGTGTGGTTCACATATCCCAAGTCCGGGAGGCGCGGGGGCGGCCGGCCGGGCCCGGAGTCGAAGGCCCCGTCGCCGCCAACTCCGCCCGATCCTGTGATCCGCGGCGTCTCGCTCTCGGTCCGGGCTGGTGAGGTCGTCGCGTTCGTCGGAGCCAGCGGCTCGGGCAAGACCACGCTCTGCAATCTGATCGCGCGCTTCTACGACCCCGACGAGAACGCACCGGGGGGAGGGCCGGGCGGATCGATCCTGCTCGACGGCAGGAACATCAGGGAGATCGACGTCCGCAGCTACCGGGGGCTGCTGGGAATCGTTGAGCAGGATGTTCTGCTCTTTGATGGCACCATCGCTCAGAACATTGCCTACGGCCGGCGTGACGCGACGCCAGAGCAGATCGTGCGTGCCGCGCAGGACGCGAATGCCCACGAGTTCATCACCGGGTTCGACGATGGCTACGCCACGGTGGTGGGGGAGCGCGGCGTTCGCCTCTCGGGCGGGCAGCGTCAGCGGATCGCCATCGCCCGGGCGATTCTGGCGGATCCGAGGATCCTGATCCTGGACGAGGCTACGAGCAACCTTGACAGCGAGAGCGAGCTACTGATCCAGCAGAGCCTCACGAGGCTGATGAAGGGCAGGACCAGCTTCGTGATCGCGCACCGCCTGAGCACGATCCGGCACGCGGACCGGATCGTGGTCCTCGACAAGGGCACGGTCATCGAGTCGGGCTCTCACGATGAGCTCCTGGCCCGGGGCGGGCGATATGCCGACCTGCTGAGGCTCCAGGTTGAGGGAAGGCCGCCGCAGGGTGGGCAGACTCCGGCTGTGGGTGGGCGCGGAGGCTGGCCGGTGGGCACCCTAGAATGAGCCGAGCGGGTCCGGCAACGCTCGGTCAGCGAGCGTGCACAAGGCCCGGACGGGCAGCCGGAACACCAGCCAGACCATACAGGAGAACGAAATCGATGCGCACCATGAACACCCTTGCAACCGCGGCCGCCATTGCGTCCCTCGCCGGCCTCGGTGCCTGTGCGAACAACAAGGCCGCCGACGCCAAAGGCACGGCTGCGGCGTCGTCGGCGAACGCCGGGATGCTCGCGAACTCCAAGTGCCCGATCGTTCCCGATCACCCCATCGATCCTTCGGTCACGGTGATGTTCAAGGGGAGCAAGGTTGCCTTCTGCTGTGCGGGCTGCATCGATGAGTGGGACAAGGCCAGCGAGGCCAAGAAGAGCGAGCTGCTCGCGAAGGCGAAGTAACTCGATCAGGATAAAGACCAGGGCCCGGGAGCGATGATCGCTTCCGGGCCTTTTTCGTTGGCGGTACGTGCGTCCGGCTGGTATTCTCGGGGGCGACCGGGCGGCGATGGTGCCGCGTGCGGGTCATGTGGAGTTCACCGATGTCGAAGTCAGGCAGCCCATCCAGCGGCAAGGGTCTTGGCGGCGCGAAGCCCGTACCCACGGCGAAGACCGCGGCCAAGATTACCGGTGCGAAGCCGAGCTCGACCCCCGCACCGAAGGCGGTCGCGAAGCCGGGCGCGGCGTCCACGTTCAAGGCGGGGCAGTTGCCCTCCAAGACCAAGTCGATGACGCCCGGGGCTCCGGTCCTGGGTCAGGCTCGCATGGCGAAGCCCGAGAAGGCGGCGCAGCAGGTCAACGCGGACCGGATGAAGAAGACGTTTGGCAAGCTTGGGTTCTGAGGACACTCGGGGACACGCTTGACACGCGGGCTTGACGCCCGGACACATCCCAGGAACGAAAACGCCCTTGCGAGATGCAAGGGCGTCTTTGTTGATCTAGCGCAGCTCAATCGGCTCGGAAAGGCTAGCGGTCGAGTTCGGCGGCCACGACGTTGATGGAGCCGATGACGGCGGGGACGTCGGCGAGCATGTGGCCCTCGGTGAGCTTGGCGATGACGGAGTAGTTGATGAAGCAGGGGGGACGGACCTTGACGCGCCAGGGGCGCGGGCCGCCGTCGCTGACGATGAAGTAGCCGAGTTCGCCGTTGGCGGACTCCTGGCAGTCGTACATCTCGGCGATCGGCGGCTTCCAGCCGCGGTTGGTCATGATGAGCTCGAAGTGCTGGATCAGGCCCTCGATGGAGCCGTAGACGTCCTTCTTGTTGGGCTTGACCATCTTGCTGTCGGCGAAGCTGTCGACGGGACCCTGCGGGATCTTGTCGATGAGCTGGTCGATGATCTTGATGGACTGCTTGATCTCTTCGACGCGGACGAGATAGCGGGTGTAGGCGTCGCCGACTTCGGTGACGGGGACCTGGAACTTGACGGCCTCGGCACCCTGGCCGTCCCAGTTGTCGGCGTAGCAGAGGTAGGGGGCGTCCTTGCGGACGTCGCGCCGGACGCCGCTGCCGCGGGCCATGGGGCCGGTGAGGGACCAGGCGATGGCGTCCTCGCGCGAGATGACGCCGACGCCCTGCGTGCGGTCCATGAAGATGCGGTTTCGGTTGAGGAGGTTCTCAAGGTCGGCGACGGCCTTTGGGACCTCGTCGTGGATCAGGGCCTTGACCATCGCCTTGAAGGTCTCGTCGCCCTTGGCGGCGCAGGGGAGGTCCTGCATCAGGCCGCCGACGCGGGTCCAGTCGGGGTGGAACCGCTGGCCGGAGACGTAGTCGCAGATGTCGTAGATCTTCTCGCGGACGTTGAAGGCGTAGATGAAGCCGGTGAAGGCGTTGAGGTCGAGCCCGGCGGCGCCGACGCAGAGAAGGTGGTTCTGGATTCGCGCGACCTCGGACATGATCGTGCGGAGGACCTTGCACCGGGGCGTGAGCTCGATGTTGAAGAGACGCTCGACGGCGCCGTGCCAGGCGATGTCGTTGAAGATGGGACTGAGGTAGTCCATCCGGCTGACGATCGTGACATACTGGTTGTAGTCGAGGCTTTCGGCGAGCTTCTCGAAGCCGCTGTGGAGATAGCCGATGTGCGGCGTGACGCGGGCGATGCGCTCGCCATCGAGCTCGAGGACGAGGCGCAGCGTCGTGTGCGTCGCGGGGTGCTGGGGGCCGAAGTTGAGAACCCAGCGGTCGCCAGTATCGACGTGGTTCTCGAGGTACTTCGTGTTGTCGGCATCAACCGTCAGCGCGTCTTCGGGCTTGAGCGTGAAGGGCATGGGGGCTCCGGAGTGAGGGGACGAAGACTGTAGGATTGCTGGAGGGCGAAGTGGCGAAGTGGCCCTTCGGTCATCGAAGACCGCAGGCTTTCGGATTCGTCCGCTCTTCACTTCGCCACTCCGCCACTTCTTCTAGAAGAGATACCGCCAGCCGATGCCGAAGGCCCAGTCGAGCTCGGCCCGGTCTTCAACGTCCTGGAAGAGGGGGAACTGAGCCATGACCTCGAAGCCCCAACGACGGCCCTCGTACATGAACCCGGGAGACCACCGGAGCTCGACGTCGCCGCTGGTCTCGTAGAGGCCGTTGATCTCGATGGTGGTGTACCAGGCACCGACCGTGTCGGACTGGTAGGCCTCCGGGAAGACTCGGTAGACGTACGCGGAGTTGAAGTGGACCGCTTCCCAGGGGCCGTCGCCACCCATGTTGTCCTCGGGGCTGAGGCCGTTGGGGTTGAGGGTGAAGCCGACTTCCTGGTTGAAGCCGTGGCGACCGTGCACGACGGTGACGACACCCGCGACGAACGGGCTGGCGTAGAGCTGGTCCTCGGTGTTGAACTTGAGACCGCCGATGAGCGCGGCGCGGACGGTGTTGATGCCGCCGGAGTCGTTCTGGTAGACGCGGAGCTTGAGGTTGGCCTCAAGGTCATCGAAGCCCCAGCCTTCGTCGTCCTCGAGGGTCTCGTCGGTGAAGGTCTTGCGATCCCAGGAAACCGGTGCGATGAGATTGAGGGCGACGCCGCGGTCGAGGCCGATGGCGAGGGCGTTGTGCAGCTCGACCATGGAGTGATCTTCGCTGCCGTCGTTAGGGTTTGAGCCGAACTGCCAGTAATGGACCTGCTGGCGCAGGACGAAGTTGCCGGGCCCGGGCATGGTGGCCGCGGCGGTGTACATGGCCTCCTGCGCGCTCGCGGTTGCGAGCGGCAGGAAGGCTAAAGCGAAAAGCGGGAAAGCGGGAAAGCGGGAAATGGGAAGGCCGCCTCCCTTTTCCCCTTCTTCATTTTCGCTTTTCGCTTTTCCAGTTTTCGTTTTCGCGTAGCGCATCCTCGCCTCCTTTAGCGGCTGGTCATCTTGACGAGGGTGAAGCCGGCGTCGCCGACGATGTCCTCGTACTGCTTGGGGGAGAGGCGACGCTTGGTTCCGGGGATGATGTCGACGGTGGCGGTGCCTTCGGCGAGATCAACGTAGACGCTCTCCGCTCCCGGGACACGCTTCTTGATCTGCAGGTCGATGTTGCTGGCGCACTGGGGGCAGCCGAGGCCATTGGCGTAGAGGATGATGGTGTTGTTGGTGATGGGCTCGTCACTGCCGAGGTACTTGGACTCTTCGGCCGAGGCGCTGTGCACCTTGCCCTGATCGGAGTCGGCCTTCATGGTGCTTGTGGACGCGTCCTTGGTGCTGCCACCAGCGGCGCAGCCGGAGAAGGTGACGAGAGAGGCGAACGTGAGGCAGGCCGCGGTCAGGAGCTTCGCGGCGTGGTTGCGATCAATGTGGATGTTCATGGGACATGGTCCTTCCTGGCGGCGCGGTCTTGCTGCGCCGTGGGATGCTTGCCTTGGGTCGTTCGTTGGCGATGTTCGTACGGTTGGTCCGCCGCAGGTCGTGCTGGGCGGAAGAGCGGGGGGCGACGGCCCGGGGCGCCAGCGGCGCAGGATCGGGCCGGGCACTGCACCTTTGAGCTAGGTGGTCCAGCTGCAAAGACGGGCTCGGACACGTCCGTCACGGGTGAGCCATGGGCCGGTGAGCCCCCCCGCGCGAGTCTCCGCGAGGGACGGCAGGATCGGGGGCCATTCAGTGATGCTGCGGGCGGGCCGCACGAGTTGGGCCCGGTCGCTCTCCCCGGCGCGTGTTCGACAGGGCTCCCGATCGGGCAGGGATGGAGCGGGCTGGCGGGCACAGCAGCCGCAGCAGGGGGCCGGTCCGGTCGGGGCGGCCGCAAGGTCACCGGCGACCATTCGCGAGGCGGCGCGCTCGCAGAGTGGGCAGTGGGGGCTGGGGCGGCAGGCGCAGGACGCCGGAGTGTCAGCCGGGTGAGGGAGGCCGGTGCAGCACGAGCCGGGGCCCGCTACCGACGGCGCCTGCGTCACCAGCAGGAGCAGCGACGCAACGAAGGCCCACGCCCACCGGGTGGCGAGGAGCAGTGCGGGGTTGGTGCGGGATGGAGTCATGCGGCGCCGGGAGGCGACAAAATCGACGGGTGACACTCGAGAGAGGTTGCCCTTTCTCTTGGCTCTCCGTAGGGTAGCAACTTCCTGCCTGTCCCACCACCGGCTCCCGGTTTGCGGCCGGTGCTCACCGGTGTCTCTGGAGTGCTTCATGTCGACCACCAGCATCGAGTCGCTGCCGCCGCTTGCCCAGAGCGTTCTGGAGAAGGGGCCGGGTCTTACCGAGCTCTACCACCGGTACAACAACGTCGTCAGCACGCTGATGGCCAACGGGCACGTGCGTCCCGGAGACCTGGTCGGGAAGCGGATCCTCGACTGGGAGTGCGGCGCGGGGGTGTACGCGCTGCTCTTCGTGGAGCGTGGGGCGGCGCATGTCGATGCGATCGACTCCTGGCTCTGGACGGAAGAGTGCCAGAAGACGATGGGGCACATCCCGCAGATCAAGTTCGGGAAGATCTCGCTGGAGGACTATGCGAGCGACCGGTCGCGTCACGGCACGTATGACTTCGTCTTCGCGAACACGGTGACCGAGCACATGCTGAACCTTCCGAAACAGCTTCCGATCGTGGGGCGGCTGCTGAAGCCGGGCGGTCTGTTCGTCACGAATCACGACAACTACTACCAGCCGGTGGGGAGCCACGACCACGGCTTTCTGTACTACGGCGCGGACAACAAGATCCAGCGTCAGGGTCCGGCCTGCTGGGAGAGCTCTGAGAAGTGCGAGGCGAGCCGGTCGCACCGGCTCGACGTGATGAAGAAGCTGCCGTGGACGTGGGATGCTTCGATGGAAAAGAAGCTGACGCCGCAGGACTGCACCCAGTGCCCATACTTCAAGCGCAGCCAGCCGTGGGGTCATCTGCGGCATCAGGCCGAGTTCAAGGACGTGTATCCTCAGCCGTGCTTCACGACGGGGTACCACCACTCGTCGCTCAACAAGATCACGCAGTTCCAGCTGCGGCAGTGGGTGATCGAGGCAGGGCTCGACATCCAGGCGTGGATCCAGAACCGGATCAACAACGAGGTTCCGGAGGTTCTGCTGCGTCCGCCGTTCAACTTCCGCGAGGATGACCTGACGACGGCGACGATCACGGTCGTGGCGCGGAAATCGTTCTCGCCGTATGGCGAGTAACCGGCGTGGCGCTCACCTGCACATCATGTGGCGCGAGCTTCTTCGGCGATCCGCTCGCGCCGAGCTGGAAGTGCCGGCACTGCGGGCGCGAGCATGTCGTGGAGGCGGTGCGGGACGCGATGGTCGCAGCGAGGCTGGCCGAGCCTGACGGGGCACAGCCGCCGCCGCTGCCGGTGGAGCCGGTTCTGACGGAGCTTCCGTGCCTGAAATGCGGCTACAGCCTCGTGGGCCTGACGAGCGAGATGAACTGCCCGGAGTGTGGCTGGTCGGTCGCGGACTCGATGAAGGGTGACCTCCTCCAGTTCGCGGGAGATGAAGAGCTCGCGAGGCTCAACCGCGGGGCGCTGCTGGTCGAAGCCTCGCTGATCTGCTCGGTCGTGCTGGGCCTCTTCGGCGGTCTGGCGGGTGCGGCGATCGGTGTGGCGGGGGCGCAGGGCGCGCTGCCAGCGTGGCTGCCGGGAGCCCTCAACCTGGGGGCCGCATTCCTGGGCATCTCGCTGGCTGCGGCGGGCGTGCTCGGCTGGTGGTGGCTGAGCGAGCCGGATCCGGCCCGTCGTGACGGCCCGGCCGCCCTCGACAAAGGACGGACATGGCGGCGGGTCCTGCGATGCTCGCTTCTGGTCACGCTTGCATTCACGGCCCTCTCGGCGGTGCTGCAGCTCTTCCCGCAGTTCGCGAACGCGCTCGTGCCGCAGCAGCCGGTCCAGCCGGTCGGACCCGGACCCGGCGGGGTCACGGGTTTCCCGGCGGTTTTTCCGCCGCTGAGCGGCTGGCTCATCACGTACGTGGCCGTGACGAGCCTTACCTTCGTCGCGCAGATTCTGGTGTCCGTGTCGTCCATGATGTACCTGCGGACGATTGCGCCCCGGGTGCCGTCGGTCCAGCTGGAGCGGTTCTGCAAGATGCTGGCATGGCTGGGACCGCTGCTGTCGACGGTGGGCATCCTGCTGTGCGGGCTTGGTCCGATCGCCGCGCTGATCATGACGATCGTCGCGATCGAGATGCTCCGGGGACCGGTCCGAACGATCCTCGTGCAGCGCAGCATGCTGGCCGGAAGCGCTTAGCCGACATCGGCGAGGCCGAGCGCTTCGCCGAAGGCCTTCATCAGGCGACGCTTGATGAGCGCCTCCTCGGGCCAGGAGAGGGTGGGGCTTCTTGAGATCCACTCGGCGGCGTCGCGGCGGGCCATGTCCAGAAGAGCGCGATCGCGCATCAGGTCTGCGACCTTGAATGGTGGCAGGCCGGACTGCTTGAGGCCGAGGACCTCGCCGGGCCCGCGGATCTCGAAGTCCTTCTCGGCGAGCGCGAAGCCGTCCGAGATGGTCTCCATGACGCGAAGGCGGGCCTCGGCCTCCGGGGTTCGGGGGTCCGAGATGAGGTAGCAGACGCTTGGCTTTTCGCCGCGACCGACCCGTCCTCGGAGCTGGTGGAGCTGCGCGAGGCCGAACCGGTCGGCCTGCTCGACGACGATCGCCGTCGCGTTGGGGACGTCAACGCCGACCTCGATGACGGTCGTGGCGACGAGCGCGTCGATCTGGCGCAGGCGGAACCTCTCCATGATCGTCTCACGCGTGCTCCGGGAGAGCTGGCCGTGGAGCGCGGCGAGCCGGAAACCCTTGAGCGGGCCGAGCTCGAGGTCTCGCATGACGGTGCGGACGTCGCGGATCGGCTCCGTGGGGGTGTCGTCGCTTCCGGCACCGAGGCCGGCCTCGATCGCCGGCGCGACGATGTAGGCCTGTTCACCGGCGGCGAGCCGGGAGAAGATGTCGGCGTAGGCATCGCGCGAGTGCGCGAAGGGGACGACGGTGGTCCGCACCGGGCGTCGACCGGGGGGAAGGCCCTTGATCGTGGAGACGTCAAGGTCGCCGAAGAGCGTGATGGCGACGGTGCGCGGGATGGGCGTGGCCGTCATCACGAGGACGTGGGGCGTTGACGCTTCGTCCGTGGCTTTCTCGCGGAGGCGTGCCCGCTGATGGACGCCGAAGCGGTGCTGCTCGTCGATGATGGCAACCGCAAGGTCGGCGAAGCGGACCGACTCGGTGAGGAGCGCGTGCGTTCCAATCAGAATGTCGATCTCGCCCGCTTCCAGGCGGGTGAGGATGGAGTCTCGCTCGGCCTGCGGAAGGCCGCCGACCAGAAGCTCTGCTCGCACCTTGGACCCATGCAGCAGCCGGGAGATCGAGGCGTGGTGCTGCTCGGCCAGGAGCTCGGTCGGGGCCATCAGCGCGGCCTGCTTCTGGCTCGCGACGGCCATCAGCATCGCGTAGAGGGCGACGACGGTCTTGCCCGAGCCGACATCGCCCTGGATGAGGCGGTTTGCCGGAACGCCCTTGCTGAGATCCGCCACCAGAGCTCGCACAGCCTCCTCCTGCCCCGCCGTCAGCGCGAAGGGGATCCGCTCCCGGATGCGGCGGTCGATCTCCGGCGTCCAGGCCAGCGGGGGGGCCCGCAGCGTCTGGCGCAGGTGCGCGCGCTTGAGATGCACGCCAAGCTGGAGCTGGAGGAGCTCGTCGTACGCGAGCCGGCGCCGTGAACGGACGATCTCCTCGTCCGAGTCCGGGGCGTGCTGCATCCGGTAGGCGTCGGCAAGGGAGGGAAGCTCTCTCGCGGCACGATACTGCGGCGTGAGATGGTCCTCGATCAGAGGGAGGGCGATCGGAAGGGCGTGGCGGACGACGCGCTGGATCGCCGCCGAGTTGATCGCCTCGCTCGCGGGGTACACAGGTCGGAGCCCGGCCTCGCGTGCGGTCGGAGCGGCCTTGTCGTCGCTCAGAAACTCGACCTTCGGATTGACGATCTGGAGCTGCGGGCCGCGACGCTTCAGCATGCCCTGGACGCGGATCCGCACGCCGGGCTTGATGCGCTCGGCCATGTAGAGGCCGTTGAACCAGACGAGGTCCAGGCGACCGGTGTCATCGAGGACGACCGCTTCGAACCGCGGCCTCGCACCGTGGCGCACGGGCCGTGTCGCCGTGACCTCTCCACGGGCTGCGACGTTGCTCCCCGGCACCAGCTCCGCGATCGTGGTTTCCGCTTCCAACCGCTCGTGCCGCATCGGAAGATGGACGATGAGGCGTCCGAGGTTGGTGATGCCAAGTCCACGCAGGTCGTTCGCGACGCGGACGGAGACGCCCGGGAGCTCGTCAAGCCGAGAGGTCAGCGTGATGGGCGCGTCGTCGGGCATGGGGGGGCAAGAAGTGGTCTAGCGGTCGAGTGGCGAAGTGGTCAAGTGTCTTCGGTGCGGTGGTGGTCGGTGTGCGGTCGATCTGCTTTCTTCTCCACTTGACCACTCGACCACTTCTCCACTCGACCAGTTGTTCCGTCCCCGGTGCCCAGTGCCCAGTCCCTACTCCCTACTTCTTCTCCTCAGCCTCCTTCGCCTGGGCCTCGGTCTGGGGTTTCCAGTCGGGCTCGGCGAAGAGGAAGAACGTGCGGGTGCCGCGAAGCACGACGAAGGTCACCTTCTCCGGCTGACGCTTGGCGATGTCGGCCATGGCCTTGCGCCAGGAGGGGATGTCGGTGATCTCGGCGTCGCCGACCTTCTGGAGAAGATCGCCCGGGAAGACGCCCGCGAGTCCGGCCCAGCCGGCTCGTTCGGTGTTCTCGACGAGCACGCCGCGTGCGTCCTCATCCAGACGCATCTCGTCGCGATCGAAGAAGGTCAGCTCACGCACGCTGATGTCGAAGTCCTTGTTCTGGTCACGCAGAGCTTCCTCGGGACCAATGCGTGTGCGTTCGAGGGGCACCTTGATCTCGAGCTTCTCGGATCCTCGGAGCACCGTCAGCGTTGCATCACCCTCGCTGGCCAGCTGGCGAACGCGCCGGTTGAAGAGGCCCGCGTCCTGCAGCGTGCGGGGGGCGACCTTCTCGCCGTTGAGGGCCACGATGACGTCGCCCGTACGCAGGTCGCTCTTTGCGGCGTTGGTGCCGGGATAGATGCGTGTGACCCGGAATCCCTGGGCGTCGGTGTGTCCGAGCTGGCTCGCGAGCTGGGCCGCGAGCTCCTTGAGCACGGGCTGGGTCGCAACGGCGATCCAGGCCTTGGGCAGCTCTCGCGGCGGATCTTCCTTCTTGTCAGGGCGCGGCTTGATCACGGTCAGGTGGTTCTTCCCGCGCCGGTCGAACTCGATCAGCACAGTCTCGGGGGCGGGATCGACCGACATGATCTTGGTGTACTGCTCAACGAGCCCCTGCAGCGACTCCACCTTGGCTCCGTTGACGGCGATGAGCACGTCGCCCGGGTTGATCTGCGGCTCGGCGGTATCGGCGGGGCCGCTGCTCCGGACGCCCGTGACCATCGCTCCCTTCGTGGATTCAAGCTTGCGGTCCTTGGCCATCTGCTCGGTGATCTGGAGGGCCGAGAAGCCCCATGTGCGGAGGGCGGCTTCGTCGCCACGATCCGCGAGGAGCTTCTCTGTCACGATGGTGGCCTTGCTCTCCTTGCCGGCGCGCTCGAAGGTGACCTCAAGGTTGGAGCCGATGGGCTTCTCTGCGATCATCCGGGCCAGGGCGGGGATCTGCTCCGGGAAACGGGCGGTCGCGTCGGTGCCATCGAGCGTCAGGATCAGATCGCCCGGCCGGAGGCCCGCCTTCCACGCCGGGCCATCCTCGACGACACTGTTGAGGATCGCGCCACGCGTGAAGTCGCTCCGCTTGATGCTCTTGAGCGCGACGCCGACATAGCTGCGCGGGACGGTGCCGTGCTGGATGAGCGCCTCCGCGACCGGGCGGGCCAGCGAGCTGGGCGAGGCGAAGCCCATGTTGGTGCCGCCGAGGGTGTTGATTCCGATGATCTGCCCCTGCATGTTGACGAGGGGGCCGCCGCTGTTGCCCGGGTTGATGGCGGCGTCATGCTGGATCCAGCGCGTGAAGAGCCCGGTGCGCTGTCCGGGGTTGAACTCCATCTCGTCCATCTCATCGCCCGCGCCCGCCGTGAAGACGCGTTCGGTGTTGCTCACGATGCCGAGGGTCACCGAGCGCGAGAGCGCGAAGGGGGAGCCCATCGCCATGACGTAGTCGCCCACCATCAGCGCGTCACTGTCTCCCCAGGCGGCGACAGCCAGGGACTTGGGGTCCGAGAGTTCATCAAGGTTGATCTTGAGCACCGCAAGGTCGGTGAGGGGGTCCTCGCCCACCAGCGTCGCGCTGACCTCCTGGCGGTCCGCGAGTGTGACGCGGAAGCGGCGGCCGCTCTCGACGACGTGGTAGTTGGTGATGATGTACCCCTCGGGGGAGATGATGGTGCCCGAGCCCACCGAGCCGCCCTTGGTCTCCTTGCCGCCGAAGAAGTTCACGGTGATGACCGAGATGTTCACGAGCGCGGGGAAGACCTTGTCACGAGCCTGCTGAACCAAGGCCCGCAGATCATCCCGGAGACGCTCCGGTGAGCCCGTGTCGGCGCCCGATTGGGCCCACGCCGGCGAAGACAGCCCCGCACTCAGAACGATTGCTGCAACAGAGACCACGGTGAATGAGCGACGACCCTTGAGGCGCATGAAGAGGCTCCGGTGGTGATCCCGCAACGACAACGAAGTCTGTTCACGGTAGGCCTCAAGGTAGGGTGGATGTTCGGTCGATCGGGTACGGCGAGCTTGGGCCTGGGAGTCAAGCGCCGTCCGGCCCCGCGACCCTCGCGGTCACCCCGCCCAACGTCCGCGAACCGCAGACTTGCCCCCGCCCGCCTCGCGTCTAGAATCCGGCTCAGTTTGGGGATTGGTGTAACGGTAGCACGACTGACTCTGACTCAGTTAGTCTAGGTTCAAATCCTAGATCCCCAGTTTTTCCGCTTGGTGCTGCGTGTGTGCCCACCGCGGTGTCTCAGCACACCACTTCGACAATGAACGTCAGGGCCCAGGGCGGCATGGGCTGCTCGTGGTGTTCGCCAGTGGCCGCTCGCACCCGCGGAGATGTGATCCGTTGCGATGAGGACTCGTGGGCGGCGTGCGAGAGCCACCGTGCGCTGGGTGTGAAACCGACAGCCGATCCCGCGCGTGACCCGTCTGCGACCGCTTCCTCGCGGAGGGTCATGACCTGCTGAGGACCTTTCGTGCCTCGTCGCGGATCCACTGCGACTCGGAGTCGTCGCGGAAGACAGGGAGGCTCATGAGCTGGTTGGCGCGATCGAAGTCGGCGCTGGACTGCTGCCTGTTGCCCATGGCGTGCCTCACCATGGCCAGTGCGAAGAGATCCGTGGGATCTTCGGCCGCGCCTTGGTCTTTACGGAGGCGAAGGGCGCGGAGGAGTTCCTGCTCGGCGCTCTCGAGCTTGGCAACGCGGTAGTACGCGAACCCGAGCGTGTTGGCGAAGGCGAAGCTGTCCGGACGAAGCTCGCACGCGCGCCGGGACAGCTCAAGCGCGAGGGCATACTCCGCTTCCATGCGGTTCGGGAACCTGACGACGGCCCAGGCGTCGTTGTTGAGATAGTTCGGGTGATCGCCGCGCGCGAGCAGGAGGGCTTCGACGGCGGCGCGGTCGTGGTCGGAGACGCTCGTGTCGGCGTTCAGGGCCGCGATGGCCTTCGCGACCAGACGATGCTCGGCGGTGAGTCGCGCGGCCAACGCCGAGGTTCGAGCGCGTGTCTCAAGGGAAGCGGCGGCGTTGCGGGTCGGGCGCGGCTGGAAGGCCCGCCATCCCGGGCGAGGCGAGCCGCTGGAGACGATGAGGGTGTCGTTCGCGAAGCTGAGCCCGGCAATCGTCTGCGAGTCGCTGCGGAGAACGAGGAGCTTGTCCCCGGTTTCAACGTCCAGTACGCCCACGGATCCATCGTCGGCCGAAACGAACAGCCGGGTCTCATCGCTGGAGAAGTTGAGGGATCCGAGGACCCCTGTGCTGAAGTTTGGCCGTGTCCAGAGGACCTCGCGGGTCCTGACATCCATGATCGCGATGGTGTTGTCGATCAGAATCGCGGCGAGGCGAGAGCCCGATGGATCGAACGCGAGCGAGGTCGTGGAACGGAGCTGCGCACGGGGGGCTGGCGCCTCGAAGATCGGTGTGGGCGGGCGCTTCACCTCCGACATCGAGAGGAGCCAGACTCGGCCACTCCGATCGGCAACCGCCGCAGCGCTGGTAGATGGCGACGCAGCGACACCAAGAAGACGGGTGCCCTCGATCGTGAACCACGGCACAGAAGCACCTGTCGCCGGATCGACGCCGTAGGCCGTGTCCGTGTTCGCTGTCACGAGGGCGCGCTGGGTTGGTTCGCTCCAGACCAGGGACATGAGGTTCGAGATCGGCGCGACTTGCGGCGAGAGGGCAAGTGTCTGGCCCGTGCTTGCGTCCAGGGTTGCCAGGCGCATGTCTTTTCCGAACGCGAAGAGTCGCTGCCCCGCATGGTCGAACGCGAGAGAGGAGATCTCGCGAGAGAGCGGAAAGACCGTGCGAAGTTCAATGCCAGTCGCTGCGTCCCAGAGCTTCACGCCGCCCCACCCGCTCGTGGCGACCTGAGCGCCATCGGGTCTCAGAGCGCACGTGAATACGGCATCGTTGGAACCCACACCCGTCACGAGCGTTGCGCCCGGTGTGGACGACCAGACGCGCACGACGCCTTCGCGATCGCCGGTGACGATGCGGGCGCTGTCGCGTTCGAATGCCGCGGCGGTGAGGCTCTCGGCCGGGCCGCGCAGCGGGATGGTCTGCGGCGTCTCGGTGGGAGTTTGCGGCGGGATCGCGAAGAGAACGCCGCCGGGATTGCCCAGCGAGACGAGCAGGTCGCGTGAAGAGATCGGCGCCACGCTCGCGATGGAGTCAATGTGACCGGCGACGGACGGACTCGTGCCCGCCACGGGGTTCACTCGGATAAGCCGTCGTGCGGCGATAGAGAAGTGCCAGAGCGATGGTTCGGTGCCGGCCCAGAATGCGGGTGCTGCGGAGGTTCGGAAGACCTCGGCGGACGTCGCAACGTCGAAGACCACGCTCTGGCCGCGCAGGGTGCAGGAGAGTCGCTTCCCTTCGCCATCGAACGCGGCGTCCGCCGCGCCGTCGAAGGGGAGCGTGAGTGATCCGATCTCGGCCCCGGAGCGTGGTTCAAGGAACGCGATGCGGTTGCCGGCAGGTGCGGCGAGTCGTGTGTGGTCCGGGCTCAGCGCCTGCGGGTGGAGCTTGCCGAAGTGCGATGGGGAGGTTGACCAGAGTGGCACGCCACCAGACGCACTCCATCCGGCGATCACGCCGTCATCACCCTGCGTGATGACCACGTCGCCCGCGAGCAGAAGGGCGACCCCCGAGCGGTGGGCCGCTACCGACCAGTGCCGCGCACCGGTGCGCAGGCTCCAGCGGGCGAGCTTCCCGTCCTTGCCGATGGAGAAGACGGCATCGTCGTCGTTGCTGAGCGCAATCCCCGTCACCGGCCCGTCGTGCGCCTTGATGGTGCTCAGGCTCTCATCGCAGGCCGCGACGAGATACTGCCACTCCCAGCCGCGGTACTCGGGCGGCGCGGCCTCGAGCGTGCGCATCGCGTTGGCCGAGTCGTGGACCTGCAGCGCGCGGTCGGCGGCGGCGATGGAGTTGCGATAGCTCTCCCACCGGGCCAGCGCCTCGTTTCTCTGCGCGACCAGACGCTCTCGCTGGGCCCGGACGGCGGCCCAGGACGTGGCGATGATTCCGCCGATGAGGATGACGAAGGCGGCCGCGACGCCAACGACCAGTTCCCAGTGCCGTCGTGAGAACTTGGCCAGCTGATAAGCGGTGGTGGGGGGGCGGGCCAGAATCGGCTCATCAGCGAGGTATCGGCGCAGGTCCTCGCCGAGGCTGCCCGCGGTCGAGTAGCGACGGGCTGGCTCCTTCTCGAGGCACTTCGTGACGATCGTGTCGAGGTCGCCGCGCAGGCTTGTGTCGATGGAACTCAGCCTCGACGGCTCCTCATCACGAACGATCCTCGCTGACTCAGGCAGCGACCGCTCTCGCAGGTCCAGGGGCAGACGCCCCGTCAGCAGCTCAAAGAGCACGACACCCAGCGAGTAAACGTCCGACCGCGCACTGACCTGGTGGGCTCCGCCCGTGATCTGCTCGGGGCTCATGTACGAGAGCGTTCCGATGACCTGCCCGGCCCGGGTGTGCATGCTCGCATGATCTTCACCGTGCGAATCCGCGGCGGCAACGCCGAAATCTACGATCTTGGGCAGGCCAGCCTCATCGACGAGGATGTTGGAGGGCTTGAGGTCGCGGTGGACGACGCCGCACTGGTGCGCATGCTCCACCGCCTCGCAGACCTTCGCGAAGAGCTCGATGCGCTGCGACATGCCAAGGCCGGCGCTGGTCGCGTGGACGATGAGCGGCGAGCCGCGGATCAGCTCCATCGCGATGAAGGGACGGGGACCGTCGGGTGTCTGCGCAACACCGCCCTCATAGACGTGCGCGATTCCGGGATGGCTCAGGCGCCCCAGGACGTGGGCCTCGTGGACGAATCTTCGAAGCGCTTCAGGAGAGGCGTGGTCCGACCGCAGCAGCTTGATCGCAATGCTCCGGGCGGGGTTGGCCTGCTGAGCCTCATAGACCGAGCCCATCCCTCCCTGGCCGATCTGTCGGATCACGCGATAAGGGCCCAACTGCTCTGGCGTCGAGCGCGTCGCTGCGGTCCACGCAAGATCGAACGCCTGCACCATTGGTGAGGTGTCGAGGACTCCGACGGGAACTTCGGCGTTGGCCAGCAGACGCTCGACCTCTGCCCGAAGCTTGTCATCTCCGGCGCACTCGGCTTCCAGAAAGGCGCGACGAGAATGGACCGGCAGGTCGCAGGCTCGATCAAACAGATCCCGCACTCGCTGGAAGTGCTGCGGCGTCACGGCGCGCTCGATGCTCCCCCTTCGCGGAGGTGGTCGGTCAGCCATGCACGCGCGAATCGCCACTCGCGCTCCACCGAGGACAACGACACGCCCGTTGCCGTCGCGATCGCCTCATTGGTCAGACCACCGAAGAACTTGAGTTCGACGACCCGTGCCGTGGTCGGGTTGAGCGCTGCGAGTGTCGTGAGAAGGCGATCGATGTCCAGGATCTCGGCGGAAGTTGGGGCGTCGGTCATCTCAAGGCCGGTCAGCGGAACGCGTTGGAGGTTGCCCCCGCGCTTGAGGCTGTTGTGGCGCCGCGCATGGTCGACGAGCAGGTTCCTCATGACCTGGGACGCGAGCGCCTGGAAGTGCGCCCGGGTTCGTGGCTGGTCAGTGCCCGGCTCCACGAGCTTGACGTAGGCCTCGTGCACCAGTGCGGTCGGCTGGAGGGTGTGGTCGGGCCTCTCGGACCGCAGGTACGACGCGGCCAAGTTTCGCAGCTGCTCATAGACCAGTGGAAAGAGCTCGGCGGAGGCCTTCGGCCGCCCTTCTGCCAGATCGTCGAGAAGTCTGGTTACGTCGGCCATGTGAGGTTGCCGTGCGAACGCGTATCAGGGCGTGTCAGGGCGAATCAGGACGTGTCAGGACGTGTCAGGACATGTCAGCACACGTTCGGGCGAGCCCCCCATTGGCCGGGCCGCCGGGGCAGGGCTTGAAGCGAATCCGTCCGCAAGCTGTCGCGGGATGGTGTGAATCGCCGGGATCGGCGCGGGGTTCCCGAACGGACGGCTTCATGATAACGGACGAGGGTGAACGTGACTTCACAAACTTGAAGGGTCGGGAGACGGGATTTCGCTCCCATGTGGGGTGGAGCGGTCGGGTCGGTCAGCCTTGGGGACGAACCCCTAAGTCCTGTTCCGTCGCGGCCATTGTTTCCCCCAGGTGGTACTTCGCCCCGTCAGGCAGATCCGCAAAAGGAGCTTGTCATGAACCTTCGTCGCGTCCACGTTGCCCTCGCCGCCTGCTGTGTTGCAGCACTGATGGCCCAGTCTGGCATGGCCCAGATCGCCACCCCGATCACGTACCAGGGTGAGCTGCGGATCGACGGCTCTCTCGCCAGCGGCCAGTACGACATGACCTTCACCGCCTTCAACGCGGCCACCGGCGGCAACGAGCTGGCGGTGGCTCAGCAGGCCGTTGTTGACGTCGCCAACGGTCGCTTCACCGTGCTGATCGACTTTGGTTCCGGCCTGTACAACCAGACCCCCTATATCCAGATCGGCGTGCGCCCCGTCGGCTCGTCGGATCCCTATACCATCCTCACTCCCCGCCAGCGCCTCACGGCGGTGCCGAACGCGGGCCAGTCCTCCTTTGCGAACATCGCCAACTTCGCGGGTGGCGCGGAGAACGCGAACCTGCTCGCCAACCAGCCCGCGGCGTTCTACCAGGACGCCGCGAACCTCTCCACGGGCGTTCTCGCCGACGCCCGCATCGGCAGCGCCATCCCGCGCGTGGGCAATTCGCAGACATTCACGGGCGTGAACACCTTCAGCAACGCTGCCAACGCCTTCACGGGCATCTTCACTGGCAACGGCGCGGCCCTGACGAACCTCAACGCAAGCAACATCACTGCCGGAACGCTCAGCAACGCCCGCACCACGGCCACCGCGGCCAACACCGCCAACACGCTCGTAGTGCGCGACGCGTCGGGCGGATTCTCCGCGGGCACCATCAACGCGGCACAGCTCGTTGGTGACGGTTCCGGCATTCTCAGCATCAACGCCGGCGCGATCGCCTCCGGCACGCTGGCCAACGCCCGGACGACGGGAACGACCGCGAGCGCTCCCAACACGCTCGTTCTGCGCGACTCGGCTGGCAACTTCGGGGGCAACATCATCTCTGCAGTCACGCTCGCGGGCAACGGCAACAGCATCACCAACCTCAACGCCAGCAACATCGCCTCCGGCACCCTCGCCGCCGCCCGCCTCCCCGCAACGGTCGCCCGCACCGACATCGGCAACGCCTTCGGCAACTTCACCAACTCCTTCGCGGGCTTTGTGGGCGTGGGCACCACAGTTCCCGGCGCGCCCCTGCACGTCGCGGACTTCGGCGTCGACGTCGCCATCTTCGGCCCAACCGCCGCCGGCTCTACCCAGTTGATGTTGGGCACCAGCACCGCGACCAACGGTGCCGCGACGATCCAGGGCGTGAGTTCCGCGGGCAGCGCGTGGGGCGATTTGGTCCTGAGCCCGATCGCGGGCAACGTCGGCGTCGGCATCCCAGCGCCCCTTGGCCGCTTCCACGTCCGCAGCCCCGGCAACATCGCCACGCTCATCGACAGCGACTCGAACATCGGCACGTGGCTCGCCATCAATAACCGCGCCGGCGCCGTCGGCAACCAGCGCTTCTGGTCGCTCCTCAACACCGCCCCGGGCAACGGGAACGCAGGCAACCTTCAGTTTGTCGTCGGGTCTACGCTGGGCGTCGCCGATGCCATCCCGATGGTCATCAACCGCGATGGCCGCGTTGGCATCGGCACCACCGCACCAGCGACGGCCCTGCACGTCGTCGGCACCACGCGCACCAGCGTGCTTGAGATCACCGGCGGCTCCGACATCGCCGAGCCCTACTGCGTCGCTACGACCGACGGCGTCGAGCCCGCGCCCGGCATGGTCGTCAGCATCGACCCTGACCATGTCGGCAAGCTGCGCATCAGCAGCGATGCGTACGACACGACCGTCGCCGGCATCATCAGCGGCGCCAACGGCGTCAACGTCGGCCTCACACTCCGCCAGGAAGGCAACAAGGTCGCCGACGGCTCGCTGCCGATCGCGAACGTGGGCCGCGTCTGGTGCTGGGTTGACGCCGACTCTGGAGCGATCAAGCCCGGCGACCTCCTCACCACCAGCAGCACGCCGGGCCACGCGATGAAGGC
>CAZBXF010000012.1:0-23753 GCA_964495635.1 uncultured Phycisphaeraceae bacterium
CGGAAGTTGGTGCGGACGGTGGCGGGGCGATCGTTGAAGACGTTGAGGTTGATCTCGTCATCGCCTGCGCCGGTGAGGCCGGTGAGGAAGTAGTCGACGACCTGCGTCGCGGTGAAGAAGTCGACCTGGAACTTGTCCTGGCCGAGGCCGCCGCGGGCGTCGAGGTTGAGGCCAACGCCTGCGGAGCGCTGGGTGGACTCGACGATGATCGAGGACTCGTTGAGCCCGTTGCCGCCGTTGATGCCCCAGTTGGCGCGGAGGTTGTTGGCCAGCGAGTTGATGCGGGCGTAGACGCGATCCTCGGCGCCGCCGCCGACGATCGAGAGGTTCGAGACGACGGGCAGGAGCGCGGGGGGCACCGTCATCTCGATCTCGACGAGGCCGTTGCCCTCGCCGGTGTTGATGCGGACGGTGGGGATGACTTCCGAGAAGGTCTCGACGCGGACCTTGTCTTCCTGCAGCCCGGTGCTGATGTTGATCTCCGTCACGCCGACGAAGGGGACGCCCTCGGTGACGTTGGGGATCCCGAAGATCAGCACCTCGCCGGCCACGGGCCCGACGATGACGCTGAAGTCATCCTGGGCGGCGCCCGTGGTGATGGTCAGGCTGCCGCCGACCTGCACGGCGGTGCCCTGCGCCATTGCGGGGGCCGCGGCCCCGGCGAGAGCGACGAGTGCGAGGATCGAAGCGCGACGAACGACATTCATGGAACGAAGCATGGCTGACTCCCTTTCTTTCTCTTGTCCACCGCGACATGCGGTGGGCTCAGGGCGAAAGAACGGAGGGCCACGCGAACGCTCACGCGTTCTCGCGGTTTGGCGAACGAATTTCCGCGCGAGGGGTGGCTCGCGTTGAATCACCTGGTGAAGGTGCCGGATTGTGCGGCATGAATCCCCATGCCTCGCATCAGGATGAGCGGACGCCCTTGTCCCCAATCACGGCGAGATCTCGAGAATCTCGATAATTCCGCACGGGCCGGTCCGCTGGAGGCTGATCAAACGAACAACCCCGCCGGCGGCGGCGGGGTTGGGTCGATCGCTTGGCAGGTGGGGCCTTGTGTCAGGCTACTTATGGAACTGCGGGGGCGGCTGCGGGAGCGGTCGCGGGTTCAGCCGCGGGCTCGGCGGGCGCGGTCGCGGCCGTCTCCTTGGCCTTCTTGGTTGCGCTCACGACTTCGGCGCCGGGGAGGATCATCTTGCCGCCCTGGACGCCGCGGAGGATGCGCTCCATTCCGCCGGGGCCCTGGACCTCATCATCCTCGGGGAGGATGACGGTGATGACGCCGATCGGGTTGCCTGCGCCATCAAACGCGGGGAGGCCGAACTCGGCGGGGGCGAGGGTGACGGAGGGGATGAAGAGCTTGCGTGGCTTGGCGGTGATCGCCGCGACGTTGCCGCTCATGGCGACCGGGACGCGGTCGAAGAACTTGCCCATCTGCCCGAGGACGAAGACGCCGTCGCCGAGGGCAGGCTCCTTGGAGGCGGCGAAGTCGATGAAGGGGTACGGGCCCTTGGGCTCCTTGATCTTGAGCCAGGCGAGGCCCAGCTCGCTGTCGCGCGCGATGATGGAGGCGTCGACGCCCTGTGTGTCGTCGCCGATCAGCACCTTGAGCTCGGTGGGCGTGACGTTGCCGCCGCCGAAGCGGGCGGCGAGGCCACCGATCTGGATGTTGCTCACGAGGACGAGCCCGTCGGCCTCGACGATGACGCCCTGGCACTCAGACTCGAGGTCGCCCATCTCGCCCTTGAGCACGAACTTCACGGAGACGATCGCGGGCGAACGCTTGGTGACCATCTCCGTGAAGGAGATGTGGCCGGCGTGGTCGTCGGCGGCGGCCGGGGCCGGGGTGACGAGGGTCGCGACGGACATGGACGCGAGGCCGGCAAGAGCGAGAAGGGCGGCGAGCGAGGACTTCATCATGGGCTCCGGAGAAGAGGTTGCGGGTGCGAAGGGGTACGCCTCCGCGAGCGAGGGCCATTGTAGGGAGCCTGCGAACCACCCAGTACACCCGCTACTTCGGGGCTGGCGCCTTCGGGTCTGCGCGCATGAAGAGGATCTCGCCCTTGCCGAGGTTCTGGCCCGGCTTGAGCGAGGCGGGGCCATCGCCGAACTGGCAGACCTGCTCGAGCGTCAGCCCTTCGCGCGGGGTGCAGTTCCAGGCGGTCCAGAGCTGGGCCATCTTCGTCGGCATTGCCGCGCTCATGAGGACTGAGGCGACGCGGATCGACTCGGCGCACTGGTAGAGGATGTGGCCGAGGCCTTCCTTGCTCGCCTCGCCCTTTTCGACCTGCTTGGCGATCGTGAAGGGCCTTGTGAGGTTGATGAAGATGTCCACCTGGCGGATGAGGTTGGTCGCGTGGCCGAGCGCGCCGGCGAGATCGAAGGTGGCGAGCGCGGCCTGGGCTCCTGCCGCGCTTTCGCGCGTGAGGGTTGGCCAGTCGAATCGCCGCACGACCGAGTCGGTCTCGATGACCTCGCGCACGAAGGCGCCGCCGTGGTCGGGCAGCACGCCGCCGAAGTACTTGTCGACCATGTTGCCCACGCGGCTGGCGCAGTTGCCGATGCCGTTGGCGAGGTCCGCGTTGTAGCTCTCGACGAACTTCGCGTGGCTGAAGTCCGCGTCGGTGCCGCTCAGCGGTCCTTGCGTGGCGAGGAACCACCGGACGCTGTCGACGCCGAAGGCGTTTGAGTATGCGGCGAGGGTGTCGATGTCGATGAAGTTGCCCAGGCTCTTGGACATCTTCTCACCGTTGCTGATCCACCAGCCGTGCCCGAAGACCGTGCGCGGCAGGCCGACCCACGCGAACTCCGGATCGCTCTCGCGCAGTGCCAGAAGGAGCGCGGGCCAGATCACGGCGTGGAACCACAGGATGTCCTTGCCGATGAGGTGCACGCTTGCGGGCCAGAAGCGCCGGCTCTGCGGCGTGTCCACGACCGTCAGGTAGTTGAAGAGCGCGTCGATCCAGACGTAGACGCGATTGGCCTCGTCGCCCGGGATGCGGATGCCCCACTGCGTCGCGGGGTCGCTCGTCACGGGGCGCGAGACGGGCACGTCGTTCAGGCCCAGCTTGAGCCGACCGAGGACTTCCTGGCGGCGTGCATCGGGGAGCACGAACTCCGGGTGCTGGGCGTAGTGGGCCTCGAGCGCGCTCTGGTACTTGCTGAGCCGGAAGAAGTAGCACGGCTCGGTGCGCTTCACGAGCGGCTTCTTGGAGACTGCGCTTTTGTACTCCTGCTCGCGTGCGGCGTTCTCGGGGACGTACTCCTCCTGTCCCTCGTCGTACCAGCCTGTGTACTCGCCGCGGTAGATGGCGCCACTCTTGAGCATCGCCGCGATGTACTGCGGGACGCGGTCCTTGTGGCGGGGCTGGGTCGTGCGGATGAAGTCATCGCTCGCGACGCCCATGAGTCCGAAGGCGCGCTTGAAGGCTTCGGCGTTCTCATCCGCCCACTCCTGCGGCGTTCTGCCGTGGGCCGCGGCGCTGGTCACGACCTTGTCGGCGTGCTCGTCCGTGCCTGTGAGGAAGAAGACCTCCCGAGGCGGACCTCCGGGGGCGGGCTCGCCGCGGACCAGGCGCTGGAAACGGGACATCACGTCCGCCAGTGTCGTGGTGTAGCAGTGCCCGATGTGCGGCTTGTCATTGACGTAGTAGATGGGGGTGGTCAGGTAGTAGCTGCTCATGCCCGGCATCGTACCCGTGCCACCAGCCGGCCCCGATAACGCGGGCTCCAAACCAGCACGAAAGCCCGAACCCGCGGGCCCGGGCAACCATACGATGATGTCTGATCATGTCGGCCGGGCGAAGCGCCCCTGGGCGCAGGCTCCCGACGCACGGAGGCAGCAGCCATGTCCACCACGCCAAACAACTCCCAAGCCGTCCGCGCGAGCCACGCTCGGCCGGTGGTGTCGCGTCTGACCCTGCTTGCCGCGCTCGCGGGCCTCAGCCTGAGCGGGGTGGCGATGGCGCAGAATGTTCTGGAGCGGGACCTTCGGGTCAATAGCCGTTTCCAGCAGGCACCGCCTTCGTCCCGGGGCAACCTGGCCGAGTCGCTCCGCATGCGGAACGCCCTCGTCACCGGCAACGTCGGCGGCGGCCGGAGCCTGCAGATCTCGCGCCCGTACCTCGATGCGGGGGACCTCAAGACCCAGCTTGGCACCGACGACCTCTTCTCATTCCGGCGTGACTCCTTCTCCGCCAGCGCCATCGGCATCCGCGGGACGGACTCGATCCAGTATCAGAACGCCTTCTCCACTGGCGGCATGGGGCTGGTTCCACGGTCGGGCTTCTCGAGCACTGCCCGCGTGGGGGCCGCGACGATGGCTCCGACGCGCTTTGGTGACCCGATTCGAGGCTCTGTGGGGGGCCGCACCGAGGATGACAACTCCACGACCTTCGGCACGCTGCGCTCAACGGCTTCCTTCACCGCGACGCAGTCCCTCTCGCCCAGCTCCATCGGCTACCGGAAGACGCCGGACGGGCTTGATCGCGTGACTGCCTCGACCCTTATGGGCGTGCGGATGCAGGCCACCGAGCTTGGCGGCCCGCGCAGCCGGTTTGCCGAGGATCGATCCGGCAACCTGATTGCGGCGAGCGAATCCAACGCGGTCGCGACCAACCGAACGCCCACGGCGTACGACTCGCTGCTGACGCGCCTTGACAACTCCTTCGCTTCGCAGCGACTCAACACGCGCGTCAACAACGCCGTTGATCGGAGCCCTGTGACGCCGCCGCCGACGGGTCCGGACCTCACTCGCCCCGCCGGCACCACGCCCACGGGGACTACGCCGGCCGCCGCCAGCAATCCCGATCGCCAGCCGAGCGCGCCGGCGTGGGAGGCACCGGTCAGTCGGATCGCCGAGCATCTCTCGATGCTCACCGCGACGGGCTCGGCCAAGGGCGCCACTGCCCGGGCCGTGAACGAGGCGTCGAACCCCGTCATCTTCGAGGCCGACACCATCCGGGCTCTGCGCGAGGCCGGCGGCACGGCGGACACGCTTCTCGTCGGCACGGTCGCGGCGGGCGACTTCTTCGGCGAGTACCTGCAGGCTGGTCAGGAGGCCATGGCCATCGGCCGCTTCTTCGACGCCGAGGAGCGCTTCGTGCGTGCTCTGGGCATCCGTCCTGATGACGTGACGGCGCAGATCGGGCGTGCCCACGCGCAGCTGGGCGCGGGGCTCTTCGTCTCGGCTGCGATGAACATCCGGCAGCTGTACGAGAAGCACCCGGAACTGCTCGGGGTCCGGTTCACTGGCGCTGCCGTTCCGCCCGGTCCGAGGCTCAATTCGCTCGTGACGGACCTGCGGGCGGCCATCAGCCGCCAGGCTGAGCTCAACCTCAACCCGCCGGAGGACTCTTCACTCCTGCTCACGTATGTCGGCCGGCTGCTGGGCGACGAAGCGATCATCCGCGAGGGCATCGCGGTGCTGCGGAAGGCCAACACGGGCGCGACCAAGGACGCGATCCCCGATCTGCTGGAGTCCATGTGGCTCGGCAAGGACCCGCAGCCGAGCCCGACACCCGCACCTGCAGAAGCGCCCAAACCCGCCGAGGAACCCACGAAGTGACGAACCAGACCGGTGCCGCCCAACTTGGCCAGCCCGGCGCGGCCCAGGAACCACGCCCAGAGATGGGCGCTGGTGAGGGGCCCCGCTCCATCACCGAGTTCCTGAGCGACGGTTCGCTCGCGGCGTTCTGTGCTGAGCTTTCGCGCTTCTCCGGCCTTCCGATCGAGCTGCACGACAACCGCGGCCGGCGGATCGTTCAGCGTGTGGGCGAGGGTGGCCCGACGTGGGCCGTCGCGCCTGCGCACGTTTCGGAGGGTGAGGGGTCCACGCGCGTTCCGCTGTCGCTGGGCGGGCGCGAGATCGGCGCCCTTGTGCTCGGCCCGGGCAATCCGCCGCCACAGCCCCCGGGCACTCCGGAGCGCCGCGAGCGCCTGATCGCCACGCTGACACTGCTGGCGCAGACCGCCAGCGACATCTGCCAGCACGAGGCGGAGCTGCGGCACGCGATGCGCGAGGTGGGCGCGCTGTCGCGGATGGCCTCGCTGCTCGTGCGGGCGGCCGGGCCTGAGCGCGTGCTGGAGGTCGTTCTCGACCTTGCGCTTGATGTGCTGGGCATGGACGCGGGCTCGGTGGTGCTGTTCAAGAGCGATGGGGACAGTCCGGCCTCGTCGGAGCTTGAAGAGGACCTCATGCTCAAGGCCAGCCGCAACCTGAGCCAGGCGTGGCTCGACTCGCCGCTGCCACTCTCCAAGGACCGCATCTTCGACAAGCTCGCGGCCCAGGGCCGGCTGGTGGTGGTCGAGGACATCGCGAAGGACGACCGGGTGCTGATCGCCGACCGGGCCGCGCAGGAGGGACTGGGGAGCGCGCTGCACGCCGGCCTCATGTTCAAGAACCGGCCGCAGGGCGTCATCCGCCTGTACGGACGGTCGCCCCGGCACTTTGAGGAGAATGAGAAGCGGCTGCTGGCGTCGCTCGCGCATCAGGCGGCGGTCGCGCTCGAGCAGTCACGCCTGATGAAGTTCGAGCAGGAAGAAGCGCGGATCCAGCGGCAGCTTCAGCTGGCGGCGGACGTGCAGCGGCGGATGCTGCCGCGCGGGGCACCGTCCGCACCGCGGCTGGATCTTGCGGCGCGTTATGTTCCCAGCTTTGAGCTTGGGGGCGATTTCTACGACTTCCTCGAGCTGAACGGGCACGTGGGGATCGTTGTCGGGGATGTGGTCGGCAAGGGGATCGCCGCGGCGCTCTTCATGGCTGCCGTCCGCGCGAGCCTGCGGGCTCACGCGCAGCAGGTGTATGACCTTGACGAGGTCGTCGCGCGGGTCAACACGGCCCTCTGCCGCGACACGCGGGACAACGAGTTCGCGAGCCTGTGGTACGGCGTCATCGACCCTGCCAAGCTGCGCCTTACCTACTGCTCGGCGGGCCACGAGCCGACGATCATCGTGCGCGTCCCGAAGCATCGCGCGCCGAGCAATGCGGACGTGGATGAGCTCTCTGTCGGCGGCATGGTGGTGGGCATCGATCCGAGCCAGCGCTACCAGCGGGCCGTGTTTGATCTCCAGCCGCGCGATGTGCTCGTTGCGTATACGGACGGCGTCACCGACGCGACCAACTTCGACGGCCAGCGATTCGGGCGCAAGCGGATCAAGGAGTCGATCCTCAAGGCGCTGACCGAGAACGCGAACGCCACCTCGGCGGAGATTGTCGAGCGGCTGCTGTGGGAGATCCGCCAGTTTGCGGGCCTTTCGCCGAGGCAGGACGATCGGTCGATTGTCGTCGTCCGCGTGCTCGAAGCGTGAAGGAAGTGGTCGAGTGGTCGAGTGGCAAAGTGGTCGAGTGGAAAGGCCAATTCCAGTGCCACGATCATTCGTGCTTTGACGAATGGTCGTGGTCTGCGTCACCACCAAGCAACCCATCACACGCGCGAACCACATCTTCAAGTCCAATCCGCCCAATCGCGCAGCGCTCCGGATGGTCGTTCGCGAGCTGATCTTCGGGGAGGGTTGGATCCGCGAGGATCAGCGCCTCGCCTGCGCGGGTTGGGATCGTGGTCCAGCGATGGTCGGTGGGGCCGAAGAGTGAGACGAGCGGCACGCCCATCGCGGCGGCGATGTGGCGCGGCCCTGTGTCGTTGGTCACCATGATCGACGCCGCGGCCACGACGCCCTTGAGCGCACCGAGGGTGATGCCCAGTGCGCTGAGTCGTGCCGGGCGAGTGGATTCGCAGGCCGAGGCGATCGCGTCGACGAGCGTGGCCTCGCCGGGTGAGCCGTTGATGAGGATCGCGAGGCCGTGGCGCTGGTGGAGGTGCTCGGCGAGTGCGGCGAACCGCTCCATGGGCCAGCGCTTGGCCTCGTTGTTGCCGCCGGGATTGAGGATGGCGAACCGCTGGCCGGGCGCGAGGCCGGCGCGCTCGAGGAGGGCGGACGCCGCGGCCTGCTGCGACGCCGTGACGGCGAGCTCCAGAAACGCGCGGAAGGGGCGCGTCGTGAGGGGGCGCGTGTCGAGTGAGTCCGGGCTTGTCCCCTCGCGTGCGGGCGCGAGCAGGAACCGCTCTGCCAGCGTGTAGTAGTAGTCGACGGCCGGGACTGGCGCGAAGGAGCCGTCGGCGCGGAGCGGGGCCCTTATCGAGTGCGTGAGGAGGAGCCCCCGGGCATCGCGGTCATACCCGATGCGGCGCGGGACGCCGGCGATGCGGACCATCAGCGCGGTTGAGAAGGAGTTGGTGAGGAGCAGCGCGGTGTCGTAGCGGCGCGGCCGGACCTTCGCGGCGACAAACTTTGGGCCCATGATGCCGCTTGATCGTGCGACGTGCACCTCATCAAAGAACCCGCTGCCGTCGAGCAGTTCATCGATGCCAGGGCGGGCGAGCGCCCCGATGAACACGCCCGGGAGGGCGGCGCGGATCATGCGAAGCGTGGGCGTGGCCATCGCGGCGTCGCCAACCCAGCTCGGCAGGACGATCAGAAGTCGGAGCGGGCGGGGTGGAAGGGGGGGCATGAGAAAAGCGAAAAGCGGGAGAGCGAACAGCGAAAAGAAGACAAAGGCAGCTCACGACAGAGAGCACAGAGAAGATCCGGGTCGAGCGAGATTGAAGGACGGTTCATGCTCGCGAGCTCTGCAACTTGCCGCGATTCTGCTTTGTGCACTTCACGTGCCCTCGTGCAGAGGGTGCGTTCTCCGGTGCCTTTTCCTCTACATCCACTCTCCCAGATCGAGCTCGTTCTGATCGTGGTCGTCCGCGGGCGGCAGTTCGCCCCACAGGCCCGTGCCGTGCTTGCCGCGGTGCCACGCGTCTGTCACGCGCCGGAGCTCGGCGAGGAAGCCGAGGGCCGCGAGCTTGTTGATGCCGAGGGTGAGCGTGATCGAGTCGGGCTCGCAGGAGAGGCTGGAGACCTCGACTGCGTTTCGCTCGGCCAGGGCGCGGGCCGCGGCCTCCACCATGGACCGGACTCGTTCCGCCGCCAGTGGCGTCCCGGAGAGGGCCCGGAGGCGGACGGTGCTGGATTCAGCTGGCTTCACGCGAACCCTTCAGATGGGGATGCCCGACACGAGGGCCACACTCAGCGGCGGTTGACCTGACGCACGTTGGCGGGCCAGGGCGGGTTGTACTCGATCACGACCTTGTTGCCGAGGGAGAGGTACCGGATCTCGCGCCCGAAGCTGACGCGGAAGATCAGTTCGAGCCGCTGCGTCGGACGGGAGCGCGAGAGGGCGGGGATCTGGGCCATCGCGGTGATGGGGTCGCCGGGCGTGAAGCGCAGGCGATACTCGCTCTCGTCCTTGTACATGTACCCGACGGGCTGGTAGCGTTCGCCCTGCGTGTCCACGAGGGTGGGCGGGAGGAGCTGCTCGGCGGCGCTGAGGGCCTTGCCGAGAATCGAGCGGCGGCCGCTGGCGGGCATCTCGACCCAGACCAGGACGGTGTCGCTGCTGGTCTGGAGCTGATCGATGATCAGCGACTTCTCGACACCGGCGGTGCCGGCCCGGACGATCTCGTTGGTGGTGCGCATCTCGCCGCCGACGACGATGTTCTTGTCGTCGATCTCAAGGCCACCCTCCTGACCCTTCTGGAGGCGGTCTGGGAGCATGTGGGTGACGCGGATGCCCTCGACGTTGGCGGCCTGATCTGCCCGGAAGGGGCGGCCATCGCCGATGACGCTGGCACCGCTGGCGTCCATGCCCGCGACGGGCGGGAGGCCGGAGCCGGAGCTTGGGGCGGGGGTTGATGCGGATCCGCCGCCGCTGGCGGGGAGCGCGCCGGCGGTGCCGGTCATGCCGCCGAGGAGGAAGGCGTCGCGGGCGCTGGCGCTGGCGAAGGTGTGCTTGGGGTTGGCGAGGGCACCCTCGTCGAGGCGGGTGCGCACACCCTTGACGTAGAGGGCCATGGGCTTGTAGCCCGGGGGCACGAGGAACTCGAAGCCGAAGAGGGCCTCGCTGCCGCCGCCGACGCTGGCGATGAAGATGTCCGCGGCGTCGTAGCGCCAGCGGCCCCAGACCGGGAGGACCGGGGCGGTCGTGGTGTTGCTGCCCTGGTTCTGGTTGGCCGCGACGACGGAAGGATCGGCCTGGGAGGTGACGGCGATGGGATGGACGACGATCCTGCTCTGACCGTCCTCGCTCTCGAGGACCATCCGGACCTGGCCGGCGCCGACGGACGTGCGGCCGTCCTTCTCCTTTGAACCGGCCTTGAAGTTGACGATGACGCCCTCGATGTGCGAACCGGCGGGGAAGGGGTTGCCGTCCAGGTCCGTTACGGACTGGGTGGAGGACATCATCCAGTCGCGCAGGAGCGACTCGGTGTTGAGGTTTGCGCCCTTGCCGACGGTGAAGCGGGATTCGACGGAGAAGTCGTCGGCCTTGGTCGTGTTGCGGCCCTTGCCCTCGTAGGGGCTCATGCGGTTGCCGGGCCCGAGTTCGTGGAAGGCGGGGTGCCAGCGGGCCAGGGGCGTGGAGGTCCGGAGTGAGCGCTCGGAGAAGGCGCCGAAGAGGCTGGCGACCAGACGGTCGAAGGGAACCCACATGCCGCCCTGACGGACGACCGAGCCGGTGCTGGAGTAGCCGAGGTAGTTGGGAACGCCGTTGGAATCGCGGCCGATCCGGAGGCTGGACATCGAGAGGCCGAGCATGCCGGCGACGATGACGCCGGCGAGGACGCCGCAGAGGCCGCCGCCGACGCCGCCGAAGCTCGGGCCAGCGTCGGCGTTGCCCTTCACGATGCCGTAGTCGGTGAGGGCGCGGAGGATGGCGAGGATGAGGGCGAAGGGAATACCGAGGGCGAGCGACCAGACGGCCGACGCGAGCGCGCCCTGCCCCTCGAACGAATCGAGCATGGCGTAGCCGATGGGCTCCCAGAGGGCGAGGGCGAGCGCGGCGGCGACCACGACGCACAGGAGATGGATGAACGCGGAGAAGAAGCCGCGTGTGAACCACACGAGGCCGCCCGCCAGCACGATCACGATCGCTGCACCACTCAGAAGCATGGAGAGAACTCCGTCGGATTCGTCGTCCGAGGCCCGACTGGACATGGGTCCTGCGGGGGCTCGGTCAGAGGGTCACGTCTCAACCGTCCATCGCACCCCAGGGGTGCGCTACACCACCATCCGGCCCGGCGCGGACGCCGGGCCCAACCCGTCAGCCCTTGGCGGGAGCCGGCCTTGCTCCCGCGGCGGGCGCGGCGGCCGCGGGGGCCGGTGCCGCGGGCGGCTGACCGTCGCTGGTGGCCCGCTGCACTTCCTCGACGCTTGTGACGCCGTCGAGTGCCTTCTTGAGCGCGGCCTGGGCGATCATCGGGAGGTTCTTCTTGCGGATTTCCTGCTTGAAGCCGGCGAGGTCCTTGGCCCGCAGGAGGGTCCGCTCGGCGTCACCGATCGGCAGGACCTCGAAGGCGGCGTCGAGCCCGACATACCCGCCACCGGAGCAGACCGGGCAGGTCTCGGGGCGGTTCTTCACCATGACCTGGCCGCCCTTCTTGAAGAGCTGCTTGATGCGGTCGGCGGGGAGGCCAAGCCGCTTGATCATCTCGGGGGCGGGCTGGTAGGCCACGCGGCAGTTCGTGCAGAGCTTGCGGAGGAGGCGCTGGGAGACGACGCCCCGAAGCCCCTTCACGGCGGCGTCTGCGTCGCCCACGATCTGGATCCACTTCTGCAGCGCCTCCAGACCGCTGGCGGCGGGGATCGAGACGTAGACGCGAACGCGCTCCCAGTCGGTCTTGGTGATCTCGCGGGCCGTGTTCGCGTCGGGCACTTCCGACACGGCCAGGACGTCCGGATCGCGACGCAGGATCGAACGCACGAGCGTGGAGAACTCCGCGCCTTCGGCCTGCGGATCGAACTTGGTCTGGCGCACGCCTTCGAGGGCGTCCTGGATCTCCATCTCAACCGTCTGGACGTTGCGGGTGTAGGCGTCGTGGCGCTTCACGACGGAGTACATGGTTGTGGTGCGGCCGCTGTCGGGCGGGCCGGCGAGGATCACGAGGCCCTTGCCCTCCTGGATGATGGCCTCGAGGGCGGTGGACTGGGCCTCGAGCAGACCCATGTTCTCCCACTTGCGCCGGACGGCGAGCTCGGGGTCGAAGAGCATGTTGAGCCGCACGCCACCCTGAGCGCCGAGCGTGCTGATTCGCACCTTCTGACGGGTGGTGCCGCGCTCGACGGTGATGTCGCCCTGCTGCTTCTTGCGGCGGTCGGCGAGGTCGAGCTTGGCCGCGCCTTTCCAGAAGTCGATGAGCTTGATGGCGTCCGCGGTGGCGAGCACGCCGGCGGGGAGCGGCTGGGGCTGGCCTTCCTTGACCTGGAGCTGCTCGGGCTCGCGCAGCTCGCCCGGAACGCGGATGCCGTCGACATGGAAGGCGACCTGGTACGCGCCCTCGCGGCCCGAGGGGCCGATGTCGAGCTCGGCGGCTCTGGCGGCGTTGGCCTTGAGCCACATGTTCTCGGCTGCGGCGCGGACGGAGATGGCGTCGGCGTTGTCGTCGGCGGGAACGGGGATCGTCGCCTTGTCGGGCCCCTTGATGATGACCTCGGAGGCACGGACGGTGACCTTCTTCGCGGCCTTGGGCTTGTCGTCGGTGCGGAAGAGCGCGCCGACGGTCAGGCGGTACTTCTCAGGAACGCGCTCGTCCTTGTTGGTCACCAGCATGAAGATCGCGACATCGGCGATCAGGATGACCACGGCGATCAGCGCGCCGAGCCAGAAGGAGAGCTCGCTCTTCATCGGGAGCGAGAGCGCCCCGATGAGCGCCACCAGCCCGAGGGTCAGGTGGATCGTGTTCCACGTCTCGTGACCCAGGAAGTACTTCTTCGCGTGCTTGTCGAGCGTGCGAGAGAGGACCACCAGCCACGGAACGAAGATCGCAAAGAGCACCAAGGGCTTCCATGGAGAGATCAGGAAGAAAGCCTCGGCAAGCGTCGCAAAGCCCGGCATCAACATCGTGTCGCTCACGGTGTGCTCACTGTGCTGGCAGGATCGGGCCACGCCCCACGCGAAGGACGAGCCAGATCGAGAACGGATGAATCGAATCCAGACCGAACCGCTTCAAACCACCGACCACCCCTCCCCCGACCCCCCCACCACTCTTGCCGCCCGGGTCGTCCCCCAAAGACCAGAGGTGCCGACGGCTGGCCCGAAGGCGATGCCGCAGTCTGGCACCACAGGCCTATACCGCGCCGATGAACCCGCGGATGCCCCTCCGGCGAGATCCGGCCGAGGAAGACCGCGCCACCCCGGCGAGTCGAGTCCAAGAGCATACCAGAGCCGCCCGCCGAAGGCGCGGGCGGACCTTCACACCTTTTCTTCTTTGCCCTGTTCCTTGCCGCCGGGTGGTCACGGCGACCGGCCGGTGGCGGGCGCGGCGGGCTACTTCCTGGCCGCGGCGTAGAGCTCGGCGACCTTGCCCCAGTTGACGACGTTCCACCATGCTGCGAGGTAGTCCGCGCGGCGGTTCTGGTACTTGAGGTAGTAGGCGTGCTCCCAGACGTCGCAGCCGAGGATGGGGCGTCCCTCGCAGCCGGCGATGGCCTTGCCCATCAGCGGGTTATCCTGATTCGCGGTCGAGACGACCTCGAGCTTGCCTCCGCTCACGACCAGCCAGGCCCAGCCGGAACCAAATCGCCCGGTGCCGGCGGCCGCGAACTTCTCCTTGAAGGCTGCGAAGGAGCCGAAGGCGGCGTTGATCGCGCTGGCCAGCTCACCGGTCGGCTCGCCGCCGCCGCCATGCCCGGCCGGGGCCATCAGCGTCCAGAACATCGCGTGGTTGACGTGCCCGCCGACGTTGTTCCGGACCGGGCCGCGCTTGTCGTCGGGGACTTCTGAGAGTCGCTGAATGATTGCGACCGGATCCAGATCGGCGAAGGGGTGCCCCTCGAGGGCCTTGTTGCCGTTGGTGACGTAGGCGGCGTGATGCTTCCCGTGATGGATCTGCATCGTCTGCGCATCCACATGGGGCTCAAGGGCCTCGGGGGCGTAGGGGAGGGCGGGGAGGGTCATCGGCATGGGTGTTTCTCCTGCGAGAATGAGGTGGTTTCTTCGGATTTCTCGGACCTGTCGGACTTTGTTTGGATTGTAGGTCCGAGTCGTTGTTGAGGCTAGGAGGGAAGTGTGTGCAAAGCGTGTTGAAAACAACATGTGGACCTTGGCAGACGGGCGGACATCGAGTAGATTGGGGGCTCGTTGGTGACCGGCGCGTGCCGGACGGCTCGGGTGTGGTTGCCAGAGTCCGCGACGGGGCGGGGTGAGCTGCTGAGTGTGTTGTTCGGAGTAAGCCGCGTCGCGGCCGGGCAATCAGTGTCGAACGCAGGGCCAGGGGAGGAAAGATCCCACAGAGGCCCGGCCGGTTTATGGAAGTCCTTGATTGACAGAGATCTAGGAGGTCGTTCGGATTCCCCTCATTGAGCACATTTGATGCCCGGATCAGGCCCAAATCTGGAACCCGGAATCGACAAGGCCGTATGAAGTCATCCGGGAAATGAGGGCGGTCGAAGCCCTTCCCTCTTCCCCCTCCCCCTCCCGTGCCCCGCCCGCCGAGAGGGAGGAACATGATTGATGCCAGGGTATTCACGGGTGGGCGCGAGTGCCACTGATGGGGCATGGCGGTGTCGGAAAGTGGGCCCGTTCGCGTCTCTGATGGTGGTCTCTGGTGAGGTGAGTAGGGCGTCGACGGTCTGCGGGGTTGAACCCCTTGGGTGAAGACCAGCGGCGCGGGTGTGAGTTAGAAGGTCCGAGAAACAGGAACGAATCGTTCAGGAGTTCCGACAGGCGAGGCAGACTGGAAGGCGAGCGACATTGGTGATGCAGAGTTCACCGGATCTTTGTATCCTGCATTCGCGCTTCCTTGTTGCAACTGTTCGGAACCTTGATCGAAGTGGTGTTTTGGGTGGTGTGGTGAGGCCGGTTCGGTGTACGAAGCGGCCCAAGGTAGTGCGTGATTGGCATTCGTACGGAGTTCTCGTGGCGTGAGTTGGGCTGCTGATCGCGGTGCGATCGGCAGCCGGAGTGACCCGCGAGAGGTGGATGGCGTGTCGGGACCTGTGCCCCGTGGCCCAGTGAACCCTGATGCGGCCGCGACGTACGGATGTTGGTGCACGCGGGTGTGGTTGTGGATGGTTCCATCCCGGCTTCGGCGGCATCACATGAGGGTGCCTTTCGATGTCGGTGTGTGCGGTGCCAGGCTGGCACAAGGATGAGTGCAGGAATGAGGCAGGTTATGACCAAACGAGCCCCGAGCCCCATTGAGCAGGTCCGCCGGCGCAGCCGGGTGGGCCTCGGTTCGGAGACGACCGCGACGGCGCCCGCCAAGGCGTCTCGCGGGGGCGTGCGCCGGCGGCTGTCCGCCGAGGACGAGAAGCTTCTCACCCAGATCATGAGTGGTGAGCAGGACTTCATCGACTCCCCCGCCTTCACGGAGGAGGACGCCTCTCGCAAGATCTACGACGACGCGCCGGAGATCCCCAAGCCCGACACGACCTGGTACCACCCGGTGATGGACGACCTGTCCAGCACGCGGACGCGGACCGTCAAGAGCGCGCAGCAGGTCATCCTGACGGGCGCTCAGGAGAAGGTCCTCTTCCACCAGTTCAACTACGCCCGCTTCCGGATCAACCAGGTCCAGAAGGAGATCTGGGCGAGCACGACGCGGACTCCCACGCCCGACCAGAGCGAGGAGATCCTGCGCTGGCACCGCATCGCCGACCGCATCCGCGAGCAGATCGCTGAGACCAACCTGGCCCTGGTGCTGGCCATGGCGAAGCGCACGCGGATGAGCGAGGTGGACTTCGCCGACCTCGTGAGCGAGGGCAACATGGCCCTGCTCCGCGCGGTCGACAAGTTCGATGCCGGGCGCGGGTACAAGTTCAGCACGTACGCCTGCCGGGCGATCCTGAAGGCCTTCAGCCGCCAGGGCATGAAGCTGAGCAAGTATCGCCAGCGCTTCCCCACGGACTTTGATCCCAAGCTCGAGCGCAGCAACTTCCTTGAAGTGAAGCGTTCGACCTTCGAGAAGGACGCGGCGGAAGAGGTCAAGCGGATCGTCATCGAGAACCGCGCGGACCTCTCCGACGTCGAGCGCACCGTCATCGAGCACCGCTTCGGGCTCGAGGCCGGCGAGATCGAGAAGCCGATGACGCTGGAGCAGGTTGGCCAGATCATCGGCGTCACGAAGGAGCGCGTGCGTCAGATCCAGAACAAGGCGATGGAGAAGATCCGTCTCCAGCTCGAGGCCAGCTTCCTGGGCAACCGCGAGGCGCTTGAGCAGAAGGAAGCGATGGAGGCCAGCGAGGCCGCCGCCGCGGCCGAGCAGAAGGCCAAGGCCCAGAAGTTCTTCACCGACCTGTCGATGGCGATGAACAACTGAGGCGGTGAATGAAGGAACGCACCCCGAAGGCCCGGTCACACGACCGGGCCTTTTTCGTTGGGCGACATTCTGAGAACTGGGACGCCGGGAGGAGACAATGCAAGGCCCGGCCTTTCGGCCGGGCTTGCTCCCTTGAACGTGATCTTGCCTGGGTCGGGCACCGGCGCGGTCTTCTGCGCTCGGGCCGGACGCGGGGCTGGGTTGTAAGGCCAGCCGCGCGTCGGCGGGCTTAGCTCCTGCGACGACGGGCCACGAGCAGCCCGCCCAGGCCCATCAGCGCCATCGCGCCGGGGGTCGGGACGGAGCGAATCTCGAGTGTGGCGGCCGAACCCAGCGCCGCGGTCGGGTTGCCCCACGCGAGCGTGTATGCGCCCGTCACGTTGACCGAGGTTCCATCCGCGCCCAGCGAGGCACTGCCGCCGGTGAGCGTCGAGGTGAGGTATGGGTTGTAGTTGGAGAACCCGATGAAGTAGATCTCGCCGGCGAGGAGGCTGGCGGCGCCGGCGGTGCCGCTGAAGAAGCCGTTCTGGTAGCCGTTGACGGGGCCGCGGTCACCACCCTGACCCTGGAAGTAGGTGGCGTTGCCGACGGGGGCGTAGGTCGTGCGGAAGTTGGAGGTCGCGTCCGACGAGCCGAAGGAGACTCCGGCGCCGCGGTTGGCTGCGCCGGCGATGTCGTCGCCTTCGGCGATCGGGATCAGGCCGCTGGCCGTCTGGCGGAAGACCACGAGGCCCGAGTCACCGGCGTTGGTGCCGAAGATGTCGAGCGCGTTGCCGATCGAGTTCGACACGTTGCCGCTGACGGCGAAGCGGTACCAGTTTCGTCCGCCCGCCCCCGAAGCGGTGTTGGCGGCATTGATCGAGAGGCTGGTCGAGCCGATGGCGAGCGTTCCCAGGTCGGTGAAGGCGGAAGGGATGGCGAGGCCCGACCGTGTGGCAGTGTCGTTGATCGTCGGGTTGAGCACCACGCGGGTGTTGGACCATGTCGCGCTGCTCCCGGCGAAGGTCTGGTTGTATCGAAGGGCGACCGGGGCGCCCGCTGGGACCGGGTTGGCCAGCGTGCCGTAGGAGAAGAGCGTGGTTGCGGTGCTGTTGTTGGCTGTGCCGCTGCCGAACGCGCCCGGGCCGCGGTACGACGTGCCAGAGCCGCTGGGATCGCTGTTGAGGGCGAAGCGAGCCTCGCTGGAGTAGGGGCCGCCGGAGTTGGCGGACCAGTCCGTGGTGATCAGGAACGTGCTGGCGCCGCTGGTGGCGGTGCCCAGCAGCTGACCCTGAACGGCGTTGGTCGCCGTCAGATTGCCGGCCGAGAAGGTCTGCTGAGCCTGAGCGGACCCAGCGATGGCAGCAAGAACCAGAATGGACGATGAGATAACGCTGTTCTTCATTTGAGAACTCTCCTTCCAAAGAACACAACTTAGAAACCAGTTCGATCGTCGGCAACGCAACCACAACGCTCACCGGGTGCGCGTGGATGCATGTGACGATCTCCCTTGAGGCCCGGGCACACGCCCGTCGGCATCGCGGGCCGCCCGCACACACAGCGGGCGGAACACACTGTGACGCTGAATCAGGAGCCACCCGGACGCGGATGGACCGAATCAGGCACAGATGAGCCAGAAAAGGGCCGGAAAAGAGCCCGATGAGGGCCTATCCAGATTGATGGGGATGCAGGACGCGCGGGGGAAGAGCACCCTCACGCGGTCAGGCCGCGGTCAACAACAGAACTTGGCGTTGAAAGGGCGGAACTGCATGGTGAACACAATAGCCGCGACGATCATGTGCGGCAAGCACCACGCGGAAGAATTTGTTGCTTTTCTTCTCGCGCTCGTGCAGAACCTCAGACATGCCTCGCAACGAGATCCTAACACAGTGTCGTTGGGAGGCAGTCTGTGCGATGATGGAATGAGCCGGTCCGGAGAACAGAGCTCGCGGGCCCGGCCCGGGAGCGAGCCTCGTCCGTGCGGCCCGTACTCACACCAGCTCGGCTCCCGCCGCGGCGCCCGTGACGAGAATCTCCGGCGGGTGACCGTGTCGTGCTGAGAACTCGCGCGTGACGCGCTCGGACAATCGCCGCACGCCTGCGGGCCAGACCAGCGCGACGGCGCAGCCGCCAAAGCCGGCGCCCGTGAGCCGGACGCCGTAGCAGCCGGGACCGCGCATCGCGATTGCGACCACCGTGTCGAGCTCTTCGCAGCTCACGCGCTCGTCGAAGGCGAGTGAACTTCCAGACTGGCCCATCAGCCTGCCGAGCTGGTGCACATCGCTCCGGCGCATCGCTACGACGGCCTCCTGCACGCGCCGGAACTCGGTCACGCTGTGCCGCGTGGCGAACTTCTCAAGCTGCGTCAGCGCGAAGACGTTCCACGTTGGCGCGTGGCACAGGTGCCTCACGCCGAGCTTCGCCGCGGCGGCCTTTGCGATCGCCACGCGTTCGGCGTACGCGCCGTCGGCCAGCCGGTGGCGCACGCGGGTGTCGATCACGACCACCTTTGCACTTCGTCTGGGTGGCATCGGCACGTGCTCTACCTTCTCTGGCGGCACCGGCGCGAAGCCCTCGGGCACGTCGCAGTCGATCAGCACCGCGTGTCCCGCCCGCGCGCCCGCGACCACGATCTGGTCCATGATCCCGCAGGGCACGCCCGCGAACTCATGCTCCGCACGCCGCCCTGCCGCCGCGGCGACGAGCGCGTCCCAGCGGCCACCTCGCAGCCCCACCCACGCCCGCAACACGGCGATCTCGAGGGCTGCTGAACTGGACAGACCTGCGCCGACGGGGACGTCGCTTGCAATTGCGATGTCGAGCCCTTCGCTGAGCATCTCCTGCGCGCTGGGCGCACCATCGCGGCCTGGCGTGTCCGACGCCGTCATCGCCCACAGCGATCCGAGGACGTAACTCGCCCATGACCCGCGTGCAACTCCGGCGCGGCCCAGCGCCGCCGCCGCCGTTGGCTCCGTGATCGCCGCCGCATCAAGCTCGGCCCGCGCCTCGCCACCGGGCGCGTCGGGCGCGATGACACGCAGTTTGCCTGGCGCGCCGGGGCCCATCGCCACCACACAATCTCGCTCGATCGCCATCGGCAGCACGCACCCGCCGCGGTAGTCGATGTGCTCGCCGATCAGGTTCACGCGCCCCGGCGCCCGTGCCACCACCTGCGGCGGCCCGCCAAAGGCCCGCGCGAATGCTGCCGGCGCTCGCCCGCGTGCGGGCAGAGCCAGTGCCCCTGCGCTTCCCGGGCCGGGCCCGTTCGCGCCGCCGCCACCTGCGGTGCCTGACGCTGTGCTCACCGTGCGCTCCTGACGCCCCTGCCAACGCTGCGGGATCTACCCCATGCCGATTCGCCCATGCCGATTCGCCCATGCCGATTCGTCGATGCAGGCCGGAACGCCCTGCCCGTCGCCGCGTCCTACCCTAGCGGCCTCTCCGGGCGTCTTCTGGCGTCGCTCCGGACTGACCAGAGCTTCCGCCAGCCCGGGCCACCGGCATCCGCCGGTCGGACGAATCCCGACCTGCCACCGGCTGTCACGCCTCGAACCCGACGAAAGGACCCACGATGCACGTCTCCGCCCGCTCCGTCCGTTGCTTGCCCGCCCTTGCGATCCTGGCCGTTGTCGGCCTGGCGAGCGCCGCCATGGCGCAGGAGGGCACCCCCGCCGCGCAGCCCGCCACCACCGCCACCACCGCCCCCACCGCCACCCCCACCACTCCGCCCGCCGCACCCGAAGCCCCGAAGGGAATCCCCGTGCCGAACAACGCTCCCGTCGCTACTCAGACTCTCGAGGGTGGCCTGATCATCGAGGATCTGAAGATCGGCGAGGGGTACGAGGTCAAGCCCGGCGGCGCGGTCGTTGCGCTCTACCACGGCACGCGCAAGAGCGACGGCGTTGTGTTCGACTCGGCCTTCGACCGCGGCGAGCCGATTGCGTTCCCGCTCAACGGGGTCATCGAGGGGTGGCAGAAGGGCGTTCCGGGCATGCGTGTCGGCGGCGTCCGTCGCCTCACGGTCCCGGCGGCGATGGGCTACGGCGAGCGCGGCGCCGGCTCGGACATTCCGCCCAACACGGACCTGGTCTTCGTGATCCAGCTTGTCGATGCGCTGCAGATGACCGACACGAAGGTTGGCGAGGGTGAGGCCGCGACGGCGAATGCGGTCGCTGTCGCTGCGTACACGATCAAGGATGCCGAGGGCAAGGTGATCGAGCAGGCGACCCGCGAGAAGCCCTACATCTGGATCCCCGGCGAGTTCCAGGCCATGACGATGGGCCTCGAGGGCATGAAGGTCGGTGGCACCCGGACGATCAAGGTCCCGGCACAGATGAACCAGACTTCGCCGATGATCGAGACTGCCCGTCCCAGCGACGTTCCTGTCACGATCGATGTCGAGCTGCTGATGGTGCGCAACCTGCCCATGCCCAACCGCCGCCGCTAAGACCACCGGCGCGGGTGGTGCTGTGGGAAGAATGCTCTCGTCATAGTTCTGGCAATTGATCTGAGGCCCGGGTATTTACCCCGGGCCTTTCTGTCTTTTGGTCCTCAATCTCATCGCGCTTCCATGAGATCCGCATGTCCGTTGGAGGCCTGACGCGTACCATGCGATGTTGATGGGCCTCGCGGTAAGCCCGGAGGACCAGTTTGGCGCGAACGGCGCGCCCCGCGTGAACGCCCTGCCCCGTGACCTGTTTGTGGCGACGTTGAGACTATCTGGCACGCATCCCATCCAGTGAGGTCCGTTTTGACGCAGATCACCAACTCCGGCTCGAACCCGATCTCTGGCTCGATCCCAGCTGCCGCCATCGAATCCATCGCGTCCGCCCTTCCCCCGCTTCCGACCCTGCCCAGCATTTCGCTGCCGGAACTCACCGGCGAGGTGGACCCGCCGGCTCCCACCAACACGGCGCTGCCCCACCACCGCGCTTCCGCGAAGGTGCGGTACATGAACCTGCTGGCGGTGATCCTGCCGTTCGCGGCGTTCGCCTTCGCCGTCTGGTCGCTGTGGGGCATTGCGGTTGACTGGCTCTACATCTCGCTCTTCCTGGGGATGTATCTGGTCAGCGGCCTGGGCATCACGATTGGCTTCCACCGCTACTTCACGCACAAGTCGTTCGAGACGACGAAGGTCGGCAAGTGGATCCTGGGCGCCGCGGGCTCCATGGCCGTCGAGGGCCCGCTGGTCGACTGGGTCGCCTGGCACCGCCAGCACCACCGCCACAGCGATGAGAGCGACGATCCGCACTCCCCTCACGCCGACCATGGCGAGGATCTCAAGGGCATCATCAAGGGCTTCTATCACGCTCACATGGGCTGGATGATCAAGATGGGCGAGCCGGAGCGCATGCGCTACGCGCCCGACATCGTCCGTGATCCCATGCTCCTCTCGATCTCCCGCAACTTCCGCTGGTTCATGCTTGCGGGCCTGGTCATCCCCGCGTTCATTGCGATGGCCGTCGTGTGGATCTCCACCGGCTCCTTCACCAGCGCCCTCGCGGCGTATGGCCTGGGCCTGGTCTGGGGCGGGCTCGCCCGCGTGTGCTTCGTGCACCATGTCACGTGGAGCGTCAACTCCATCTGCCACGTGTGGGGAAGCAAGACCTACGAGAGCCACGACGAGAGCCGCAACAACCCCATCGTCGGTGTTCTCGCCTTCGGCGAAGGGTGGCACAACAACCACCACGCCTTCCCGACCTCTGCACGCCATGGCCTGGCCTGGTGGCAGTTTGACCTCTCCTACGTCATCATCAAGGGCCTGTCCTTCCTGGGTCTGACGTGGGATGTCAAGGTTCCGGACGCCGAGCGCCGGCAGGCGAAGCTCAAGAAGACCGCGGCCTGAACTGGTGATTCGGCTCGGGTGAAGGAACTCGGTCTGGCGCTCCACGGGCTGCGCTCGGAGCGACTGGCGGCTTTGCGCCACCCCTTGCTCCAACCCAAGGACCCTTCGGGGCTCCGAAGGGTCCGATGCGATTGCCCCGGCGGGGCCCCCTGATCACTGCGCACCCAGCACTCCCGCACTACGCTCTTTGCATGACGACGATCTCAACCCGCGGACTCTTCGCCGGGATCTTCTTCGCTGCCGCCCTCGCGCTCTTTGCCGCTTCCGAAACGCTTGCCCAGCCGCCCGGCATCATCCCGGTTCCGGGGGATGTGTCGCAGACACCTGTGCCCGCCTCGCGTCTTGCGAGGCTCGCGAAGGGCGTCAATCTGGCGCACTGGTACTGGCTCCCGAAGGACCAGAGCCCGGAGACGCGGCAGAAGTTCATCACCGATTCGGATCTCGCGGCGCTGAAGGCCGCGGGCATCACGCACGTGCGGCTGCCGGTGGAGCCCGACGCGCTCTGGAAGACGCCCGGCAGCCACTTCGACATGGAAGTGCTCGAGCCGCTGATGGCCGACATCAAGCGGATCAACGCGGCCGGGATCGCGGTCATCTTCGACCCGCACACGAGCAAGCAGGGTCCGTGGCTCGAGATCGATCCGGACGATGGGCGGATTGACCTGCTGCTGATGTTCTGGAGCGAGTTTGCACCCGTCATCGGCGAGACGGATCCCGAGATGGTCTTCATCGAGCTGCTGAACGAGCCGCACAACATCAAGGACCCGACGCTCTGGTGGCGTGCCCAGGACCGGCTCATCAAGACCATCCGGCACCGCGTCCCGAACCACACGATCATCGCCACGGGCGACGAATGGGGCGGGCCCGCCGGACTCAAGCGCCTCTTCCCGCACGAGGACAAGAACGTCGTGTACTCGTTCCACTTCTATGAGCCGCACATCTTCACGCATCAGGGCGCGAGCTGGGGCTGGGCGGGCTGGAAGCACGTGGCGGGCCTGGAGTATCCGTCCAGCGAAGCCAACGCCGCGGCCGTCGCTCAGGCGGTGCTCAAGGGACGCGAGAGCGACGAGGATGCCCGGAACGGCGCATCGGCCGTGCTCGACTACGCGAAGAAGGGCTGGAACAAGGGTCGCATCCTGAGCGAGATCGGGATGCTTCAGTCGTGGGCGGCGACGCACAACGTGCCGATCTGGTGCGGCGAGTTCGGCGTGTACAAGGAGCATTCGCCGCGAGCCTCGCGCCTGGCGTGGACGCGCGACCTGCGGGAAGCGCTCGAAGCCGCGGGCATCGGCTGGTGCATGTGGGACTATGCGGGCGGCTTTGCGCTGACGACCGGCGAGCCGGGCTCGCGCAGCATCGATCCCGAACTCGCGGCGGCGCTCGGGCTCAGCGTTGCTGAGGCCGAGCCGGGGAAGAAGACAGAAGAGAAGAAGTAGATTGGGTAGAGGCAGGCGGGACGCCTGCCCCACAAGGATGAGAAGGTTGGGAAGGCAGGAAAGAGTCGGGAGGCTCACTCGGTGCTGTCACGCAAGGGCGGGAACATCCTCTTTGTCATGCTCATGGTGCTCGCG
>CAZBXF010000012.1:23853-31812 GCA_964495635.1 uncultured Phycisphaeraceae bacterium
GGTGCTGTCACGCAAGGGCGGGAACATCCTCTTTGTCATGCTCATGGTGCTCGCGATGAGCCTCATCATGTCCCTTGCGATGACGGTCGTGAACACCGGCGTCCGCGGCGATCTCATCGGCCGCTGGATGCGTGGCTTTGTCATCTCGTTTCTCGTGGCGCTCCCGTCCGCGTTCATCGTCGTTCCCCTCATGCGCCGACTGGCCGATGCGTTCGTGTCGCGCTGATGAGCTTCGATGAAGGAGCAGGACTGATGCGCGAGATCGAACTCCTCTCACACATCTACCGCCGCTCGGCGGACCTGTCCGCTCGCTTCCCGCGCGTTGAAGTCGGGCCCGGCGATGACTGCGCCGTGATCGGCGGCGATGTGGCGGGCGTGCCAGGCACTTCACGCCGCACGCTTCTCAAGGTGGATCAGGTTGTCGAGGGGCGTCACTTTCTGAGTACCACGCCGCTGGAACGCGTTGCGCACAAGGCCATTGCGCGGCCGATGTCTGACATCGCTGCGATGGCCGGGTCGCCCGTGGCTGCGCTGGCGAGCGTCGTGCTGCCAGCGTCGTACCCGCAGCATCGCGCTGATGAGCTCTTCGACCTTGTTCATGGCGCGGCGGCGGCCATGCGGTGCCCACTTGTCGGGGGCGACATCGCGAGCGGGCCTGATGGCTCGCCGCTGGTCCTCTCCATCACCATCATGGGCGAGTGTGACGGCCCGGCGATCCTGCGGAGCGGGGCGCGCGTGGGTGATGTGGTGTATGTGACGGGCAGCATCGGCGGGTCATTCGGCGCGGCGTCGGCCAGCGAAGGAAGAGTGCCGGGGACCGGCACACCACCCAAGAGACCCGGGGCGGGCGAGAAGCATCTTTGGTTCACGCCGCGGATTGCGGAGGGACTGTGGCTGCGGCGCGTGCTCGGCGGTGATCTCCACGCGATGATGGACATCTCGGATGGACTCGGCATTGATGCGTGGCGGATGGGTGTCGCGAGCGGGGTTGTGATCGAGATCGACGGCGAGGCTGTGCCGCTGGCGGAGGGCGTGCCCGGTGTGCTTGACGCGGCGGGCGCGGGCGAGGACTACGAACTCCTCTTTGCGGCGTCGCCGTCGGCTTCCTTCATGAGCCTGCTCGGCGAGCTAAAGACTCCGGTCGCGCCGGTCGGACGTATCCTCGCCGCAGGTTCGGGTCCTGGCGCGCGCGTGCGGCTCGCGGATGGCTCGATCGTTGATGGCCGCACGCTCGGGTACGAACACGGCCGCTCCGGAGGTGACGCTTGAACACACTGTGCATCGCGATCATCGGCGTGCTGCTGAATGCTGCGCAACCCGAAGCGCCCAAGGCAGAGCCAAAGGCCGATGTGGCCGCGGAAGCGGCCCGCCTCGTCGCGGATCTTGCCACCGACCCGAAGCGAGGCGCGGCGTCGGCGGAGCAGAAGCTGCGTGAACTCGGCCCGGAGGCTGCGCCCGCGCTGGAGGCCGCGCTGGATTCGAAGGACATGCAGCAGCGCCACCTCGCGGCGCACCTGCTGCGTCGGCTTGATCTCCCGCCGTCGGAGCGGCTGCTGCGTGTGACGTACGAGGGGCTTGCGCACGATTCGCTGCCGCGGGATGCGGAGGCTGACGACGGGTACCTCACGATGCTCCTCACCAACGCGATCGAGGGCGTTGAGTACCTCACGCGACACGCGGCCATCGCCGAGCCGCTTCTTGAGCGCGGGCTCGACTCGGCCGATGCGCAGCAGCAGTTCCTCTGCGCCGCTGCGGCGGGCGGGGGAAAGCGGGAGAAGCTGCGCATCCGCGCCACGCGTCTGCTCATCCCGCACCTTGCGAGCAACGCGGTCGAGGGGGACGCGTACATCGCCGCGATCGCGATCCACCGCTTCGGGATCGCCGGACTCGACGATTTGCGTGCATGGAAGGAGACGGGCGACGCGCAGCAGCGAGCCTTGGTTGCGCAGCTCATCACCGAGCTTGAGAATCCTGGCGACCGCGCCGGCAATCGACGCGCCGCCACGGCGATGGGCGCCGTGGCTGTGAACACGGGCCTCGCGGAGGACACGTTCGCCGACATGCCCTTCGACGCGACCGAGTTCTACTGGGAAGCGCCGCCGAGCCTCACCACGCCGCGCGCCGTGCCCAAGGAACGTGACAGGACCGCCAATGACTGACGTGAACAACATCGCCGGCAGCGGCAGCACATCAGCGCTGATCACGCGCACCCTTCCGAGTGTCGGGGCCACGGGCGCGATGGCCCTCGCGCTGGCGGAACTCCTGCGTCCTGGCGATACGGTGCTGCTGCGCGGCGACCTGGGCGCTGGCAAGACCACGCTTGTTCGGATGCTGGCCATCGCGCTGGGCGCTTCTGAGCGGGATATCGCGAGCCCGACCTTCGTCCTTGCGCACGAGTACCGCACCGCTCACTCGGGCAAGGCGCGCCCGGCGCCGATCGCCCGCGTCATCCACATCGACGCTTACCGCGTGACCTCTTCCGACGACCTCGAGGCTGCGGGATGGGACCAGATGTTCGATGGCCGGACGCGCACGCCGACGCCCATCGCCAGCGGCGGCTCCGTCGCGGTCGTCGAGTGGCCCGATCGGCTGCCGCCGGGATCGCTTGCGCCCGCCGAGATGCTGCTCGCGATCACGCTTGAGGCCAGCGGCGAGACAACACGGCGCATGACGCTGAGCATCCCTGCGAGTTGGAGCACGCGCCCCGAAGCCGCGATGATCTGCGATCTGCCGCCGATCCAGTGCCGCACGACAGGAAGCTGGGTCGCACCCACCAGCGAGACCTATCCCTTCGCCAGCGAACGGGCCCGCCTGGCGGACCTCCATGGATGGCTCACGGAGGGGTACAGGACGACGAGGGAGATCAAGGAAGGAGAGGAGTGAGGGAGAGGCAAGCAGGCAAGCAGGCAAGCAGGCAAGCAGGCAAGCAGGCAAGCAGGCAAGCAGGCGGGGAGCGTACAACACAGCGCTGATGTCAACACGATTCCTCAATCTGGCCATTTGACGATTTGACCCTTTAGCCATTTGCCAAACCCCCACTACCATGACTCCAATCATGACGATCACCGATTTCTGCACACTTACGCTTGCTCAGACCTCTCCGCCCGCGGCTGGTGGCGGAGGGGGTGGTGGTGGCGGCGGAGGGGGGCTCTGGGGGCTGTTTGTTCAGTCCTTTGACTTCTTCACGATCCTGCTGCTGCTGGGCTCGGTGATCGGCGTTGCTGTGATCGTTGTGTGCATCATCGAGATCCGCGCGGCGAACATCGTGCCCGCCGCGCTCTCGGGGCGGCTGCTCGACCTCGCCCGTGCCGGCAGGTGGCAGGATGTCGAGCTGACCGTGCGCGACGATGACTCGCTGCTCTCGCGCATCATCCGACCGGCGATCGCCCTGTCCGGGCGTGACCGTGCGGCCATCCGTGACGCGGCCGAGCTCGCGGCGTCGGAAGAGTCGGCGCGCTGGTTTCGCAAGATCGACCTCCTGAGCGTCATCGGCAATCTCGGACCGCTGGTGGGCCTCGCGGGCACCGTGTGGGGCATGATCCTCGCGTTCACGAGCCTGGGCGAGTCCGGCGGCCAGGCCGGACCGGCGGACCTGTCACTGGGCATCTCCAAGGCTCTTTTCCACACGCTGCTGGGCCTGTGCCTCGCGATCCCGTGCCTGCTCATCTACGGCATCTACCGCAATATCGTCGACCGCCTCTGCACCAGAGCCACGGTGGTCGCGGCGGAGATCGTCGAGCGGATCCCGGCGCGAGAGGACGCGAGCCAGAAAAGTGGTTGAGTGGTCAAGTGGCGAAGTGGTCGAGTGGAAGACAGCAAGGCGAGGCACTTGGCACTTGGTACTAGGAAAGGCGAGAACAGAATATCCAAAGGCACTTGACCACTTGACCACTTGACCACTTCCCCCTCCGTGTCCGACCTCCGTGCCCTTCGAGTTGAACTCTTCGTTTTCGCTTGTCGCTTTCCCGCTTCTGGCTTTCCCCCATGCGACTTCGCCTGCACCATCACGACTCTCCTGGCGCGAAGATCAATGTCACGCCGCTGATCGACGTGGTCATGGTGTTGATTGTTTTCTATCTCATCGTGGGGCGGCTCGCGACGGATCGGCAGACTCGGCTGGACCTTCCGGCGTCTGCGGTGGGCGGGAGCGAGTCGGCGCGTCCGGCGCTGATCGTCAATGTGCTTGCGCCGCGCTCGGCGGCGGCGGCGCCGGAGATCGTGGTCGATGGGCGGCCGCTTGACATCGCGCAGCTCCGGGCGCTGCTTGCGGCGCGTTTCCCCGATGCCGCGGCGGCGCAGCCGGTCATTCATCTGCGGGCGGACCGCACGCTCGACTTTGCCACGGTCCGGCCGGTGCTCGACGCGCTGCGGAGCGCGGGCCTCACGAGCGTGAAGCTGGTTGCCTCCCGTGGCGGCGTTCCTGGCTCAGAGGGCACGCCATGATCGGCCGCAGCCGCCCATTCCGGATGCGCAACGCGCGGACGACGTACGACTCGCACCACGGGCCGAACATGACGCCGATGGTGGATGTCGTGATGGTGATCCTCATCTTCTTCATGGCGAGCACCGCGATCCTGGGGCCGGAGTGGTTCCTGCGCAGCGGGCTGGCGTCGCGCGGGAGCAGCAGCGCGCCGCGTCCTGACTCGGATGTGCGGCTGAGGCTGGAGCTGCGGCGCGAGGGGGGGACGGGCACCGACGGGGGCACGCGGATCGTGCTGCGTGAGCGGGCCGGAACGCTCGGCTCGGACACACCGGCCGAGGCGCAGATCGCCTTCACGGACCTGCGCGATGCGCTGGCCCGGCGTGCGACGCGGCATGGTGCCGCGAGCCTGATCGTGCTGATCGACGCGGGGGACCTGGTCCCCTATGACGAGGTGGTGCAGGTGCACGAGTGGTGCGCGCAGCTGGGGATCCAGCGTGTGGGCCTTGCGCCCTGAGGGGGGCGGGGCGCGTCGCGACGTCGAGCTCTCACGGCGCGTGGCGGTCTTCCAGCACCGAGCTAGAGAACCGAGCTGGAGCAGCGGGCCTGCTCACGCTGGTCGGGGGGACTACTGCGGCGCGCGGGCGCGGTTCTTGGGTGGCGGCTCGCCTGGGGCTGGCGTTTGGGGCGTGTCGGCGGCGGCCGGGTCGATTGCGCCCGGGGGCGGCGGCTCGGGCAGGAAGTTCCAGACCAAGAGGCCAGCGGCGATGGCGAGGATGACCGCCGCGGCGATCAGCTTCAGTTTCTGCGAGGAGTCAGAGTCTGCGGCCATCGGTCTTCCCCATGGGTGCGAGAGGTGGTCACGGCGCGCGTGCTTACTGGGGCGGGCGGAGGTCGGTGAAGACCATCGTGTAGAACTCGTTATCGAAGGCTCGGGGGGTGTTGCCGGGGATGACGGTGGTGTACTTGCAGTGGCCGTCCATGAAGGCCATCACCGACTTGTTGACATCGCCGTAGCCGTTCTTGAGCTGGAAGGTTGCGCTGGTGTTGTTGGCCACCACGTCGGCGATCTGGTCGTGCATCCAGACCATGCGCGAGGGCTGGAAGGCGTCGGCGAGGGCGAGGCGCTGCGTGCCGAAGACGAAGCGCCGATCGAAGGGGAGCTGGGGGAGCTGCTCCCACCACTTCACGTTGAAGTGGTAGCTCGTGCCGACGTCGTCGTAGGAGTTGAGCGAGAGGGTGGGGTTGGGCCAGTTGCGCTGGTAGGTGAAGCGGTCGCCGGGATCGCGGAAGACCTGCATCTGGAGGTTGGTCCGGGCCGGTGCTGTCGCGCCCAGAAGCTGCGGGCGGGGCGGGGCCTCAAAGTCCAGCTCGGGATAGATGTACGGATTCAGGGGACGATCCGCGGCCTCAACGTCGAAGGCGCCGCCGGAATCACTGGCCCAGTAGGCGCTGGCGTTCTTCCCGCCGAAGCTCCAGGTGCACCATCCCTGCAGGGCACCGTTGCCTCCGGCGGGGAAGTGGCGGCGCGTGGGGAAGCTGGCGGAGGGACCATCGAAGCCGCGCGGCCAGTTCATGGTCAGCGGCATGAAGCCCTTGTTGTCGGTCTTGTAGACCTGGGCACCTGTGTTGATCTGCTTGGCGTTGCTGAGCGAGACGGTGAGGCGTGCCGACTGACGGGCCTTGCCGAGCGCGGGGAGCAGGATGCCGATGAGCAGCGCGATGATTGCGATGACCACCAGCAGCTCGATGAGCGTGAAGCCGCGGCGGCCAGTGCGCGCAAGCAACCGATCCATCGCCGACACCCCTGTCGTCTTCATGTGCGGTCTCCTTCGCCCGGGAATCCAGGCGGCACCGCAAGACTACACGATTTCTTCGTGCCGCGAAAGTCGATCAGCGACAAATGTCACTCGGGATCGCGAACTTCAGCGCGTGCCCGTGCCGTCGGACTTCACGGCACTGCGCGTCTTGGCGGTCGGGGCTGGTGGATCCGGGATCTTGGGCTGCTGGTCGGCGATCTGCTGATCGAGCGACTTGGACTTGTCGATCGCGGCCTGCACGTTCGGATCGTTGGCCGGATCGCCACCGGAGAGGACCAGGTACCCGACCACCGCTCCGACGAGGCAGAAGGCGATGATGCCGCCGGCGATGTAGGTCTTCTTCTTGTCTTCGGGCAGGAACTCGAGGTTTGCCATGATGTCTGTCTCCGGGTTGTTGGGATGGTGAACCAGGGAAGGCTAGGGGGCTGTTCATTCGCGAAAAGACCCAGCCGCGCGGGCGGCTGGGTCCGTGGTGTCGGTCGGGCGACCGGGCGAGGAGCCCGGAACCGGGGCAGACTCAGGGGAGATCGATGCCGCGGATGCCGTTGCGGGTGGACCAGAAGTAGGCGGGGGCGGCGGGGCCGGTGACGGCGGGCTGGCTGCCGATGTCGAACTGGAACTGGCTGTTGAAGGGGTCGCCGGAGAACTCGAAGAAGAACTGGAGCTCGGCGGCGCTGGCGAGGGGCGAGCCCCAGGTGCCGGCGGGCTGGCTCAGGAGGCCATCGCGCGAGTCGACCTGGGAGGCCTGCGTGGTCGTGCGGGCGATCACATCGGCCATCGCGACGGTGCCGGCGGAGCCATCGACGGCGGCGTAGTTGGTCTTGGCGCGGGGGCGGTTCCACTGGGCGAACTTGCCTGCGACGGGCTTGGTGTAGAAGTCCTGACGCTCGAAGAGGTGGACCTTCTTGCTGGTGACGAGCGTGTCGGAGACGCGGTTGCGGCGGATGTAGAAGTTGTTGGTGGTGGTCGGGGTCAGGCGCGTCGGGGTGTTGCCGGCGAAGCGCTGGGAGCTCTGCCAGAAGACGGGCGGGTACCAGTAGGAGACCGGGAAGATCCAGTTGAGGTCGGTCTGGGCGTTGCCACTCTGGAGCTCACGGAGCATGCGGTTGAGGGCCGAATCGCCGGGGGCGAAGCCCGAGACGGCGCGCGACTTGTTGGTGTCGTCGGCGTAGAGCATGTGGCTGAGCCAGTGGTAGCCGAAGGTCTCGGTGCCGCTGTTGCTCTGGGTGCCCTGGCCGTAGTCCCAGCCGGTCTGGCCGAAGCGGAGGCCTTCCTGCTGAGCCTGCACGTCGGGGACCATGACCCAGGTGCGGTCATCGAGGCCCGTCGCCGTGGTGTTCACGGGTGAGAAGGGGTTGAGGAACTCCTCCTTGTTGTCGGTGGAGTAGTAGTTCATGTAGAAGGTGTTCTGGCGGAGGTTGGAGAGGCTGGCGGTGCGCCGGGCCGAGACGCGGGCGCTGCCCAGGGCCGGGAGCAGGATGCCGATCAGGAGCGCGATGATCGCGATGACCACCAGCAGCTCGATCAGCGTGAAGCCCTTGCGATTTCCCATTCCGAGCGAGATCCGGCGGCCGAAGGTCTGTGTGACCATACCCCTTTTCCTTTCCTGAGAAGTCTCTGAGCACCCTGCAGGCCTGGACACACACATGCATGCGTGCGCCGGGCTTTGCGTGTTTGCCCGTGTTTTCCTTCAATCGAAACGACCGAACGCCCCAAACT
>CAZBXF010000013.1:0-30531 GCA_964495635.1 uncultured Phycisphaeraceae bacterium
CCACCCAAGACCTCCCCCTCCCTATACTCGCCCCGCTTCTAGAAAGGACCTCTTCTCATGCTGATTCGCACGCACACCTGCGGGCAACTCCGTTCCGAGCACGTTGGCCAGGTCGTTCGCCTCAACGGCTGGGTCAACTCCTACCGCGGCCATGGCACGGGCCTGGTCTTCATCGACCTTCGCGACCGCTTCGGCGTGACGCAGGTCGTCTTTGATGGTGAGTCGCTCCCCAAGGACATTCTCGAGACCGCCGACCACCTCCGCAACGAGGACGTCATCGCCATCGAGGGCAAGGTGCGCGTGCGCTCCGGCGGCGAGAACCCCAAGCTCGTCACCGGCAAGATCGAGGTCGAGGTCACGAGCCTTGAGGTCCTCAACAAGACCACCAATCCGCCCTTCCTCCCCGAGGATCCCTCGCCCGATGGGAAGAACAAGCTCCCCAACGAGGAGCTGCGCCTCAAGCACCGCTACATCGACCTGCGCCGGCCCGCGATGCAGCACGCGCTCGCGACACGGCACAAGGTCTACCAGACCACGCGCCGGTACTTCGACGAGAACGGCTTCCTCGAGATCGAGACGCCGATCCTCTACAAGAGCACGCCCGAGGGGGCGCGCGAGTTCCTGGTGCCCAACCGGCACATGGCGGGGAGCTGGTACGCGCTGCCGCAGAGCCCGCAGCTCTTCAAGCAGATCCTGATGGTCGCGGGGTGTGACCGGTACATGCAGATCTGCCGCTGCTTCCGCGATGAGGATCCGCGTGCGGATCGTCAGGCCGAGTTCACGCAGATCGATCTTGAGATGAGCTTCGTGCGGCGAGAGCACGTGACGGACATGATGGAAGGGTTCGTGCGCCGCCTGTGGAAGGAGATGTGCGGGTACGACGTGCCGCCGATCAAGCGCATGCCGTACCGCGAGGCGATGGAGCGCTTCGGCATCGACCGGCCCGACACGCGTTATGGCCTTGAGATCACGGACATCTCTGACGTGGCCGCCAAGAGCGAGGTTGCCTTCTTCAAGGAGGCGCTCGCGAAGGGTGCAGATCGTCCGCGGTTCAACAGCCAGCGTGGCGTTGTCAAGGCCATCCGCGTTCCCGGCAACGGCGGCGGAGCGGAGAAGCTCACGCGCAAGATCACCGACGGCTACAACGAGTTCGTCCGCGGCTTTGGCGCGGGCGGGTGCGCGGTGGTGAAGGTGAACGCCGCGGGCGAGTTTGAGACGGGCATCGCGAAGTTCCTGACGAGCGTGAAGGCCGAACTCTTCGAGGCGCTCAAGCTGCAGCCCGGCGACACGGTGCTGTTTGTTGCGGACACGTACACGGTCTGCACGAAGTCGCTGGGCGAACTGCGGCAGGTCGTGGCGCGCGATACGGGCGTTGTGCCCAAGCCCGGCAGCGAGGGCGGGCCGTGGAACTTCCTCATCGTTGTCGACTTCCCCATGTTCGAGAAGAACAAGGAGACGGGCAAGTGGGTCGCGATGCACCATCCGTTCACGGCGCCCAACGACGATCAGGCCGAGGCGTTCGTGAAGGCCGATGTGGACGATGATGTCACGATCGAGGCGATCGTCTCGGCCGGGTACGACATCGTGCTCAACGGCCAGGAGATCGCCGGCGGCAGCGTGCGCATCCATGATCCGCGCGTGCAGAGCAAGGTCTTCACGCTGCTGGGCCTGACGCCCGAGCAGGCCAAGGAGAAGTTCAGCTTCCTGCTCGAAGCGCTGCAGTACGGGGCGCCGCCGCACGCGGGCATCGCGTTCGGGCTGGATCGCCTCGTGATGAACTTCCTGGGCACGAGCAACATCCGCGACGTGATCGCCTTCCCCAAGACGCAGATCGGCCAGGACCTCATGACGGGCGCGCCGGGCCCGGTGACGGACGAGCAGCTGCGCGAGGTGCACGCCGCGGCGATCCGGCCGAAGGTGTGATTGACCCAAACCGATGGAGCCCCACGCGCAAGCGTGGGGGGATTGGGCTTTCGACGACTCGGACAGATCCCCCTCCGCTTGCGCGGAGGGCTCGGTTGTTGGTTCTGTCACTGTGGGATCTTCGTCGGCTCTGCCACTGGCTTCTCGCCTCGCAGTCTTCTTGCGATGTCCGCGTAGAAGATGGGGTTGTCGATCTGGGCCCAGTGCGTGCCGGTGAGGTTGCCGCTGGTCCAGACGGCCTTCATGCCCGGCGGGGCGAAGTTGGCGTCGCCCGCGATGGAGTCGCGTGGTGAGCCGTAGGCCACGACTTCGTACGTTGACTTTCCCTCGGACAGGCGGCGGTTGACGGTGGTGACGACGCCCGAGTCCGCGCCCATGTCGGCGAGGACGCCGCCGGGGGGCAGTAGGTATGACGACATCGTGACGCCCTGGTGCGGCGCGACCACGGTGTAGAGCCGCGCGATCTTGAGCCGCTTCTTGGGCATTGTGCCGTCCTCGCGGCGCCAGGCGTCCTTGCCCGGGCGGATGCGCTCTTCGGGCGGGATTGCGGCCCAGCGTGCCGCGAGGCCGCCGAGCGAGATGCCGACGACGTCCACCTCGATCGTTTCGGTTGGGTGGTGGCTCGGGAACTTCTCGTTGACCTCACGCACGATCTTGTCGCAGATCTCATCGAGGTCGTCGTACCAGCGGTAGGAGACTGCGGCGAAGTCCGAGACCTTGCCCGAGGTCGCTTCGGCGAGTGTGGCCATGATGCCGTTGGTCTCGGATTCCGGGCCGCGGTAGCCGCCGAGGACGACGACGGGACGGGCCAGCGGCTTGGGATCGCGTTCCATCTTCCGCAGAAGGTCGCGGGCCTCGGACTCGCTGACCTTGATGGCGGGATTGTCGGGGCCGATTGAGACGCAGCCGCCAAGCAGGGCTGCGGCGAAGAGTGCCAAGACGACGGCGATCAGGGTTCGGTCTCGTGGGAACATCGCTCCAGTCCTTCGAGTGGGGCGGCTGAGGGGATGCCATTCGGGCGCGGAAGCGTGCCCGGCCGACGTGGGGAGGGCGACCCCGGCGGTGTGAAGATCTTTGAATGATTGTGGGGGACTTCGAGGGGAGGCCCCCTCCGCTTGCGCGGAGGGCTCGGTTGAGTTGGTCAGGTCCTGCCGATGGTGAGCGTGGCTGGCTTGATCTGCTCGCCGATCTTCTCGACCTTGCCTGCGGCGATCTTCTCCCAGGCGGTGCTGGCGTCGCCGATGGGGTCGGGCGGCTTGATGTCGACCTTCTTCTCGCCGAGCTTGGCGGTGCCCTGCTCCACGCGCGTCTGGAAGTCGAGGCAGTGGTGGAGGAGCGTCTCGAGGATCTTCTCCTCGGGGACGTTGGCGACCTTTTCGCCCTGGACGTAGATGATGCCGCGGCGGTCGCCTGCGAAGACGGCGACGTCCGCACCCTCGCACTCGCCCGGGCCGTTGACGATGCAGCCCATGACGGCGACCTTCATGGGGAGGTAGACCTTCGCCGCGAGCTGCTTGCGGACGTCCTGGATGAGGGTGAAGAGATCAACCTGAATGCGGCCGCAGGTTGGGCAGGCGATGAGATCGACGCCCTTGCGCTCGCGCAGGCCCAGGCAGTAGAGGAGCTCCAGCCCGTCCTCAACCTCGTAGATCGGATCGTTGGCGTAGGAGATGCGGATCGTGTCGCCGATGCCTTGCGTGAGCAGCGACCCGAGCGCGACGACGGAGCGGATGCAGCCTGTTTCCTTGGGGCCCGCGTGCGTGACGCCCAGGTGCAGGGGATGGTCGAAGCGGTTGGAGATTTCGGTGTACGCATCGATCACGAGGGAGGCGTCCATGGACTTCGCGCTGATCACGATGTCGTGGAAGTCCTCCTCGGAGAAGATGTCGAGGTACTCCTCGAGCTTGGCGATCATGATGGCGAGCATGTAGCCGTGCTTGTGGTCGCTGAAGACGGCGCCGAGTTCCTTCTGGCGCTTCTGCTTGTCCTTGCGCTCGATGATGGAGCCTTCGTTGACGCCCACGCGGATCGGGAGCTTGCGGGCCTTGCAGGCCTGGATCACGTCCTTGACCTGGGCGCGGTCGTTGATGTTGCCGGGGTTGAGGCGGATCTTGTGCACGCCGGCCTCGACGGCCTCCAACGCCCGCTGGAAGTGGAAGTGCACATCCGCGACGATCGGCACCCGCACCTGCGGGATGATGTGGCGGAGCGCCTCGGTGTCCTTCTTCTCGGGGACGGCGACGCGGACAACATCGGCCCCGCCCGCCGCGAGCTTGTTGATCTCCGCGACGCACTTGTCGATCTCGTACGTGTAACCGGAGGTCATTGACTGCACCGAGACGGGCGCGGCGGTCGTGGGCGTGCCGTCGCGGGCGGGCTTGCCGCCGCCGATCTTGACGAAGCCGACGCGTGAGTCGCCGAGAACAACCTGACGTGTGGGTCTGCGTGGGAGCATGTGGACAGATGGTACGAGGCGGCGACGGCCCGGGATCGTCCCGAGGGGGGCGGATTCTGGGGTGTCATGCAGGCGACAGGCCGGACCGGCCCCGGCGGGAAGGCCTCGGCAGCGGCCGTACACTGGGGGCATGTCGAGCCCGATCAGTTCAATGAATCCTCTGGGTGGTGCGGCCTTCCGGAGTTCGACGGGACGCTGCGCCGCGACCGGCACCCAGTTCACCCCGGGTGAGGCGTACATCGCATGCCTGGTTGAGAGCGCTGCCGGCGAGCTTGGCCGCGTGGATGTGTCGCGTGAGTCATGGGACTCTGGGTACCGTCCTGAAGGGCGGCTCTTTGGCCATTGGAAGACTTCATATCGGGCCCACGCGCCCGCACGGAAAGCCCTGCTGAGCGATGATGAGCTGACGGACCTCTTTGAAGGCCTGGGCGACCCGACTGAGGCCAAGCAGCGGTCCTTCCGGTTTGTGCTGGCGCTGCTCCTGGTGAGGCGCCGGATCATGAAGGTCATCGGCAGCCGCGATCGGGCGCTGGTGCTCGTTCCGCGGCGTGCGGCGTCCGCACCGGTGGAGTACGTCGTTCCGGATCCCGGTATGGATGACCGCGCGGTGGCAGATGCGATCGAGCAGTTGTCGGAGGTGCTCGCGGGCGACGAAGGTGCGGAGGGCGGGCCCGCTGCCGAGGCAACACCCCCCACGGAGCCAGCAGGGGCCAGCCATGTCGGATGAGTCGACCCGGGACGCCAGGGCCAGCTGGGTCCGAGGACTGAGGCAGCCGGGCGCGTGGCTGTGCCTGACGCTGGTCGTCGGCGGTCTCGTCGGCTGCAGCCAGCCGAAGCCTGCCTCCCTTGGTGGCGGCAACATCGCGCGTCCGTCCACGGGCCCCGGAGCACGCCTGGACAAGCCACTGCCGAAGTTTGAGGTCCTGGCGGCGAGGTACAACGAGCGCGTCCGCGGGCTGGGCGCCCTTCGCACGCCCATCGGGCTCCTCATCGACTCCGAGGACGAGGATGGAAAGCGCACGCGCGATCAGGTGGAGGGCAATCTGAGCCTGGTCCAGCCGCGTTATGTCGTGATGCGTCTGGACAAGGTTGGGCAGACGCTGTTCCAACTCGGGTCCAATCCTGAGCAGTACTGGTGGATCGATCTCTCCGGCGACGAACGCGTTGCGCTGGTGGGAACTCACACAAAGGCGAGGCCGGACACGGCGGCCCGGTTTGGTGTTCCCGTGCATCCGCTGGATCTGCTGGAGGTGCTCGCGATCACGCCGCTGCAGACGGAGGGCGCTCGCCCGGGGATGCGATGGTCGCCCGATGGCAGGCAGGTCATCCTGACGCTGCCGGGGCGATGGGCTGGGCGGCGACTTTGGGTCACGCCCGAAACCGGAGAGGCTACTCGGGTCGAACTGCTCAACACGCGCGGCGATGTCGAGGTGCGGGCGCGGCTGGAGAAGTACCAGATCGCGGCGATCCGTGGCGACACGATCACCCAGCCGCGGATGGCCACCAAGCTGTACATTGAGGTGCCGCGCAACCGCGTCAACGTCGAGATGAACATCGTCGAGCCAGAGAACCCCGGTGACCGTGTGCGCATGACGGCCTTCGACCTTGAGCGTCAGAAGGACAACCTCGGCGTGCAGCGCGTGGTTGATCTGGATGCGCCGCCGCCGAAGGCTGCACCGACGGCGCTGCCACCGGCCGCGAAGCCGCCCGGAGTCACAGCCCCTTCTACGAAGCCGATCCCCGCCAGCCCGCCCGCTGTCGGGCCCAGCAGGAACCCTGCCGCCCCTGGTGCGGCGTCACCTTCGACCCGGCCCGGCACTGCTCCGCTCCCTGCGCCGGGTGCCCGGGGTCAACCTCCTCGTCCTTCCGAACTTCCAACCCCGCGCGAGCGGGTACCTGGGGATCGTCCGTGATGCACCCCTACCTCCGTTGGGTCTGGGCGTGCGGCGCCCTCGTGGTCATGGTGCTGGCGCCGAACCTGGCGTTCGCACAAGGTCAGCCGCTGCTGGGGGCGGGATCGCTGCCCGCCGGCCTGAGCCGCGGCCTCGGCGATGGTGCCTCACCAGTCATGTCCGCTGAGGCGACGCACGCGTGGTTCATCGAGCCCGTCGCGCCGCCGCCGGGTGCGACCTCGACGGCGACGAGCGATACGCGTGCGGTGGTGCTGCACGTTCCGCCCCGGAACTCGGTGGTTGGGTCCGGGACCGTGCGAATCGCGACGGACCTGCGTCGTGCGCCCGTCGCGGTTGCGGCGTCGGAAGCACGCTTCTACCTCGTCTTTCAGGATCCGCCGCCGCCGGCCGCGTTCCCGAATGTGAAGCCCGGTCCGAGGCGGGTGCAGTCCATCAGTGCCGAGCAGATCGCGCCGGGCCGGTGGGTGACGCGCCCGTCGGGCCGACTGGATGTTCACCCGTCGCTCCCCGGCGAGGGGGGCGTGGTGGGCATTGCGGCTTCGGACGCGGGCCTCTTTGCCCTCATGCTCAGCGATGCCGGCGAAACCACGCTGCTTCGGATGCAGGAAGACGACTGGGCGACGGTGCCGGGACCGAACTGGGCCCGCCAGCCCGGGCGGCTTCCGCGGTCGCAGCAGGAGTACCGCATCTTCGGCGTGCCGGGAGGCGTGGGGATCGCGCGGCTGGATGAGGTGCGACCGGCGGAGATCGCGCTCCTGACCGGGCAGGTCTGGACTCAGATCGAAGCCCCGACCGCCGATCCGCGGCCCGATGTGCTGCTCATGGTTGGGCAGTCGGTCATGGCTGCGTCACGCCCGCCGGGTGGGTCACTCCTCGTGCATGCCCGCTCCCTGCAAGGGGAGGAACTGCCGGGCGATGGCTGGCGTGAGCTGGCGCGGCTGGACAGCGTCGAGGAGGTCTGGGGAGTCGCAGCCCTCGCGTCTGGAGATGCGCTGGCCGTGCTCTGGCATCGCCGCCCGCCCGCGGGCGCGCCGAGCAACGAGCCGACCCGGCGCATGATCGCGGAGGTTTCGCTGGGCACGGGGCGGGTGCTCTACGAAGGAGAAGCAACGTCCGGCACGCCTGTGTCGCGGAAGGACGCGTGGCTGCTCGGGCTTGCCGTCGCGATGGTCACCGGTATGGTCGTGGTGACGGTGCTTCGCCCACCCGGGGCTCCGGTTGTGCTGCCGCAAGATACCTCGCTGGCTCCGCCCCTGCGACGGCTCTTTGCAGGGCTTGTTGACTTTGTGCTGGGGCTGGCAGTCGCGGGTGCGATTGTGGGGCGTGGTGGCTTTTCCGAGCTTGAGTGGTGGCTGACGCCGGACGGTCAGTGGCTCATGATCATGGTGCTGCCGTGTTTGGCGGTGGTCTGCGGCGTCGCGGAAGGGCTGAGTGGCCGCACGCTGGGCAAGCTGCTGCTGGGGATCCGGGTCGCGAGCGTTCGGGTCCAGCCGGGTAACCTCGATGCCCCTGCCGCTGCCCCCGGTCTGGGAAGGGGAATGCTGCGCAACGTCATCAAGTGGTGCCTGCCGCCGGTGGGGCTGATTGCGCTGCTGGATCCCGAGGGACGCCACCGGGCCGACCAATTCGCGATGACAGCAGTGGTCCTGCCGGAGGTGCCCGAGCCGGAGGATGACGAGCCCGAGGACCTGTGATTCATTGATGCGAAGGTGCGGGACTCCGCCTGTGTGGCGGGATGGCCCTCGGCGGCACGGTCTGCTACCTCGACGTACCCGAATACCACTTCCTAACCAAGGTCGATTTTGCGCTTGCGGCTGAACAGGCCGGGCAGAACCTGCCGATAACTCCGTTCGGGACCGCAGCCGCCGGCGATCGGCCGTTCGCTGGGGCGGTCTTCCTGTGGAGTGATCGTGGCCGAAGACCCGTCAACATCTGCAAGTGGACCCGCGGCGTCTCCGGCGGCTGCGAAGGCCGGCGCGTGGCGCCGCGCGTGGCCGATCCCGGCGATGATCCTGGGCGCGGTGGGTCTTGCAAGCGCCGTGATGGTGACGCTGCGAACCACGCCTGCTCCGGACGTTTCGGCGCGGCTGGCAGCTTCGACGAGCCTGATCGACGCGGCGAAGTATGGCGAGGCGCTGGAGTCGCTGAACACGTCCGTGCTGCCGCTGGTGGGCGGCGAGTTGATGACGCCCGATCAGGTCCGTGAGTTCTTTGTGCTGCGGGGCCGGGCCCTCTACATGGGCCAGAAGGATGCGGGCATCTCGCGGCAGGAGAACCATCGGGCCATCGTTCGCGAGTATCGTGAGGCCGAAAAGCGCGGGGCGGTTCTGTCGCCGCGTGACTCGGCGTTCCTCGCGTGGACGCAGCTCGAGCTTGGCGAGATCGATGACGCCGCGGTTCGCGCTGCTGCACTTCCGGACTCACAGAAGAGCCAGCGGCTGGACATCGTCCGGGCTGCGGTCGAGGCGAGCCTCGAGGGGCCCTACGCGAACACACAGCGGGCCATGGAACTTCTCTCCGACCTTGGGGCGGAGCCCGATGCGGATGACAGGCTGCGGCTCTGGGTCCTGGCGAGGCACTCGAGGCTGCTCGCGGTGCAGGGGTACGCCGACGACGCGATCACCCGGATTCTGCGGACACTGCCGCGATTGGAGAACGCCGATCCGGAGGCGGTCGGCGAGGTCTACGTCACCCTCGGAGAGGCCTACGTGATGTCGGGCTCTCCGGTTGAGGCGAGCCGCGCTCTCAACCGGGCGGACGCGATGCTGCCTCCGGGGCACGCGCGTCGGGGGCTGGTCGCGCTGCTCCAGGGTGAGCTTGCCGAGGAAGACGGTGACACGACCCGGGCCCGCGAGCGGTACCTCTCGGTCCTCGAGCGAGGCGAACCCGGGCCCGGCAGTGTGCGGGCGTTGCTGGGGCTCGCTGAGGTCGAGAGCCGGGCCGCGATGGATCAGGGCGTGTCGGGCGTTCCCGAGGAGTCGCTGGAGCGCTATGAGCAGCTGGTTGATCTGCTGACGCGCTCGGTGAGTGGTGCTCAGGCGCCCTCGCATCCGGCCGCATCGACCCACGGAGCTGATGGTGAGGACGCGTCCAGTGCGTCGGGTGCTCACGGCTCGAAGGAGCACGCAGAGCCCGACCCGAGCGCCACGCACGGGGCCGAGGCTGCGCCCTCAGACGACCATGAGCCGGCGGCCGGTGGCGCCCACGGCGCCGATGCGCACGCGGCCAACCCGCGTGAACACGCTTCCGCCCACTCATCGCCGGTGCCGGGTGCTTTCGTGGCCCCGCTGGCGGACGCGGCGACGATCGATCGTGTGACGCGGAGCCTTCTCTCCCGGCATGCGGAGCAGTTTGAGAATGGTCGCTTCGATACGGCGCTGCGATTTGCGACGCTCGCCGAGCGGCTGCACTCCCCGGAGTCGATGCCGCGGGAACTGGTGATGGCTCTCGCCTCGGCGCGGCTGGAACTTGCGCGTGAGCTGCTGCGCTCGGCCTCGGGCGATGGAGGGATCCTCACGCTCGCCGCCGCCGACCCGGCGACGCAGCGGGAGGCCAAGACGCATCTCCTCGCGGCGGGCGACGCATTCCGGCTGCACGCGTCCAAGGTAGCGCAATCGGACATCCGTGAGTACGCCGACTCACTTTGGGCCGCGGCGGACTGCTTTGACCGCGCGGGTGACCTTGAAGAATCGATCTCCGCCTTTCAGCAGTTCGCCGCCGATCTTGCCACCGACCCGCGCCGCCCGGAGGCGATCTTCCGCCTCGCCGAGGCGCAGCAGGCCCGCGGCGAGCTGCCCCTTGCCATGCAGCTCTACCGCGAACTGATTGCCGATCGCTCCAACGGCGAACGCGGCGGCGAGTTCGCTGACAATTCCTACGTCCCGCTTGCTCGCGCACTGCTCCTCGACGGCGACCCTTCGAACGACGCGGAGGGCGAGAGCCTCCTGCTTCGGGTTGTCGGGGGCGAGCTTGGCGGGCCCGGGAGCACGATGTTCCGCGATGCCCTTTTCGAGCTTGGCTCGGTGCTGTACCGGACCGGGCGCTACGCCCCGGCCATCGAGCGGTTCGAGGAGTACACCAAGCTTGTCGGTACCTCGAGCCAGCGTCTGCCCGACGCGCGGTTCATGCTGGCCGAGAGCTACCGCCTCTCCGCCGGGGAACTCGCCAAGGACCTCAAGGAGGCGATGCCCGACGCGGTCCGTCGGCAGCGTGAGAGCCTGCGTGGCGCTCGACTGCGCATGGCCGCGGCTCTGTACGATGAGGTTCGGCGCGAGCTTGAGGCCCTCCCGCGCCGCACGGCGCTCCAGGACCTTCGGCTGCGCAACAGCTATCTGTACCTCGGTGACTGCGCCTTCGATGCGGGCGACTTCGAGACCGCGATCCGGCGGTACGAGGCGGCGCGCGAGCGATATCCGCGCGAGCCATCCTCGCTGCTCGCGATGACGCAGGTCGTCAGCGCGCTGCTTGCCCAGGGCGATCAGGAGCGGGCCGCCCTCGCGAACGCCCGAGCCCGACGCTTTTATCAGTCCCTCCCCGCGTCGGCGTGGGAGGATCCGTCGCTTCCGATGCCGCGGGCCGCCTGGGAGCGGTGGCTGGATGCTCAGGACCGCATCACTCGACGGGCCACCGCTGAGGAGAGTCCGTCGCCGTAGCACGCACCATCGCACGCTCGACCCCCTTGGGAGAAGAGGGGGATCCGGAGGTCAGGATGACCGCCCCCGCACCACCAAGGCTTGATCAATCCGCTGGCACGGCCGCACCGCAACAGGAGACGCTCGCGCGAGCCGCCTCGGCCGTGCTGCACGCAACCAACGCGCAGCTTGCGCTGCTCGCCGAGTTTGAGGCGATCTCGACGAGCATCGCCGAGGCCGCGGGGCTCGAAGATCCCGGCGCACTCGAGCGGCTGATGGTGATGCGCCAGGACATCATCGAGCGGCTTGAGCTGGAGGTGGAGGCCTCACGCGTTGATCGGGAGGTGCTGGAGGCCGGTCGGCACCTGCTTGCGCCCGAAGTCGGGCGCGAGGTCGATGGGCACATCGCCCGGCTCCGCGGGATTGTCGCGTCCATCGCGGAGCGCGACCTTGAGGATCGGCAGCGGCTCATCGGCGTGCGTGACGCGGCCTGGCGCGAGCTTGCCGAGATATCCGCTTCCGGCCGCGCGATCCGCAGCTACGGAGGACCACGCGAGACCGGCCCCACCTTTCAGGACCGGAGCGCGTGAGCATGGCAGCCTCCACGATCAACACCAACGCCGGCTCCAGCCCGCAGGGGCGCGGCGGTCGCTCGGGCCGGGCGGTGTCCGGTGGCGCCGCGACCTCCGGGCCTGAGGCGCCGCCGCGCGTCACGCCGTCGGACCTTGCCGAGCTCATGGCGGCGTTCAATGAGGTCACGGCCCGTCTTGAAGCCTCGCACCAGGCGCTGCGCGAAGAGGTGGCGCGCCTGACGCGTGATCTGCGTGAGGCCAACGAGCAACTGGAGCGCTCGCGCCGTCTTGCTGCCTTGGGCGAGATGGCCGCGGGCATCGCGCACGAGGTTCGCAACCCACTCGGCGGCGTCCGGCTGTACGCCCGGATGCTCGAAGAAGATCTGGCCGATCGCCCCGCGCAGCGTGACATGGCCGTCCGGATCCTGCGGGCCTCGAAGGCTGTTGAGGAGGTTGTCCGTGATGTGCTGACGTTTGCACGCGAACTGCGGGTGCGCCGGGAGCCCGTGGAGATCTGGCCGCTGCTCGATCGCGCGCTCGAGGACTGCCGGCATGACGGGGTCCAGGGGTGGCGCGGCGTGGAGGTTTTCCGCGAGGGAGCGGCCTCGGACCTCGTCGCGTCGTGCGATGCGTCGCTCCTGTGCCAGGCGATGACCAACATCATCCGCAACGCCTTCGAGGCGATGGCCGAGGCACCGGCGCCGTCGGGCGGGCATCGTCTGGTCGTTCAGGCTCTGCCTCCAGCCACGCGTGGACGGCGTGCCGCTGACCCGGGTGTGGTCATCCGCGTGATCGACACGGGCCCGGGAGTCTCGCCCGAGGTCGTTGCGCGGATGTTCAATCCGTTCTTCACCACTCGCTCCTCGGGCACCGGCCTGGGGCTTGCGATCGTTCATCGCATCATCGATGCGCACGGCGGGCGTGTGAGCGTGCGGCCGAGGGAGGGTGGCCCGGGGACCGAGGTCGAGGTCACGATCGGCTGCACGGCAGGACGATCGAACAGAGCCCCCGCGCCGGCGGTGCCCGCTGCTGCTCAGACTCGCCAGACGGACTGCATGACAGACCCCAGCTCAAGAGCCCGGGGGCAGGATGCCCCCATCCAGACGGAGCACGCGACATGAAGCGAGTACTCGTGGTCGACGACAAGGACATGATGCGAGACAGCGTGGCAACCACGCTCTCCCGCGCGGGCTTCGAGGTCGAGGCGGTCTGTGATGGGCCCGCGGCGCTCGGGGCGATCGCGGCCCGGCGCCCCGACGCCATCGTCACCGACATGCGCATGCCCGGCCTCACGGGGATCGAGCTGCTCGAGCAGGTACGACGGATCGATGACGATCTGCCAGTGGTCATCATGACCGCCTTCGGCACCATCGACACCGCCGTCCGCGCCATCCGGATGGGCGCCTTCGACTATCTCACCAAGCCCTTCGAGGGAGACGAACTGGTGATCGCTGTCAAGCGGGCCGTCGAGCACGCACGCCTGGTGCGGGAGAACGCCGTCCTTCGTGCTTCCAGCGGCCAGGCCGCCGGCGCCCGGGCGGCCACCGATGGCACTACGGGTCTCTCGAGGCTTCTTGGCTCTTCCGATGCGATGAAGCGCCTGCGTGACCAGCTCGCGGCCATCGCGGCATCGCAAGGCACCGTCCTCGTCACGGGTGAGTCGGGCGTGGGCAAGGAGGTCGTTGCCCGCGCGATCCACGAGTCCTCGGGGCGCCGCGATGGGACGTACCTCGCCGTCAACTGCGCGGCGCTCTCGGAGTCGCTGCTCGAGAGCGAGCTCTTTGGTCATGAGCGCGGTGCCTTCACCGGCGCGGACCGGCTTCGGAAGGGGCGATTCGAGCTCGCCGATGGCGGCACTCTGCTGCTTGACGAGGTGAGCGAGGTGGCTCCCTCGATCCAGGCGAAGCTGCTGCGGGTGCTGCAGGAACGGAGCTTCGAGCGTGTTGGCGCGTCGCTATCGATCGGCGTCGACGTGCGTGTCATCGCGACCAGCAACCGCGATCTGCCCGCGAGCGCGGCGAAGGGTGAGTTCCGGCAGGATCTCTACTTCCGCCTGAGCGTGCTGCCGGTCCGGGTTCCGCCGCTGCGTGAGCGCCTCGAGGACATCGAGGAGTTGGCCCGCTACTTCATCGGGCGGACCTGTCGGCGAGAGGGCCGCCCCTGCCTCGAGCTGGACTCCTCCGCCGCCCGGACGATGCGCGAGTATCACTGGCCCGGCAACGTTCGGGAGCTTCAGAACATCTGCGAGCGAGCCGTTGTTCTCTCGGCGATCTCGGCGGCCCCGGGTGTTGTCACCAGCGACCTGATCGCCCCCTGGCTTCTGGGCACCGCCGGCCACGCGGTGCAGGCCCCGTCCACTGGGTTTGCTGTCGCTGCCCATCCGGCACCCGAACGAATCGAGCCTAAGCCCCTCGGCGGGACTCGCGCGCTGGAGGAGATCGAACGGGAAGCCATCCTCGCGGCGCTCGCGCGATTTGATGGTCATCGTCAGAAGACGGCCCGCGCGCTCCAGATCGGAGTTCGGACGCTTGGCCTCAAGCTCAAGAAGTGGAAGCAGGAGGGCCTCGTGCCGCAGACGGCATGAGGCCTGCCCCGGGGGCCATGGCGGGGTGCGAGATCTGCGCTGCCAGCTGGCGGGCGGCGCACGGGTTGCGCGAGTACTCGCTGCGGGCACGGCGGCTGGGTCCGGCCCGCCGTTTGCGGATAGAGCAGGACTGTGCGTCTCGCGGAGGATCGGCCCTTGATCATGGATCTTGCCAACGCTGGTGCGATGCCCGTGCTGGAGAAGTCTCTCCGGTTTGCGGCGGCACGTCAGCGGGTGCTGGTCCACAACATCGCCAACGCCGAGACTCCGGACTACCGGCCGCTCGAACTCTCCGTGGGCGGGTTTCAGGCCGAGCTGCGGCGTGCGATCGCCGCCCGCGACCGCGGCGCCGGCGAGGGGCGTGGGGCTGGCCCGGACCGTGCGCTCGAGCTGCGATCGACCCCCGAGCTGGAGTTCCTTGATGATGGCTCGATCAGTGCGCGTCCCCGGACGGCCTCGGGCAACATTCTCTACCACGACCGCAACAACCGGGACACCGAGCGGATGATGCAGGACCTTGCCGAGAACAACCTCGCATACAGAACCACCGTCGAGCTCATGCGCCGCGAGAACGACACGCTCCGCATCGCCATCACGCAGCGCCCGTAGCCGTAGCGGCGGGCGAGGCCCGCTCCGCCGCCAGGACACCGACTCATGTACGGATCACTCGACATCTCAACCAGCGGCATGATCGCCCAGCGCGACCGCCTCACGGCGATCTCGGCGAACATCGCCAACCGCAATTCGGTGATGCCGGACGGGACGCCCTATCGCGCCCGGCGCGTGCACTTTGCGCCCGGCGACCCCACGGCAACCACGCAGCAAGGCAAGCGCTGGGGTGTGCACGTGGCCAAGGTCGAGATCGACCAGTCACCACTGAACATGCGATGGGACCCCAGCAACGCGCTCGCGCTCAAGCAGGGCCCCTTCGCGGGCTACGTGATGGAGCCGAACGTCAACCCCGTGGTCGAACAGATCAACGCGATCCAGGCGGCCCGGGCGTACGAGGCCAATGCCGTCGCCGCGGAGTCCACGAAGCAGATGGCGGCCCAGGCTCTGCGGCTGCTGGTGGGATAGTGTCAGGGAGAGCGTCAGGTAGTCCGGCGCAGGTGCGCCGGGGTCAGCATCGAACACCCGCCGCACGGGGCTCCTCGTGCCGGCGTCATGGAGCGTGAGTCACATGCCCGATCCACTTGGGCTGATCGGCGGGAGCGGGGCGGGAGGCGTGAACCAGCCGGTTCGCCCGATCAGCGGCCCGCGCGCGGGCGGAGATGGCCCGTCCTTCAAGGACGTGGTCATGAAGAAGCTGGATGAGGTCAACGAGCTGCAGCAGAAGGCCACGCAGGCGGTCGAGGATCTCCAGAGCGGCAAGCGCAACGATGTCGAGGGTGTGATCCTCGCGAGCAACCAGGCGGACAACGCCTTCCGGATGCTCCAGTCGCTGCGGAACCGCCTGATGGAGGCCTACGACGAGGTGAAGCAGATGCGTGTCTAGTCCGGTGTCCTGATCCGCACGGGCCGCTGCGCGGCTACAACTGACGGATGCTTCCCCGACTCGAACAGTCCTGCACGATCGCCGGGCTCGAGCCCGTCCCGGATGCGCCGTGGGGCAGCGATGCGCGTTCGCGGATCGCGTGGGTTGCCTCGCGTGGATTCCGGTCCATCCAGCTCGACGCGACGCTCGCGGGCATCCGGCCCCGAGATCTCGACCGGTCGGCGCGCCGGGATCTTGCGGCTCTTCTCAGGCGGACGGGGCTTGGCTTCTCCGGGGTGGACCTTTGGATCCCGCCGGAACACTTCTCGAGCGGAGAGAGGGCCGACCGGGCGGTAGCGGCAACCGAGAGCGCGTGCGGGTTTGCCGCAGAGATTGCCGCGCTGCTGGCCGGTTCTGGGCGCATCGTGGCGCTGGACCTCGGACATGCGCCGATCGCGGGCGTGCTTGAGTCGCTTGCGCGTGCGGCGCAGCGCGAGGGGGTGGAGATTTCGGACCATCGCTGGCCGCGCGAGGAGCGTGGGCGAGCCATCACCACAGGCGTTGACCCCGCGTCGATCATCGCGTCCGGAGCGGACCCCGTCGCGGAGGTCTCGCGTCTGGTCGAGCCGCCCTCGCAGGCGCGGCTGTCGGATCTGGCGGGCATCGGTCGCACGGTCGCGGGGCGTGGAAGGCTCGATCTCGCGGGTTACGAGGCCGCGCTCTTCACACGCGGGTATCAGAGGCCCTTGGTCGTGGATCCTCGCGGGCTCCCGACCCGGGAGATCGCGGCGCTTCAGCCGAGTGCCGCGAGCACGTCGTCGGGGATGTCCGCGTTGCTGTAGACCTTCTGCACGTCGTCGAGGTCCTCGAGCGCGTCGACGAGATCGATGACACTTCGGGCCTGCTCAGCGCCGACCCGCACGGTGGTGTCGGGCACCATGGTGAGGCCGGCCTCGATGATCGTGTACCCCGCCTTCTCGAGCGCTTCTCTCACGGCATTGAAGGGCCCGACCTCCGTGAGGACCGTCCACGGGGCGGGGTCGGCGTCGTCGTCGTCCGCGGGCGGTGGAGGTTGAACGTCGAGCGCTCCGGCGCTGGCGGCGCAGTCGACGAGCGCGTCCTCGACGACGTTCCCGGGAGCAACGGAGATGCGACCTCGCGGCTGGAACATGTACGCCACGCAGCCCGTCGCGCCCATGTTGCCGCCAGCGTCGGAGAAGGCGAGTCGGACGTCGCCAGCGGTGCGGGTGCGGTTGTCCGTGAGTGCGTCGATAATGATGGCGACGCCGCCGGGCGCGTATCCCTCGTAGCGAACGGTCTCGTACTGGGACATATCGCCGCCGCCCGCGCCCTTCTGGATGGCGCGGTCGACCACGTCACGTGGCATGTTCGCGTAGCGTGCCTCGTCCATCGCGTAGCGCAGGGAGAGGTTGAAGTTGGGATCCGGCCCGCCGTGGCGTGCGGCCACGACGATCGCGCGGGCCACCTTGGTCCAGACCTTCGAGCGACGCTTGTCGACGACGGCCTTCCTGTGCTTGATCTTGCTCCACTTGTTGTGGCCTGCCACTGAGAATCTCCGGCAATCGGGGAGGAGGACTGGAAGGAAATGCGGTCGTTCGGCCTCTTCGGCCGTGCTCGCTGGACTGCGGCTAGGGGTTGGCGTTCTGGTCCCGGAGCGGATCGGGCACGCCCGCTGCGAAGGGTGCTACGGACGGGGCGAGCCCCTGGTCGAGCGCGTCGATCTTCCGTGACACTTCCTCGAGCTCGCGCCGGAGCCTTGTGAGCAAGGGCGATTCGACTCCTGCCTGCTGGGGTCGGTTCTCGCCGCGCGCCAGGGCTGCTTCACGCTCAAGGCTCTCGACCTGGGCCCGGAGATAGAGTTGAGCCTCGCTCCACGCGCGCCGTGCCTCGATCGAGCGATCGGCGCGCCAGAGGGCATCGCCGAAGTGATCCACGATGGTCTCGTCGCCCACGCCGCCGAACTGCATCGCCCGCTCCAGCAGGCTGAGCGCGCCAGGGACCTCGTTCCCGTTCTCATCGACATAGTCAAGCACGTGCCCGCGCTTGTAGCGGACCCATGCGAGGCTGTCGATCACGGAGGCTTCTTCGCTGAGCGTCTCGTAGGCGATGGTGATGAGGCGTTCAGCCTCGGCGAGGTCTCGCTCCTGCTCGAGGAGCATGTAGCCAAGGTTGTTGCACGTCCAGGGGTGGTTGGGCCTGAGCGTGAGGGTGTGGCGATAGAGGGCCTCGGCGATGTCGTACCGCGAGAGCGTGTGGGCGCTGCTGGCCAGGGCGTACGCCAGCGTCGCGCGGGCCTCGGTTGGATCGTCCGGGAGGTCGAACTCTCCGCCCGATCGCTCGGAGATTGCGTTGAGTAACCGTTCCGGATCACGGACCCCCTCGACGAGGCGCATGCAGTCGGCGAGATCGCCGCGTACGAACGAGAGCCTGTACCACTCGTAGAGCAGGTCCGGGGAGCCGTCGTCCCGCTGGGCGACTTCTCCCAGCAGCGTGAGCAGCGGCGTCGGGTCTTCGAGTGCACCGAGCGTGGTGGCGACGGCGACGGTCGCGGTGAGGCGAGCTTCGGCAAGGCGGCGCGGGTCGGGCGTGCTGCCAGCGGGTGCGCCCGATCGCGCCAGCGAGTCTCCGAGCGCGTCGATGGCTGAGATGATCGCTGCGGTGTCGTCGGGGCGCGAGATCGCGATCAGCCGTGCTCGGGTGAGGGCCATGTCCGGCGCCAGCGTGACGCCGCGCGCCACGATGATGTCGAAGAGCCTGAGGACCGCGCCCGCTGAGGCGGGATCCGCCTCGAAGCTCTCGGGCCGCAGGCCGGAGACCATGCGCGTCAGGCGCGCCAGCTGCTGAGCGGAGAGAGGCGTGTCCGCGGGGAGACGCTCGCCGAGGGCTCGGGCCGCTTCCGAGGGGCGGGAGGCCCGCAGGAGCACGTCGGCGAGCTCGATGGTGTTCGCGGCCGTGGGGGGAGCGGACTCCAGGCGAGCCCGCGCAAGCTCGAGAGCCCGCTCGGGCTGTCCCATCGCGTCGGCCACGATGCCCTCGCGGGCCGCACCCCATTCGGGCAACGGCCAGCGGGAGAAGGCAGCCTCGAGATAGGCCTCGCCCTCGGTGGCGCGGCCAGTCGCGGCGAGGAGGCGCGAGAAGGCGATTACCACCAGCGGAGCGTCGGGCCGTCGCTCCAGAGTGGCGCGCAGCGAGTCCTCACCACGGGCGGCGATCTCGGGGGCGCTCGCAGCAGCACGCTCCCAGACCGCGGCGAGCGTGGTGATCACGCCCGGCGGTTCGGGATTCTGGCGCGAGAGGTCGTCGAGGAGCGCGATGGCCTGCGGCCAGAGCGATCTGGACGCGAGTTCGCGAGCCTGCTCAACGCGGAGGAGCCACGCGGTGGCGTTGGCCGCGCGCAGCTCCCGGACGAGCGTGGCGAGCTTGGTCGCGTCGGCGAGCGGGCCGCGCGGTGAGTAAAGCGTGAAGAGGACGCTCGCGGCATCTTCCTCGCCCGGGTCCTGCGCCCGGACGCGGCGGAGGAGATCCTCCGCTGTCGCAAGCTCACTTATGCGAAGGTGCAGATCCGCCAAGGTAAGGAGGGTCGCGCTCTCTGCTGAGGCAGTGGGGGCCGGTGTCAGCAGCGCGATCGCGTCGCGGACGCGGCCTGCCTCGGAGAGGACCAGTGCCAGTTCACGGATGATCGCCGGGGAGCGTTCCGGCTCGGGCAGAGCCTCGAGGGACGCGATGGATGCGCTGGCCTCGGCGAACGATGCCGCGCCCAGTCCGGCCCAGGCGCGGGCGAAGAGGAGTGTGGCACCTGCACCCTCGGCGCGCCGCGCGATCTCGAGCGCGCGATCATGACGACCCATGCCCCGGGCGATATGGACGGCGCAAGCCACGCTGCCGGAATCTGAGGAGGTTCCGAGACGCTCCAGAAGGCCGGCGAGGCCGCTCCCGCGCAGCGTCAGGACCGAGGCGGCCCGGCGGGCGTTCTCCGAACTGTCGCCCACCGCACGCCCGATCAGCCGGGCGGTCTCGGGTGAGTCGGCGGACGCACCCGACCGCTCGGAGGCATCGAGGAGCGCGGCGAAGAGGTCCTCGTCGAGTGGTGAGCCCGCCATCGCGTCCAGCAGCAGCATCTGAGCGCGGTCGGACTCGACCGAAGAGGCGAGCGTGAGCGTGAGCTCATTCACGACGCGCGGATTCGCCTTCTCCGCGACGAGGGTCGAGCGCAGGCCGTCGAGCGCCTCGCCGAGCGCGGGGCCGACCTCGGTGGTGCTCGCAAGGTGGGCGATCAGCGTGCGATCCGCCGGATCGAGCCTCCCCGATGATGCGCGGAGGCGCTCGACGATGAGCATCGCGGCAAGGCCGGACTGCCCCCGTCGAAGGAGCACATCGACACGCCGCATGGCGAGTGCACCCGGGTCCGCGAGTGGCGCGAGGGACGCCTGCTGATACGCGTCGTCGGCGGCGAGGAGGTCTTCCTCGGCTACTGCCCAGTCGCCGGCTCGCTGCCAGAGCTCGCCGCGCCGGCGCTGGAGCTCGCCGACCTCCGGCCGGCGCCGGTCGTTCTGCGGGATCGAGTCCAGGCCGCGAAGGGCGGATGGGAGGAGCGTCAACCCCGCCTTGCGATAGCCCTCGCTCCACATGACCTGGGCCAGATCGGCCTCAATCGATGGGATGAGCCAAGTGTCTTCGGCGGCGAGCTCTCGCGCCTGAACCAGGAGCAGGAGCCCCTCGGCCGGTCGCCCCGTCCGGGCCAGTTCCCGTCCCGCAAGCCAGAGCGGCCGCGGCTCGCGCAGGCCAAGCTCGACAGCTCTCCGGAAGCTCGTGATCGCGGCGGACCGTCGGCCAGCATTCCACTGGGCCTCGCCCAAGGTCCTCCAGGGCGCGGGGGCGCCGGGGTCTAGACGGGTGGCGGCCTCGAGGTCGGGAATCGCGCCCGCCGGGTCCCCGGCAAGAAGGCGCGAACGTCCGCGTGCGTAGGCCCGGAGGGCATCGATGGGAGTGGCCGCCGCCTGGCCAGAGTCCGCGTCAGTGCGCGCACCCCCATCCGCGACGGGCGTTCCGGTGTCGGCGTCGGGCACCGGGTCGGTGGAGGGGGCGGGGATCGTGCTGCCCGCCTTGCCGAGCAGCTCGGTGAGCACATCGTCCAGACCGCGTGCGGACCTCTCCGTCGGGGCTGGCCGTGACTCAATCTTGACCAGGCGCGGCGCGTTCATCGCGAGCTGGTCCGGGCGGCTGCGTTGTGCGTTCACGAGCGTTTCGAGGCGGAGGGTTTCCTTCGCGCCGCGGGACTGGGCTGATGAAGCTTCGGGGCCGGTTGCGGCTTGGCCGGTCGTCCTGCCGGCGCAGGCAACAAGGCCAGCGGGCGTGAGAACTGCCAGCGAGAGCACGAGCATGGCCTCGGCGGTGCGTGTGGTTGCGGTGCTTCGTCCAGACTCAGGCACGGATCACCCCTTGCTGCGGGCCAGATTGCTGCGGGCCAGAGATCTCAACCCGGTCTTCGCGTCGGTGGGCCGTTGAACGGGTGCTCGGCGCGATCATCCCTTCGACTTGGTCGGCTTCGAACTGGAGGCCGCCTTGGTGCCGCGGGCTGTGGCGGTTCGAGCCTTGGCGGGTCGGGCACCGGGCTGTGCGGATCGTCGCCTCGTTGCGGGCTCCGGGCTGCGTTCGCGAGTCTTGACCGTTCCTCCTTCGTCGTCGGACCAGGCCTGGAAGTGCCTGTGGAGGATCGCGGCGTCCGCGGGCTCGATGTTGCGCGACAGCCAGGCCCCGGCTTCGGCGAGCGGAGCATCGGCGTCGAGCACGCCCTCGCGGGCCAGCAGCCCCGCGAGGCGGGCATCGAGTGGCACGCACGGGATCGAGAGGCACCCCAGCGCGACCCGTGCCGAGGCGTAACGCGTGACGCCTTCGATCGAGTCCAGATATGCGCGAGCCTCGCGAGCCGGGAGGGTCCTGAGGTGCTCGAGTGTGACGGCGTGCTGCCGGCGATGGATCTCCCAGAGTGCGGCCTTGATCCGCAGCGCCCGCTCGGAGGCGCCGGGATAACGCTCGCCGATGGAGGCGGCAATCTCCGGCGCCATCCAGACGCGGAGCTCGTTGCCATCCACGACGCTCTCGCAGAGCCGCTTCATCGCCGTTCTCGCGGCGCCGGTCGTGGAGTCGCCGAGCAGGAGGGAGTAGACGAGCTCACTGACGATCGGGTCACCAAGCGACGCGGGTGCGCTCTGGAAGATGCCCGAGCCATCCTCGCCGATTGCCTCGGCAAGGTTCGTGGTCCGCAGCTTCTTGATGAGACTGGCCAGCTTCTTGGGAGCGCCGACGGCTTTGCTCACGACGACTGATCCTCCTTGGCCCCGCCGGCCGACCGCGGCCACCCATCCGTGCCTTTGCGACCCCATCCGGACGACCCGCCATCGTTGGCGGGCTTGGATGATCCATCCACCTCTGGCGTGGTTCGGCTGGGCTCGGCCGTGTCAGGCTGATCGAGGGCGTCGGGCCCGGGGGTTCCCGGCGCAGACGGGTTCACGTGCTCGACCACGATTCCCTTGGCCGCGAGCTCGTCGCGGACTTTGGCGAGGTCGCCAAGGATCGCCGCTTCCTTCTTGATCGAAGAGTCGCCCTGGAAGATGAACTCGGGCAGCTTGCGGGCTGCGACGATGTCGCCGACCTCCCGCCTGATGAATCTCGCGGCGGCCTGGAGCCCGTGCAGCGTCAGGACCTCCTTCTCGGCCGGCAGGACGGAGATCCGGATGATGGCCTGTGCGAGGTCGGCGGTGACCTTGACGCCAGTGACGGTGATCAGGCCCGCGATCCTGGGATCATGGAAACCTCGCGAGATGACCTCGCGGACGCCGCGTTCGATGACGGCCGACATCTGCTCGATCTTGCGGTTCATGGACGGTTGCCCCGGCGGGCCTCCGAAGGTGGGGGAGTGTGCTCGTGGGCATCCGAAGCGAGTCCTTCGCCGCTCAGATCAAGCCCCGCCAGCATGTCACTCGCGAGCGCTTGCGCCTCGTGAGCCGGGATCGGGAGGGCTTCGGAGGCTCCGTCGGTGCCATCGATCAGCGACGCGTCGTCGGAGGTGGCCTGGGGATCGTGAAGGATCTCGCGACGGGTGTCGCCGAGCTGGGCATCGTGCAGGGCGCGGAGCTTGAGGGTGATGCGGTCCAGGGTCTGCCCGATGTGCTTTCCATCAGAGCCAACAAGCGCGAGTGCCATCCGGGCTACACCGATGCGATCCTGAAGGGCAACCTCCGCGACGGAGACCTGATGCTCGCGGTGCAGCCTGTCCTTGAGCGAAGCCACCACGGACCTCTTGTCCTTCAGGGAGGTGGAGCCGCGCAGGAGGAGTTCAAACTGGAGAATTCCGATGATCATGGGGAAGGCACCAGGCGCTGGGCACTTGGCACTGAAGGGAAGGAGAGGAACGGAGGAACGCGGCAAAGAGACCGAACTTGAACGAGTAGGCGGCGATGAGTTTGGTCACCGCCGCGTGTCGGTACGAGGTTCGTCGGGGCACTTCCAAGCCCGGTTGGAAGCGGCGTCGAACCCTCGTGGCAAGTGCGCATCGCCGAGCGCCTCCTCCTCTTACAGCGTCCTCTTCACCTCGACCTTCTTGTAGCACTCGAGGATGTCGCCCTCCTTGATGTCGTCGTAGCCGTCGATCTTCATGCCGCACTCCATGCCAGCACGGACTTCCTTGGCGTCGTCCTTGTGGCGCTTGAGCTGGGCGAGCTTGCGGTCGTGCTCGATGACGATGCCGTTGCGTGTGACGCGGATGAGCGCGTCGCGTGCCACGGTGCCGTCGGTGACGTAGCAGCCGGCGATCGAGCCGACCTTGGTGACCTTGAAGACCTGGCGGACCTCGGCGTGGCCCAGGATCTCTTCGCGGACCTCGGGGGCCAGCATGCCCTCGGCGGCCTTCTTGAGATCTTCTGTGATGTCGTAGATGACCTGGTATGTGCGGATCTCAACGCCCTTCTGCTCGCCCATCGCGCGGGCCTTGCCGGAAGGGATGACGTTGAAGCCGATGATGATGGCCTTGCTGGCGTCGGCGAGGATGACGTTGCTCTCGTTGATGCCGCCGACGCCGCTGTCGATGACGCGGACCTTGACTTCCTCGCTCTTGATCTTCTCGCACTCGCTCTTGAGGACGTCGACCGTGCCCTGCTGGTCGGTCTTGAGGATGATGCGGATCTCCTTGGAGTCCGTCTCCTGGCTCTTGAGCTGGCTGAACATGGAGTCCAGCGTGAGCTTGGGCTGGGCGAGTGCCGTGTGGCGTTCGCGCTGGCGGCGCTGCTCTGCGGCTTCCTCGGCCTGCTTGAGCGAGGGCGTGACGTAGAACTTGTCACCCGCGTCGCAGACCTCGTTGATGCCCGAGATCTGGACCGGCATCGGCGGAAGGGCTTCCTTCACGCGGTTGCCCTTGTCGTCGGAGATGTCGCGTACGCGGCCGAAGGAGCGCCCCATCACGACGAAGTCGCCGACCTTGAGGCGTCCCTGCTGGAGCAGGATGCTCGCGACAGCACCGCGGCCCTCCTCCACCTTGGCCTCGATGACCGTGCCCTGGGCCGGACCGTCAAAGTCGGCCTTGAGGTCCAGCAGCTGAGCCTGGTAGTCGAGCGTCTCGAGGAGTTGCTTGATGCCCGCGCCTGAGGTAGCGCTGGTCCGGACGATCTCCGTCTCGCCGCCCCAGTCCACGGGGTTGAGGCCGGCCTTGGCAAGTTCGCCCAGGGTCTTCTGGATCTGGTTCTCCGTGGCGTCGGGACGGTCGATCTTGTTGAGGGCGACCACGATCGGCACCTTCGCGGCCTTGGCGTGGTTGATGCTCTCGATGGTCTGGGGCATCACGCCCTCGGGTGCGGAGACGACCAGCACCACGACGTCGGTGATCTTCGCGCCGCGGGCACGCATGCCGGTGAAGGCCTCGTGGCCGGGCGTGTCGAGGAAGACGATCTGCTTCGTGCTGCCCTCGACCTCAACCTGAGCGACGAAGGCGCTGGTCTTCTGCGTGATGCCGCCGGCCTCGCCCGCCGCGACGTTCGCATTGCGGATCTTGTCGAGAAGGCTCGTCTTGCCATGGTCAACGTGGCCGAGGATGGTGACCACGGGCCCGCGCCGGCGCTCGTCCTTGCGATCGCGGTTGGTGAACTGCGAGCTGACGGTCTCCTCGGCGGTCTTGGCCTCCACCACTTCGAGATCGATGTCGAACTCCATCATGATCTCGATGGCCTTCTCGACAGGCATCGGGGAGTTGATGGTGAGCATCAGGCCCTGGACGAAGAGCTTCTTGATGATCTCCGCACCCTTGACGCCGGTGACCTCGGAGAGATCCTTGATGGTGAAGGGAGCGGCGATGCGGACGCGGCCTTCGGCCGGGCCGCCCTCGGCCGCGGACTGACCGGGCTTCTTGAGGTCCAGCTTGCGCTTCTTGAGGAAGCCGCCCGCGCGGGCCAGGCGCTCTTCGCGCTCGATGAGATCCTGCTCGCTGAAGACGCCCTGTGGTGGGCCGGACCATTCGGCAGAGAGACCCCGGCGACGCTCCGGCACGCCCGCGCCGCTCGACCGCTTGTTCGAGGCGGAGGATGTGCTCGCGCCGGGCCGGTCGTTGCGGCGTGGGGAACGGCTGCGATCATCATCACCGCCCGCCGCGCCTGGCGGACGTGGCCCGGTCCCCGGACCGCCCATGGGACCAGCGGGCCTGCGCGGCCGCGGCGCCTGTACCTGCTCGGGCGCCTCGACGCGGACGACCTTGGGTCCGCTCAGCTTCACGGCCGTTGGCGTGACCAGCTTCTGCCCGACCGGCGCGACGCTGGTGGGACGGAGCGGGACATTCATCGTCGCCGGTCGGACTGGTGCGGGCGTGGCCCGCGGACCCAGCGGCCCCGAGCCAGCCGGAGCCGACTGGCCGGGTCCAGAGGTGTCCGTGGGACCGGGCTTGGCTGGCGTTGCGGGCGCGGTGGTCGGCGCCGCGCGGTCCGCGACCGGCGCGGGCTTGGCCGGGGGTGTGGCCTCCGAGGCCGCGGGGGGCGGGGTGGCTGCGCGTGTTGCGCTGGCCTTCGCCTGAGCGCGGGCGGCCATCGAGGCGGCCATTGACGAAGCCATGGACGAAGCCATCGAGCTCGCCATCGACGAGGGCTGCGGTGCCGCGGGGGCCACCGGTGTCGAGGGCGTGCTCGGCGAAACGGTCGTCGCGGCCGGGACCGTCGTGGCGCGGACGGGAGCACCCTGGGACTGCCCGTCGGAGGGAGATGCGTCGGCGGCTCGTGAGGCGGAGTCGGACGCGGGCTTCGCTGTGGGTTCGGCTGTCGCCGGGGTTAACGCAGCGGCCGAGGTGGTCGATGGAGGAGTTCTGCCCGTGTCCGTGCGGGCGGGCTCGGGTTCGGGGGCTGGTGCGGCGGCGGGACGGTCGATGACCGCGGTTCCCGAGTTGGAGGCGGTCTCCGCGGTGCCGTTGGAATGGTCCTCGGTCGCCTCTCCGTCCTTCTTGGACGCACGCTTGCGGGCGGGCTTTGCCTTGACCTCATCGAGGTTGACCATCGTCGACTGCTCGACGGCGGTCACGGTGGTTCCCTGCTCGTGCGCGGAGAACCACTCGCGGATCGTGGCCTCGAGCCCGGCGGAGACCGCGGACATGTGGCCCTTCACGATGGTCTCGGGGATTCCTTCGGCGTGGCACTTCGCCACGATCACCTTGGAATCCACGCTGAGTTCCTTCGCCAACTCGAAGATCCGCTTCTGCTTAGCCAAGCATCGCTCCAGACCGACACGAGACACTCAACCCGATCCAACCGGCTGCGCCGCGCGGCTCCGCCGCCGCCGACGCACGAACTCACCGATTCGAAACCTCGAAATCCCAACCCGTTCCAGACCCGTCAAGAGACCCGACCGACCGCCATCGCCAGCCGCGCTTACCGGCGCGGCTCTCACCGACCCAGAATGTCAGACGCCCGCGACTCGGCGCTCCCGTCACCCGCAGGGCCGGGGGCGGGAGCCGAGACCGGAAGATCGCCCAGCGAGCCCGCTCCGAGGATCGCGGAGGCCGCGTCCTCGCCCGCAGCGACGCCGCCCTCCAAGGCCTTGCGGGCCATGTCGGACTCCTCGCGCATGCGGCGTTCCTTCTCTTCCTTGTCCTTGAGCTGCTGGGCCGCGACCTCCTTGGCCTTGACGGAGCAGGTCTCAACGATCTCGTTGGCCTTCGCTTCATCGACCTCGAGCTCGGTCATGAGCACCTCGATGCCGACCTCCTCGACGTCGAAGACACTGACCATGCCCAGTGCCGCGAGCTTGTCGGCGTGCTTCTCGGTGACGCCTTCGATGCTCTGGATCGTCTGGTACATCGTCTCCACGCCCTTGGTGAACTCCTCGGGCGTGAGGATGTCAACGTCCCAGCCGGTGAGGCGGGCCGCGAGGCGCACGTTCTGGCCGCGCTTGCCGATGGCGAGGCTGAGCTGGTCGTCGCGCACGACGACGGTGGCGCGTCCGAGCTCGAAGCAGAGGGAAACCTCCGCGACCTCGGCGGGCTTGAGTGCGTTCTGGATCAGGATCTGGCTGGACTCGTTCCAGCGGACAATGTCGATCTTCTCGCCGTTGAGCTCATCGACGATGTTCTTGATTCGCGAGCCACGGACACCGACGCACGCGCCGACGGCGTCGACCTTGCTGTCGATGCTCGCTACCGCGATCTTCGTGCGGTAGCCGGCCTCGCGGGCCATGGCCTTGACCTCGATGATCTTCTCAGCGACCTCGGGGACTTCCACCTCGAAGAGCTTCTTGATGAAGTCTGGATGGGCGCGGCTCAGGACGATCTTGACCTGGCTGCCCGCGTCGCGAACGTCGAGGATCAGGCAGCGGACGCGGTCGCCCGCGGTGAACTGCTCGCCGGGGATCTGCTCGCTTCGCGGCATGAAGCCCTCGGCACGGTCGATCGTCACGACCAGTGCGCCGCCCTCGTAGCGCTGCGCGGTTCCGGTGACGACCTCGCCCATGCGCTTGGAGAAGTCCTCCATGATCGAGTTGCGCTCGTCGTCGCGGAACTTCTGGATCATGACCTGCTTGAATGTCTGGGCTGCGATGCGGCCGAAGGCGACCGGCTCCATGACCAGGGGCTGGCCGTGACGGGTCATCTCGAACTTGCCGGTGGCCTGGTCAAGGACGCAGGCGAACTCCTCGGTGTCGAGCGTGTTGTAGTACTTGCGGGCCGCGGAGACCATGGCCTGCTCGAGGTCGCGGATGAGCAGCGAGCGATCGATGTTGCGGTCACGCGCAATCGAGTCGAGGATCCGCATCATTTCCTGGGTGTTCATCTGGCTGATTCCTGATTGGGTCTGACGACTCGGGATGTTGAGTTGTCGGGGGTCACCGGGTTGTCGAATTGTGCTGACTGCTCCGTCCGATCGATCCAAATCTGCTCACTTCTGCCCACAGATGCCGGCGCAACGCCACAGCGGTCCTTGCGTCCTCGACGCCATGGACGATTCCGCGCGCCACCGAGCTGCCTCGGGGGAGCGAGCGCCGCCGCCCGTTCTGGGCAGCGGCATGGTGCAGCCGCTGCTAGAGAGGGAGGCGGAGCGAATCGCACGCGATGGGGCAAAGCCCCGCCGAATGGTTCCGCTCAACGCTCATGGGAGATCGCCACAGACGACATGGCCCGCATGAAGTTGCTCCAGCCGGGAGCCGGCGCGGTCCGACCGCGACGACGCCCGCCGTTTCCGGACCAAAGTGTAGGGGACCCGTGCGGGGTTCGCCACTTGCCCCCCGCTGAACATGGGCCGACGGAGCCGGTGGATCTGCTGGCTTTGCGGATCAGTCCCGGTCGCGTGGCGAGACGGCCCTCATGATCCTCAAGGCCCGCTGACCCTTGAACTGACCGATCTGGGCCTGGAACTTGCGTTCACCCTCAATGCAAACCGTCACCGGGAGCGTCGACGCCCGCTCGGTAGTGATCAGGTCGCCCGGGGCGAGCTGAAGGAGATCGCGGAGCGTGATCGTCGTCGTCGCCAGCACGCCACGCACCTCGACAGGAGCGCGGCCGAGCGAGGACTGCAGGTTCTCCTTCACTTCCTTCGTGCGCTGGTTCTTGGCCGTCGAGAACCATGACTGGCTCGACAGCTGCTCCATCACGGGCTCGATGACGTTGTAGGGGATGCAGAGATTCATCGTGCCAGCCCGGTTCGAGAGCTTGAGCTCGAAGCCGATGACCACCACGACCTCGTTGGGCGGCACGATCTGCACGAGCTGGGGATTGCTCTCGGTCGCCGTGATGCTGAACTCGAGCTTCCGGAGCGAGACCCAGGCCTCTGAGAGTGCCGCCAGGCCACGCTTGGTGACGTTTCCGATCAGCCGCGTCTCGATCAGGGTCATCGGGCGCTGAGGGATGAAGAGCTCCGCGCTGTTGCCCCCAAGCAGACGGTCGATGATCGGATAGATGATGAGCGGCGAGATCTCAAGGCACATCTGCCCCTCGAGACCCGTCGACTCGATGAGGTTGAAGCTCGTCGGGTTCGACAGACCCTGCGTGAACTCCGAGTAGGTCATCTGCTCACAGGAAGCGACCTTGACCTCCACGATGGTTCGAAGGAACCCGGAGAGGCTCGCGCCAAAGTTGCGAGCGAAGCCCTCGTGGAGCGTCTGGAGGGCCCGCATCTGGTCCTTTGACACGCGCTCGGGGCGCTTGAAGTCGTACCCCTTCACCTCGGGCGTTTCCGCCCGGGCCTTGCGGCTGAAGATCTTGATCGACGACGCGGCCCCGTCGTCCAGCGGTGAGGGACCGCCGACGGAGGCGAGCAGTGCGTCGACCTCGTTCTGGTTCAGCAGCTCAGACATGACGCTCCGGGATCGATGAACGGCAACCGGCGCGAAGAAACCTCGGGCGCGCACCTTGAGCGCCCTCTCCCAGCAACACGATCATCGGTTCGGGTCCCGCCCACGCTTGACCGGACGCCTGACTTCCTCAGAACGGAGAGCGGAACGGCCCGGCACCCGCACCCCTGCCCGGACGCCACGAGCGAACGATCGCACCAAAATGAACAACGCCGTCACACCCGGTAGGGGGTCACGGCGTTTGGGTGACATTCGAGCTTCAGGAATGGCCACTCCGAACGGCCCTTGCCTGCGAGTTGCGGGCAGGGTTCCGTCCAGACCTCAGGCCGGGAGCGCGGGATCCGGACCTTACGCCGAGATCCCGGTCACCTTCACGCGGGTGTACCGCTGACGGTGACCGGTCTTCTTGCGCCAGGTCTTCTTCTCGCGGAACTTCTGGACGTAGATCTTCTCGCCGAGGACGACTGCCTCGAGAATCTCCGCCGTCACCTTCGCGCCGGCGACATAGGGCTGGCCGAGCTTGGCCGAGCCGCCCACCTCGCCAACCACGAGGACCTTGTCGAAAGTCACGGTCTTGCCGACCTCGGCGTTGCCGGAGTCGAGAAGGTCAACGAGGATCTCCTCGCCCTGAACGACCTTGCGCTGGCTGCCGGACTCTGCGATGATCGCGTACATGCTGAGGCTCACTTCATCCCACAGGAGGAACAACGGGGGGGCCAAGGATCGGCCCGGCTTGTAAAACCCGTTCCATGCGGGGTCGAGATACTAGGCAGCGGGTTGGCTTTTCGCCGGCGTGCCCGGATCGCCGTCGTCAGTGTCCGATTTTTGTTACCCTAGGGGTCCGACGATGTCCTCCCGCCGTCCTATCGCCGTCTGGCTTGATCCTGCCCAGGTCGACCTGGTGCGGGCGGTCGCGACGCAGGCTCGCTGCACCATCGCTGCTGCGGGCTCGGGGATGCGGGGTCAGTCCGCGGCGGTGGCGCAGGCCCTCGAGGCCTCGACCGTCGATGATCTGCGAAACACGCTGGCCAGTGCGGACGTTGACCTCGTTTGGATCGCTTCCCCGGGCGAGTTCGGGCGCAACCCCGAGGATGCCCGCGCCGCCGTCGCGGCCCGCGCCCGTGGCGTCCGCGTTGCGTGCGGCGAGCCGAT
>CAZBXF010000014.1:0-30004 GCA_964495635.1 uncultured Phycisphaeraceae bacterium
CATTCCACCCCCCAGGAGCTGGCAGCACGGCTGGCCGCGGCTGCTGGACCCATCCAACGGAACGTCAACGGTGCCGGTGGCCGCCGGTGCCTCACGCGTGCGTGAGATGCCGCGAAGTCGGTCCACCGCCGCGGCCGTGTCCGCCAGCTCCAGCACCGTGCAGTGCTTAAGCGTCGTCCGGCAGTCGCTGCGCCGCAAGATCCGCAGCGCCACCCATGGGGTCACGCCCGCCCGAGTCAACGCCGTACCTGGCGTTGTTCGCAGCGCGTCCAGATCGATCACGCGTCCCTCCTCATCCTCCGCGACGATCTTGGTCGTGACCCGCACCCGCTCGCCCTCGCCGATCATCACCGGCACGCCATCAGTGTTCACATCGTCCACCTTGCGGCCGAAGCTGGCCTCTCGGTTGGTCATGAACGACGCCGCCGCAGCAGCCCGCAGCCCGCGTCGAGCGTCAGCATCCGCCGCCGGAGCGTGCTGCTCGCCCGTTCGGTGTATACTCCGATTGCGCCCCTTCATCACAATGCCCTCACCTCTCTCCAAGCCTGTCGCGGTCATCCTGCTGGTGATGCAGGTCTTGATCGCTCTGACTCCGGGGCGGGTCCTCTGCATTCCGATCGCGCACTGCGGCGACCACGCGCAAGGATCCGGCGGCCACCATCATCATGCCGAGCACGATGTCTGCTCCAGCCATCCCACCGACCACACCCACCGCCACTCTCACGGCCCTCTTGATCTCGCGTGGCACTTCACCGACCAGCACGGCTGCCACCTGCACCTTCCGGTGCCCACCGACGACCAGCCGCCAGCCAAGCCGCGTGGCGAAACGCCCGAAGTAAGGGCCTGCCTCGGCCCGCCCGCGGTTGCGATCCTCGTCGCCTGGACGAGCGACTCAGCGCCGTCCATCGCCACCATTCAGCGACCGCCCGATCCTGGCGCCTCCGGCCAATGGCGAGCGTTGAAGGTCACGCGCCTGCTGATCTAGCACGCCCACTTCATCCATTCGACACACCAGTCCGGTCCCGCATCGGACACGGCCGGTGTACGAGTGGCCGCGTGCCCTTGCTCTGACCGAGTAGCGCGGCGACGCTTGACGCCCGACCAGGCAGATGCACGCCCCGGCTGGTTCTTCAACCACGCCGCCTCACGCGCGTTCCTCCCAAGCCCCTCCCCTCGGCTTCGGACGGCTCGCGGCGCTCCACCAAACACAAAGACGCAACGTCCCCAGCGCCGGCACCACCGCAACATCTGCGTCGCGGCCCCTCGGTGCCATGTTCGGAGTTCTCCAGATGCATGCTCGCCTCCCGACCCGCACCCGCCGGCGGCGGTTCCTCCGGCCGACAGCGCTCTCGCTCGCCAGCCTCCTCGCTTGCGCGGGCAGCGGCTGCCAGTCGTACGAGCCGCGCCCTCTGGACACGGGTGGACATGCGTCTGCGTTCCTCGCACGCACGCCCACGGACCCCGGCGTTGCCGCGTCCGCCACGCAGTCCGCGATGCACGCGGGTCGCGCCACAACCTTCGATCCCCTGGACGGAGTCTCCTGCCCCGAAGCGGAGTTGCTGGCCCTGGTCTTCAACGCCGACCTGCGGCTGGCACGGATGCGCGCGGGCGTCACGAGGGCGAGCGCAGAGAACGCCGGACTCTGGGAAGACCCCACAATCGGCGTCGATCTGGCGCGGATCGTCCAGAGCACGCCCGATCGGTGGAAGGTCTTCTCGAGCCTGGGCATCACGATCCCGATCTCCGGACGGCTTGAGATCGAGAAGCAGCGCGCCGCGGCAGACCACGGCGCAGAACTCACACGCCTCGCACGCGACGAGTGGTCCGTCCGCATGGCGGTCCGGCGCGCCTGGGGCGCATGGTCGGCCCTCGACGCCCAGCTGATCGTGACGCGCGAGTTCCTCACCCGGATCGAGCAGGTCCTGCTCGTCGTCGAACAGATGGAGCGATCCGGCGAGATCGCCCGGACCGAGGCCCGCCTCTTCCGGATCGAGCGCGCGGCGGCCGCGCTCCAGCTCTCCGATCTGGAGTTCCAGGCAGGCGACCTCCAGCTCCGACTCAGGCAGCTGATGGGCATGTCGCCAGATGCTCCCCTCCAGTTCCAATCCACTGGGATCGTCAACTCCGATTCCCGCGCGACATCAGACACCAGTCCCACGGACCTCGCGCTCCAGAGCCCCGCCATGCGCATCGCGCAGGCCGAGTACGACGCCGCCGAGAAAGCGCTCGAGCTTGAAGTGCGCCGCCAGTACCCGGATCTCCAGATCGGACCCGGATACGGCCGGGAAGACGGGCAGGACCAGGTGCTCCTGGGACTGTCGATCCCGGTCCCGATCCTCAACGCCAATCGCCAGCGGATCGCCGAAGCCAGAGCCCGGCGCGAACTCGCGCAGGTCGGCGTCGAGACCACGCTGGAGCAGACCATCGCCGCGATCCGTGCGGCACAGGCCCGGCTCGCGGCAAAGTCGCGCCACCGCCAGACCCTCGCAACCGACATCGTCCCCCTCGTGGACGCGCAGTACACCGACGCCCGCGAGGTCGCAAGGCTCGGCGAGGTCAACACGCTCGTGCTCCTCGAGAGCCTGCAGCGCCAGCAGCAGGCCCGCATCGGGCTCGTCGAAGCATCCCGCGACGAAGCACTCGCCGCCATCGATCTCGATGAGCTGATCGGTCCACCATCCACACCCCACTCCACACCCACGAACACGTCGACAGCCCCAGACGCGCCCGGCGCCGGCGTCACCCCCTCAATCGGAGTCTCCTCGTGAAGACCACACGCTCATCCACACAGGTCCTGATCGCCTGCTGCCTGACAGCGGCCCTCCTCGGCTGCGACCGCAGGGATCAGGAGCACGCCGAAGACGACGGCCACGAGCACGCCTCCAGCTCCGTCGCGCCGGTCCCCACCAACCGCGTCGACATTCCAGCCCCCGTGCGACAGAACCTGGGCATCACCTTCGCCCGAGTCGAGTCGCGCAACGTGGCCCAGACGCTCCGCGTGCCCGGCCGGTTCGAGCTCCTTCCGACCGCGCGCCGTGAATATCGCACTCCACTCGGCGGACGCGTCGATGTCCTCGTCAGCCAGTACCAGAAGGTTGATCCAGGCACGCCCCTCTACCGCGTCGACGCCGGCTCGTGGCGCGATCTGCACGAGCAGACCGCCGCGATGCAGGCCCGGGTCGATTCGATGGGCCCGCTGCGCGAGGCCCACAGTCGCCACGAAGAAAGCCTCGCCGACAAGGTCGCCCTCTGGCAGGAGCGGCTGAAGCAGCTGGAGCGGCTTCGCGAGGCCGGCGGCGGCAGCGCCTCCGAGTTCACCGAGGCCCGCGCCATGCTCAACGCAACGGAAGCAGAGCTCGCCGACGTCATGGAAAAGGACGCGGAACTGCAGGCCCAGCAGAAGCAGGCAGAGGCAGAGCTTCGATCGCTCAAGTCCCGCCATGACCTGCTCGTGCGCGGCAGTCACTGTGGCGAGAGCCACGAGGGGCTCGAGCCGGGCGCCGGCTTCACGGTCTGCGCCGTCGCCGCGGGCATCGTCGAGACCATCGGCATCACTCCGGGCGGGCTCGCCGAGGAGAATGGGCACATCGTCACCATCGTCCAGCCCGACCAGATCAGGTTCCGCGCGCGTGCGCTGCAGTCGGACCTCGGCCGCCTTCGGGATGGGCTCGCCGCAAGCATCACTCCTCCGCAGGGTGGCAGCCTCCCTCTGCAGGAAACCATGCCGGGCATTCTCCAGATCGGCCTCACCGCCGATGCCGACGAACGCACCGTAGATCTCGTCGTCGTGCCCTCATCGATCGCGCCCTGGGCCCGGTCCGGCGTCTCGGCCCACCTCGAGATCACCCTCGCCGGTGGCGAAGAGGAACTTGCAATCCCTCTCTCCGCGGTCGTGCGCGACGGCGCCACTCCCATCATCTTCCGCCGCGATCCGGCAGACCCAGACAAGGCCATCCGCGTGGAAGCCGATACCGGCGTCAGCGACGGCCGCTGGGTCGTGCTCAGGAGCGGCGTCAGAGAAGGTGACGAGATCGTCCTGGGCGGCAACTACCAGCTCATGCTCGCCACCAGCGGCAGCGCCGCAAAGGGAGGCCACTTCCACCCCGACGGCACCTTCCACGAAGGCTCGGATTGACGCGAAAGAAGCCTGGCGTCACGCGGCAGACGGACTCAAAAGCACAACTAAGCCTCAGGAGATCCATCATGAACATCACGCTCACCATCACGGGAATGCACTGCAGCGCCTGCGTCAAGCGGCTCACCGACGCGTTCTCCAAAGTCCCCGGAGTCTCCCACGCGCATGTCACGCTTGCCCCGCCGCAAGCGCACCTCACCGCCGTTGAGGCAGTGCCACTGGCCGCGCTCGAGGCGGCGGCACGCAGCGTCGGCGACTACTCAGTCGCGGCGGCCGCGCCCTCAGCCGAGTCGGCCCCGCCGCCCTCGCCCGCCGCGCCGGAGCCTGAGCAGAAGCCCAGTCTCTACCCGCTGATCCTCATCGTCTCCTACATCGCAGGCACGGTTCTGCTCGCGGGCTGGGCGCGCTCCGGCTGGGGCCTTCCAGACTGGCACGCCCTCATGCTCGACTTCATGGCGGGCTTCTTCCTCGTCTTCTCATTCTTCAAGCTGCTCGACCTCCGCGGGTTTGCGGATGCCTATCAGTCCTATGACCTCCTCGCGCGAAGGTCGCGGCCGTACGCCCTCGCGTACCCCTTCATCGAACTCGCGCTCGGCATCGGGTATCTCCTTCGCTGGCAATTGCCGCTGGTCAACGCCCTCACCCTCGCCCTCATGCTGATCGGCTCTGCCGGGGTGCTCCGGGCCCTGCTCGACAAAAGACGCATCCGCTGCGCGTGCCTGGGCACCGCGCTCAACCTGCCGATGACCACCGTGACCCTTGTCGAAGACCTGGGCATGGCCGCGATGGCGGCCCTGGCTCTCCTCTCGACGCACTGAATCGCGCGAGCTTCGCACGAAGCACAGCGGCCACCCGTTCCGCCCCGCACAGCCCTCTGCTTCTTCATCGTCAAGCCAAGGGATCGCACATGCTCGCAAAGCTCATCGCCCTCAGCCTGCAGCACTCCTCGCTGGTGCTCGTCGCCGCCGGGCTCCTCCTGCTCTTCGCCGGACTGAAGGTCCGGGACATGCCCGTCGATGTCTTCCCGGAGCTCAACGCGCCCACCGTCGTCATCATGACCGAGGCCGGCGGGCTCGCGGCCGATGAGGTCGAGAGCAACGTGACGTTCCCGATCGAGACCTCCGTCAATGGCCTCCCAGGGACGCGCCGCGTCCGGTCGGCCAGCGCGACGAGCCTCTCCATCGTCTGGGTCGAGTTCGACTGGGGCACCGACATCTACCGCGCGCGCCAGCTCGTCAGCGAGCGGCTCTCGGCCGTGCGCGAGTCGCTCCCCCCCGGCGCCCACGCCGAGATCACCCCGGTCACCAGCATCACCGGCGAGATCATGCTGCTCGCCCTCTCCTCGCCCGATGGCTCGGCCACCCCGCTCGAGATGCGCTCCTTCGCGGAGTTTGACCTGCGCAACAAGGTCCTCGCGGTGCCCGGCGTCGCCCAGGTCGTCGCGATCGGCGGCGAACTGCCTCAGTACCAGATCAACGTGAAGCAGGACCAGCTCGCGCTCTACGGCCTGACGATCAGCGACGTCGTCGAGGCAGCCAGAAACGCCCACTCCACAGCCAGCGCCGGCTACGTCCCCAGCTGGGAGAACCAGGAGCTCCCGATCCGCCAGATCGCCCGCGTGACGAGCCCCGACAGCATCCGGCAGGCCATCGTCAAGTTCCACAACGGCGCGCCGGTCACCATCGGACAGGTCGCCGATGTCCAGCTCGGCCCATCGCCCCGGCGTGGAACCGCGGCCGACGCCGGCCTCCCCGGAGTCGTCATCAGCGTGCAGAAGTCCCCCGGAACCAACACGCTCGAACTGACAAAGCAGATCGACGCCGTCCTCGATCAGCTCGAAAAAGCCATGCCCAAGGGCATGGTCCTCAACCGCGACCCCTTCCGGGCCTCGCGATTCATCGATCGCAGTGTCAGAAATGTCGTCAAGGTCCTCGTCGAGGCCAGCATCATCGTCGCCGTCATCCTGATCCTTTTCCTCATGAATGTGCGGGCGACGATCGTGACCCTCACGGCCCTGCCCCTCTCGCTCGCCGTCGCCATCCTGCTCCTGTGGGCCTGGGGACTCTCGATCAACGTGATGACGCTCGGCGGTCTGGCCGTCGCCATCGGCGAGCTCGTCGACGATGCGATCATCGACGTGGAGAACGTCCTCCGACGACTCAAGGAGAACGCCACACTCCCCGAGGCGGACCGCAAGGGCTTCGTGGAGATCATCTACGCCGCCAGCAACGAGATCCGCTCATCGGTGGTCTTCGCAACGATCATCATCTGCATGGTCTTCGTCCCCCTCCTCTTCCTCCGGGGGCTTGAGGGCCGCTTCTTCCAGCCGCTGGGAATCGCCTACATCCTCTCCATCATGGCCTCCCTCATCGTGGCCCTCACGGTCACGCCCGCGATGTGCAAGCTGCTGTTCGCCGGATCGTTCGGAGCGCACGCCCCAGACGCCAGCGCGCACGCCGATCACGACGGCTGGCTCGTCCGCAGGCTCAAGGCGATCTACGAGCCCGCGCTCCGCGCCAGCATCCGCCGCCGCACACTGGTCCTCGCAGGCACGGGCGCACTCACGGCGGCCTCGCTCCTCCTCATGTCCACCTTCGGCACCTCCTTCCTCCCGGGATTCAAGGAAGGCACCTTCACGGTCTTCCTCATGGCACCACCAGGCACGTCACTCGCCGAGAGCAACCGCCTCGCCGTGGGCGTCGAGAAGCAGCTCGCGGCGATCGAGGGCGTCTCCAGCGTGACCCGCCGCACGGGCCGCGCCGAGCGAGACGAGCACGCCGAGCCCGTCAGCAACTCCGAGATCGAAGTGACGATGAAACCCGGCGTGGATCAGGACAGAGTCCGCGAGAGCATCGACCGCATCATCGCCAACATCCCCGGCATCACGACCATGGTGGGGCAGCCCATCGAGCATCGTCTCAGCCATGTCCTCTCTGGCACGCCCGCCGCGATCGCGATCAGCGTCTACGGCGACGATCTCGACACGCTCCGCTCCCTCGCCAGGCAGATCGAAGCCCAGCTCAACGCCATCCCCGGCACGCGCGACGTCGCCGCCAACCGCGAGGTCATGATCACCTCCCTGCCCATCCGCTATCGCCCGCAGGACCTCGCCGCCGCAGGGCTCTCGCCGGCTTCCGCGGCCACGCAGGTCCAGCAGGCCCTCTACGGCGAGCGAGTCGCAGAGATCAATCAGGGCGTGCGCCGCTACGAGATGGTCGTCCGCCTCGCGGAGAGCGAGCGCGAACGCCTCGACCAGATCATGGACCTCCAGCTCCGCGGCCTCGGCGGAGCCATCGTCCGCCTGCGCGAGGTCGCCGACATCGGCCCCGAGCGGACCAGCAACCTCATCACCCGCGAGAACGCCCAGCGCAAGGCCGTCATCTCCACCAACGTCGCCGAGGGGTACAACCTCGGGCAGCTCGTCGCCATCGTTCAGGACAGGGTCAACCCCATCGTCCACAGCGCCGGCTACACCGTCCACTACGGCGGGCAGTTCGAGGCCCAGCAGTCCGCAAGCCGAACCATCTACGGCATGGGCGCCGGCGTCGCCGTGCTGATGTTCCTTCTCCTCCAGCTCTCAACCGGCCGGAGCCGGGTCGCCCTGCTCGTCATGCTGAATCTCCCGCTCGCGCTCATCGGCGGGATCGCCGCGATCTACATCACCGAGAGCCCCTCTCTCCTCGGCAACACGCTCGCACTCCTCGGCCTCTCCTCCTCACGCTACATCGCCCCCGTAGTCTCCATCGCGAGCATGGTCGGTTTCGTGACGCTCTTCGGCATCGCGGTCCGCAACGGCATCCTCCTCGTCAATCACTACGCCCACCTCCAGCAGCACGAGGGAAGGTCCATCGCCGATTCCATCATCCAGGGCTCGATGGAGCGCCTGGTCCCAATCCTCATGACCGCGCTCACCGCGCTGCTCGGACTCGTCCCGCTCGCGCTCGCCAAGGGCCAGCCCGGCAGCGAGCTGCTCGCCCCCCTGGCAATCGTCGTCCTGGGCGGGCTCATCTCATCCACGTTCCTGAATCTCTTCGTCGTTCCCGCCGGCTACGCGCTGGCCTTTGGAGTCGAGCACCCCGCCGCAGGCCAGCCAGGCGTTCTGGCCCGTCTGTTGGCACGAAAGAGCAAGAAGTCCGTGTCCCCCAGCCACTGAAGAGGAGCCACCATCATGCACACCATCCGCACCCTCGCCCTCATCACCTCCGTCTCCGCCGCCGCCGTGTTCGCCCTCCTCGGCGGCTGCGAATCGAAGGTCGAGCCCTCCGGGTCGAGCAAGCCCTCCCCTGCGGGCAGCGCCCCCGCAACCTCCGATGGCCACTCGCACGCCGACGGTGAGAACCACGACCACGACAAGCCCGCGCCCGCCGACGCCGCGAACCCCAGTGGCGGCCATCACCACGGCGAAACGACCGAGCTCGGCGAACAGGCCGCCGGTGGCTTCACCATCAAGGCCTCGCGCGACGGCGACATCACGCCCGGGAAGGACGTTCCGATCGATGTCTGGGTCACGGGCGGCACCGCCAAGGTCGCGGCCGTCCGCTTCTGGATCGGCACCCAGGACGCAAAGGGCTCCATGAAGGCCAAAGCCGAGCTCGAGAAGGACAACTGGCACACCCACGCGGAAATCCCAAGCCCGCTCCCCGAGGGAAGCAAGCTGTGGGTCGAAGTCGAGGACGACAAGGGCGCCCGGTCCATCGTGGGCTTCGACCTCAAGCTCTGAGCCGCATGACGGAAGAGAGAGCCCCGCGCGACCAGGCGGCGATCTCTACGACTCGCCATCACCATTGAAGCCCCTCCGCGACGGCCGCCCAGACGAACACCCCCGCTCCAGCCGGCGGTCTCGCGCAGGCCCAAGGCTCGACCGCCGCCGTCCGCCGCGCCGCGGGCGACGGTCGCGCGCGCTCGAGGGTGGCACAACCAGGACGCCTTCCACACGCCGCAGCATCTCACTCCCGGAAGCTGGCCAGAAGGATCGAAAAGTCATCACCCAGCACATCACTGCCGGTCATCGACTTGACGATCTGGTGCAGCTCATGCAAGCACTCCGGAGACCTCAGGTCTCGAGACTGCATGAACTTGAGCAGGCCGTCAACTCCCCAGATCTTCCCCTCAGCGGTAAACACCTCGAAGGCGCCATCGCTGTAGATGAGGAGGGTCGAGCCGAGCGGAACATCGGTTGTGATCGTCTCAAACTCCATGCCCGCCGCAATCCCGATCGGCGGACCGGGCGTCTCCAGCATCCGCACCGCATCGGAACCGGCGGCCGGCGTCGCCGATCCCGGCAGGAAGAGGATCGAGGGCGGGTGACCGCCTCCCGTGTATCGCAGCGTGCGCGTGCTCTTCTGGTACACCCCGTACCACAGGGTGAAGAACATGTTGCCATGCTTGTCCATCGGGAACGCCGCGTTGAGGCTCGCCGCAACCGTCGTCGGGTCACGCGGATCGAGGCTGCCAACACCACCGGCCCTCACCGTGTTCCGAGCCGAAACGCTCAGCAGCGCGGGACCCACTCCATGCCCGCAGACATCAAGGAGATAGATCACCATGTGATCGTCATCGATCCAGAAGTAGTCGAAGCAGTCCCCCCCGAGAGAAGCAGATGGAACAAACAGCCAATCGATCTTCACCGGCGCTTCGACAGGTGCTGGCAAGAGCTTGCGGACGTACGCCTCGGCCTGCGCGAGCTCGGCGGCGAGCGCGGCCTGGCTCCGGCGCAGATCCTCGAATGCCTGATTTCGTTGCAGCAGGGAGAGATACCCGCGAGAGTGATACCGCACTCGCGCAATCAGCTCGACCGGATCGGGGAGCTTGACGATGTAGTCGTTGGCGCCCCGGGCGAACGCCTCCGCCTTCGTGGCGCCTTCCTCCTTCGAGCTCAGCACAACGATCGGCGTGATCGCCGTGCTCTGCTGCCCTCGGTACCCCCGAACAAGCTCGAGCCCGTCCGCGTCGGGCATGACGAGATCCTGCAGAATGACCGTGGGGAGCAGCCGCGCAGCAGTGGCAAGCGCATCCTGGCCCTTCTGGCAATAGTGGAACTCAATGCCCGGGTGACCGACAAGGATGCGACGCACCGCCTCGCCGATGATGAGCTGATCATCAACCAGAAGCACGACCACTTTCCCAAGATCGGGCACGCCGACGGAAGTCTCGCTGGTCATGGAAGCCTCGGGTTAGGTGTTGCCTTGGTACTCGTCGGTCCGGTCGGTGCTCCGGCCATCATTCGGACCGCGATCGCCGGCCCGATCTCGTTGAGCGGCAGCGTCTGCACCGCAGCCCCAAGCTCGACGCACGCCCCTGGCATACCCCACACAACGCTCGTGGCCCGGTCCTGTGCAATCGTGTGCCAGCCCGCGCCGCGAAGCCGCGACATGCCCAGCGCTCCATCGCGTCCCATTCCCGTCAACACCACCGCGATGCCGGGAGCCGCGCCGGCAAGCAGCGAGTCAAAGAAGACGTCGACACTCGGCCGGTACACCTGCTCGATCGGCCATGCCGAATAGCGCAGCCGACCACCCGCGCCCATCAGAAGGTGATCACCGGTGGCAGCGAGGTGGACCTTCCCCGGCTGTGGCATCTGCCCCGGAGGAATGATCTCCACCCGGTGGCCGGTCTCCGCGCCGAGCCACGAGGCCAGGCCCGCGGCAAAGCTCTCGTCCACATGCTGCACCACCACGATCGGCCACGGCGCAGGGCGGGGCAGGGCCTTGAGTATGACAGAAAGCGCAAACGGCCCCCCCGTCGAGGAGCCGATGGCGAGCATGCTCGGCTGCGGCATCGCGGCCGTTGAAGACGCAGGCGTCGTCGCAGCCGCCTCTTGAACGCCCGTCGAGCCCGCCAGCAGCGCCACCGCCCGGATCTTCCGGATCAGGGCATCAGCGTTCACGACGCGGCCATCAGCACCCAGCACCGGCGTGGCCACCGCATCAAGCGCGCCCGCCCCCAGCGCCTCGAAGACCTTCGACGCGTTGCCCTCCACGGTCGCAGTGACGACGAGGATCGGGCACGGCGTCACAGCCATGATGCGGCGGGTGGCCTCGACCCCATCCATCACCGGCATGATCATGTCCATGAGGACAATGTCGGGCCGGTCCTCGCGGCACCGATCCACCGCCTGGCGACCATCCTCGGCGACCCATGCCACCGCCGCGTCCGGCATCTCAGCAAGCGCCCGCTTCAATGCTTCAACGGCGATCCGGAGATCGTTGACAATGCCCACTCTGATCATGTCGGTGCCCCGATCAGATCCTCGACCATCCGGATGAGTGACTCGTCATGGAAGCTCCCCTTGGTGAGGTAGGCGTTCGCACCCGCATCAAGCCCGAGACGCCGGTCTTCCTCCCGGTCCTTGTAGGAGACGATGATGATCGGGATGTCCGCGAGCTTCGGATCCTTCCGGACCGCCCTCGCAAGCTCGATACCGGTCATGCGCGGCATATCAACATCCGTGATGAGCAGATCGAAGCGGCCGGCCCGAAGAGCGTCGTAGCCCTCCTTCCCGTCCACCGCCACCTCGACAGCGTACCCGCGACGCAGCAGCAGCTGACGCTCCACCTCGCGAACCGTGATCGAATCGTCCACCACAAGGATCCGCAGTCGCGCCTGCTGAACCCGCCCTGACTCGAGCGGCGCAACACCCAGCGGCCGGCCCTCCTGGAGCGCCCGCCTCAGCGATCGCCACAGATCGTCGACATCAACCACAAACACCGGATCACCATCAGCACGGATCGCCGTCGAAGCGATGTGCGGCACACTGCCAAGACGCCGGTCCAGCGGTCGAACCACAAGCTCTTCCTCGCCGCAGACCTCATCAACCGCAAGGCCGCAGCGATCTTCACCCGCCCCGATGACCAGCACGGTGATCTCCGACCGACTCATCGCAGACTCACTACCCGTGAACATCTCGGACGCAAGAACAAGGCCCACCGACCGTCCCTCAAGCGTGATCTGCATCCGGCCCTGCACATTCCGCACCTCGCTCGCTGGCACGCAGACAACATGCTCAAGCCGGGCAAGCGGCACCGCAAGCATCTCATCTCCAACACGCACCATCGCGGCCCGCACAACCGAACGCGTGACCGGCAGCCTGAGCGTGAAGCGTGCACCAAGTCCGGGTTCGGACTCCAGCGTGACCGTCCCCGAGACCTCCTGCACCATCGACCGGACAATATCAAGCCCCACGCCGCGCCCAGAGAGCTCCGTCACCCCAAGCTTCGTGGAGAAGCCCGGAAGGAACGGGAACTCCATCAGCTCCGCCCGCGTGAGCTGCTCGGCTGTCGCGTGATCGACCAGACGACGCTCCACGACCTTCCGGCGGATGGCCTCCGGATCGATCCCCCGGCCATCATCGCGGACCTCAATCACCAGCGCGCCACTCTGATGACGAGCAGTCAGGCTGATGACACCGCGTTCGGGCTTGCCCGCGGCGACTCGCTCGGCCGGAATCTCAAGCCCGTGGTCAAGGCTGTTGCGGATCATGTGCGTGAGTGGTGACTCCAGCTTCTGCAGGATGTCGCGATCCACCTCGACCGCCTCGCCCACGACGCGAAGCTCGACGGACTTGCCAAGCTCCCGCGCGATGTCGCGGACCATGCGGGGAAACGCGGTGGTGCACTCCGCGAACGGCCTCATCCGGCTCCGGATGACCTCCGCGTAGAGCGTCCCCGAGATCTCTTCGACGCGGCGGAACGCCTCGTCGAACCGCGCGGCCTGCTCAAGAACCACCGACTGGATCTGGGCGGCCTCCGCGGTCAGAGTGCTGAGCAACGCCTCCATGCGGCCGTCCCGATCGCCCCGTCGCGCCCCGGCCCCTCTCGAGACGCGGAACTCGCCATGAGCCAGATCGTGCACAGCCTGCAGCGAGGCCTCGAGCGCGCGATGACGGGCGCGAAGAGTGTCAATCAGCGTTCTCAACGCCTGCAGCCGGGTTGCTTCCACCGTCGACTCGCCCGCAAGAAAGAGAATCCGATTGAGTGCCTGAGCAGAGACCCGCAGATGCGCCGCTGGCACGACGCCCTCTCCAACCTTCGGCGCAGCAGGGGCTGTCGAGGCCGAGGCGGCCTGCCCTGCCGAGGCCGCCGTTGTGCCGGCCGTTGGCGGGTTCACCGGCGCAGGCGCCCCGGGTGCTTCCGGGCCGGCCCTCGCGCGAGCGGGTGCCCGCAGCTCCGTGACCAGGCCCGCGATGCGCCCGGACTGCGACTGAGTCCATGGTGCCAGCTCCGTCTCCGCCAGCGAACGCAGCTCCGCAAGCACATCCACGCAGCGCAGCAGCTGATCGACGCGGGGCGAAGAGATCGGCTCCTGTCCGTTCTTCGCAGCCAGGAAGCACTCCTCCATCGCGTGCGAAAGCGAAACGATCGCGTCCAGCCCGACGATCTTCGCCGCCCCCTTGATCGAGTGCGCGGCACGCATCAGAGGCTCGACCACCGAAACGTCGCCCGGCGAACGCTCGAGTGTCAGCAGCCCATCGCTCAGCGCGGCGCAGTGTGCCTCGGCCTCGAGCTTGAAGAGCTCAAGGAGCGAAAACCCGCCAATCCCGCCGGAGTCGCTCATAGCAGCGCCGCCTCGAGCCCGCGCAGGACTCGCTCGCCGTCGAGCACACTCACACACCCGACCGGAAGATCCGCCAATCCCCTCACAAACGCGGACGAAGCCCGCTCGACGGTGACGGGCGCCGAACGAAGCGACGCCACATCGATCCGCTCGATCCCGATCAGCGCGTCAACCTCAAAGACCCACGAAGCATCGGGCGGTCCCAGGACGATCATCCGGCGAGACGACTGCGTCTCCGCACCCGCCTTCGCCGCGCCCCCATTGACACCCAGCAGCGCCCGCAGATCAACGCAGAGCACCAGCTCTCCACGGACGCTGCAGATTCCCCGAAGAAGCCGCGAGCGACGGTGGGGGATGGCGCTCGCGCGGGCAACCGGAGTCACGCGTCGGAGCAACGTGGCAGGCAGCCCAAGCAGCTCGCCCTCCAGGCGAAAGACGAGCACGCCGGTGGTCTTTGCCGTCCTGGCCTCGAAGGGAATGGCCGCCACCCGCGCCGCTTCCGCGAGATCCTGATCGCTGACGGGACGATCCAGCAGCCGCTGCAGCGCTGTAGCGCCATGATCTGCACTCGCGGCCTTCGCGTGGTGTGTCATGTCGCCGCCTCCCCACCGCGCCGATCCGCGATGCGCCGGGCCCGCTGCCAGTACACGTCCGCCCGCCGAAGATCGCCATTCTTCTCATGGATCATCGCAAGCTGGAGGATCGCCGCAGCACGATCCGGATCAAGGTAGAGCGACTGCTCGAAACAGACTCTGGCGGCGTCGAAATCGTCAACCGACATCCGGGTCATGCCCAGAAGCTCGAACGCCTCAGCCGACGGCTCATTCCCCGCGGAAAGGCCGCGGATCAGAGCCTCACACTCGCGCATCCGTCCAGCGTTCGCCAGCTCCCGGGCGGCAGCAAGGTCCGGCTCCATCTCGATCGCGGCCGACCTGTGCCGCGCAACAGTCGGGCGCGAGGGCACAGCCGGCCTCGAAGCAACGTCCGCTCGAACGTGGCGGGGCGCCTCGGGCAGCGTGAGCGGAGCCGTCACCGCCGGACGCGCTCGCCCGAGGCAGAAAGCCTGCGATGCCTCCACGGGTCGAAGCCCCGACCGACCGCAGAGCAGAGGCTCAGCATGCCCCACAAAGAGCAGCCCGTCGGGCGCGAGCGACTGCGTGAGCGTGTCCAGCAGCCGGGCCCGAGCCGCCTCCGACAGATAGATCATGACGTTGCGGCAGAAGATGACGTCAAAGCGCGAACCCGCCGACAGCGTCCCGGACAAAGTGGCGTCGCCTCGCGAGAACCGGACAAGTCGCCGGACTTCCGGATCGACTCGCACGCCACGATCCCCATGCTCCATGAACACCGCGGCCCACGCCGGAATCTCCGTGCGGATCGAAGCCGGGCCATACACCCCCGCCTCGGCCCGAAGCAGAGCCGCCGGACTCCGGTCGATCGCCTCGATCCGGATGGCCGCCGGGGGCACACCCGCGTGCAGCGCGGTCATCGCGATGCTGAGCGGCTCCTCGCCCGCCGCACATCCCACGCTCGCGATCGTCACCGATCCCGCGTCGCGTCGCTCCCCGAGGAACGCCGCGAGATGCTTGAACGACTCGGGATACCTGAAGAACCACGTTTCAGGCACGGCGATGCTCGACATCACCCGGTCAAGCTCTCCTTCGCAGCGCCGCAGCAGCTCGACATACTTCACCTCGCTCCCATCCGCCGCAGCCGCGATCCGCTCGGCAAGCAGAGGATCGAGGACCGAACCCTCGAGCAGCAAAGGCTCGAGCGGTGTGTGCTCCCGCAGCCACGCCTGCACCAGCCGATGCCTCACGCGGCCGCCTCCTTCAGCCGCTCGGCCAGCACCGCCGCCTGCTCAGCCGTGAAGAGCCCCTCGGGCTCCAGTCGCTGCACAAACCCAAATTGCGTCTTGGCAACCGGGCCGAGATACCGACCGGCGTCCACCGCGAAACCCTGATGCGAGTCCGCCGCCGAGAAGTCCACCCGGCAGATGTCGATGACCGCATCGACCCAGACCCCCGTCACCATGAGCCGCGCTCCGGGCGCCCGCGAACAGCGAAGAACCGCGACACGGTTGGCCATGCGCTCCGGTCGCGCCGGCAGATCAAGCAGCCGCGAAGCATCCACCAGCGGAAGCAGTTGGCCGCGATATGAGAACAGGCCGCGGATCCACGGAGGAACTCCGGGCGCGGGCCAGCTCGCCACCGGTGGCAGCACCTCAACCACCGACTCCACCTCAGTGGCCAGCAGGAGATCACCAACCTGCCAGATGATCGACAGCGGCGCCATGGATCACCTCTCCCGCAGCTTGAACTGAGCAACGGTGTCACGCAGCAGCGAGATGGCCGACTGAAGATCCGACGCAGCCTGGCTGAACTCCTTCACCGACTGCACGGTCTGGTTCGCGTTCGAGACGAGCGAGCCCATGGCCTCGCTGATCTGCTGGGCGCCTTCCGATTGGGCCCGCATGGACTCGTTGACCTGCTTGAAGCTCTCCGTGCTCCGATTGACACGGTCGATGATCTCGGTGAGCTGCGACCCGGCCAGCGCAACCTCGCGCACGCCCCGCCGGACCTGATCCGCAAACCGGTCCATCTCCATGACCCCCGACGAAACGGCACCCTGCATCTGCTGCACCATCTGCTCGATGTCCATGGTTGCCGAGGCCGTCTGATCCGCCAATCGGCGGATCTCGCGGGCAATGACGAGGAACCCCGAGCCATACTCGCCCGCCTTCTCCGCCTCGATCGCCGCGTTGATGGACAGGATGTTCGTCTGGTCCGCGACCTTCGTGATCGTGGTCACCACACTGGTGATCTTCTGCGAACGCTCGTTGATCGCATTCAGCTTGTCAGAGACCGACCCCGTCGCGGCATCAAGGTCACGCATCACCCCTTCCATGCTCTGAAGGCTGGTCTGACCAGCACCCGCGAGCGTCGCCGTCTCCGCCGCCATCCGATCGACCGACTCCATCGTCTTGACCAGATCTCGCCCCGTCGCGGAGATCTCCATCACAGCCGCCGCAATCTGGTTGGACGCGGCCCCGAATGTGGCCGACGAAGCCTCCTGCTGCCTGCTCGTTGCCGCGATCTCCGTCGCCGTGGAGTTCAGCCGGATGCTGGCCTGCTTGACGTTGCCCACGAGCGAATTGAGATTCGCATCCATCGTGTGCATCGACCGCATCAGCTGCCCCGACTCATCGCCGCTGGTCGACTGCTCGATCGCATGCGTCAGATCACCGCGAGCGATCCGATCCGCGGCCTCGGCAGCGCCGCGGATCCGCGCCGCGACCCGCAGCGTCACAACCAGCCCGAGGCCGCCCACCACGCAGATCCCCACGAGGCCCATCGCCAGATTCCGATAGAGCGAGCGCCACGCATCAGCCAGCACGTCCGACTTGGCCCGCCGCACAACCACGGTCCACCCGCCCACAGCCACGGGTTCCGCGGCATAGAGGCACTCAACGCCGAGATCGGGGTCCACCTTCTGGAACACGCGGCCAGACGCCGAGCCCGAGCTGATCCAGGTCGCAGCGGACGAAGCATGGCTGGTGGCCGAGATCGCTCGTCCGATCAACTCCGTCCGGCCAGCCCTCGGATCGTCCGTCGTCGCCGCAATAAACGCCCCGCCGCGGCTCAGAATGAAGACATCCGCATGCGAGCGCTCCTTGATGCTCTGTGCGATCGAAGTGAGCACGCCAAGGGTTCGGTTCACGCCAGCAACACCCACGAAGCGACCATCCACGACGATCGGGCAAGCGTGCGAGAAGATCTGCTCGCCCTCTTGTTCGAAGGGCTCGGTGATCAAGGGCGAAACATCGCCGGTCCGCGCAAACGCCCCCTTGGGCCCGGAGTAGTACTCCAGCGTCTCCATCCCCACCGAGGGCCTCACCGCCGTCTCCCCGGTGCGAACTCCGCCCACGAACACGTCGAGGATCAGCGGCACAAACCGGCCCGAAGAGTCCATCGCCTTCGCGGGAACCTTGCCGGAGCCAAGCGACGCCTCGTCCGCGCCATCGGCATTCGGCTCGTACACGATGAACATGCTGAGGTTCAGCGCACTGATCGAGTTCCACTCGCGGAGCAGCTCGATGGTCTCCGCCCTCTTGCCGAAGAACCCGCTGGACTGACTCCGCGAGATCATCTGAGCCGTGGAGTTCCAGCGGTCGTTGCGTGTGCTCAGCTCGGCCGCCGCGCCCAGCGCGTCCGCCCTGAGCAGTTCATGAGCACTCCTGACCGCGCTGCGATAACCATCGATGGCGCTCAGCGTGACCAGCGCGGCGATGACGAGCAGTGCCGGCACCCCGCCAAAGATCATGAGTCGACCCGACACACTGTTGAGAACCGAGGATCGTTGCATCTGTGGTACGTTCCTGCGAATGTCGATGGCGGTGTCACGCGCGGAGCGTCCCAGCCTACACGAAATCAAGCCCGAGAGTCCTGCGCGAGGGGCTCCCGGCCGTTCCCGATGGCGAGCCAGTTCTCCTCAGTCCGTCCTCCACCGCGCCGCCCCGAATCAGGCCGGAATGCCACCCGCCACCCACGTCCAGGCGATCGGGATCTGAGCTCCCGGCGGGAGTACCATCCGAAGTCAAGTGGCTGGCGAAAAGGCTGGTCAGCGACCCGAAAATGTCCGCAAAGTCCCGCTCAAAGGGATGTTCGTTCGTTCCGTATCGCCGCAACCGAGTGGTTGAGCGATCGAGTATCTCCCGCTCCAGTTCGTCCGTGATGCGACTCCCGCGCTGGCGGGTTCAATGGCCGGAGGTTCCTGTGCGTTATCTGGCTCGTGGTGCGATCGTGCTGTGGTTCACGGCGGTCCTCTTCCTCGCAGGCGGGCTCTACGCCTTCTTCTCCGCCCCACCCGAGGCAAACGCAACGACCGCCCTCATCATCCCCAGCGTCTCCGCCTCGGTGCTCATCGCGCTCGGCCTCGCCACCTGGTTCCTCCGCGCCTCCAGCCGCGGCAGGATCGCCCTCGCCGCCGGTGCCGTCATGTGCATGCTCTTCGCGCTCCTCTTCATGATGCCCGCCATGGCCCGCCAGAAGCAGCTCCGCAACTACCCCGCCGCCCTCGAAGCCTGGAAGGCCTCGCCGATGAGCGCCGACCCCGCCACGCCGCGTGATGCCCGCCGCGCCTTCTTCCGCGAGCGTCAGAGCCCCGACCACGACACTTCCTACCTCGTCACCACGCTCTTCTCGCTCAAGGCCGTCGCCTGGGCCGGCGGGCTCGTCTGCATCGTGCTCGCCGCCAGATCCCGACGCGCCATGAGCGCGGGCACGTGACCATGCCCGCCAATCCGGCGACGCCCAGCACCTCCACCACGCCCACCACCGGCTACGCGCTCGGCGTGACCGCCGTGGTGCTCACGCTCCTTGGCTGGACGAGCATCCCCCTCTTCCTCCGGTTCTTCACACGCGATATCGACGCCTGGACCGCCAACGGCTGGCGCTACGCCCTCTCCGCACTCATCTGGGCCCCCTTCATCGGCTGGGCGATCTACCGCAGCCGCGTTCCCGCGGGCCTCTGGCGCGCCGCCCTCGTCCCAAGCCTCTTCAACGCCGGCGGACAGATCTGCTTCGGCCTCGCTCCCTACTACGTCGAGCCCGGCCTCATGACCTTCAGCCTCCGCCTCCAGATCGTCTTCGTCGCCTTCGGCGCCGCCCTCCTCTTCGCCGCCGAGCGCCGCGTCATCCGGACGCCCCTCTTCCTCATCGGCCTCACGATGGTCGTCGTCGGAACCCTCGCCACCGTCGTGCAGCGCCCCGGAGGCCTCGGTGGCGGCACGGGCCTGGGCGTCGGCCTCGCCATCCTCTCCGGCGTCCTCTACGCCGCGTACGCACTCTCCGTGCGGAAGTGGATGATGGGCATGAACCCGATCATCGCCTTCGCCGCCGTCAGCCAGTACACGGGCGCCGTCCTCGTCCTCCTCATGCTCGTGCTCGGCCGCAACCTCGCCACCGGCGAGTGGGACGCAGGCCTCTCCGCCCTCTCGCTCCCCGGCTGGAAGCTCGCCCTCCTCGCGGCCTCATCGCTCATCGGCATCGGCCTCGGCCACACCTTCTACTTCTTCAGCATCGCACGCCTCGGCCTCGCCGTCTCCGCAAGCGTCGTGCAGCTCCAGCCCGTCACCGTCTCCATCGCCTCCATGCTCATCTTCGGCGAGATCCTGACCCCAGGCCAGTGGGCCTTCGGAGCCCTCGCCATCGCCGGCGCCGGCGTTATCCTCTACGCCCAGTCGCGCGCCACCAGGCCCGCCCCGACGGAGTGAGACAGTTGGCCAGCCCCTCCCAAGAGACGCCGCCCCACGGCCCATCGGGCCCGCACGACCGCTCAGCCCTCCCCCGCGCCACGCGCGTCGTCGTCAAGCTCGGCTCCGCCGTCGTCGCCCCGGGTGGCCAGCTCAGCACCGAAGAAGTCACCCGCATCACGACCGATCTCGCGGCCGTCCTCGCCCGCGGCGTCGAGATCATCCTCGTCACCAGCGGCGCGGTTGCCAGCGGCTTCAGGGCCCTCGGCCTCGAAGCAATGCCCCGCACCATCGTCGAGAAGCAGGCCGCCGCCGCCGTCGGCCAGACACGCCTCATGAACGCCTGGGCCGGCGCCTTCGCGCTGCACCGCCGCGCCGTCGGCCAGGTCCTCCTCACCGGCGACGACTTCGACCATCCCACACGCCTCCACAACGCCCGCACCACGCTCGAAACCCTCCTCTCCCGCGGCGTCGTCCCCATCATCAACGAGAACGACAGCGTCTCCTTCGACGAGATCCGGCTCGGCGACAACGACCGTCTCTCCGCCCTCGTCGCCGGTGTCCTCTCCGCGCACGCCCTCATCATCCTCTCGACCGCTCCCGGCGTCTGCAGGGCCGGATCCTCTCCGCCGGAAGTCATCCACCACTTCCCCGGCGGCGTCCACGAAGCCCTCACCCACGTCTACGCAGGCACCAGCGCCGTCGGCACCGGCGGCATGCGCACCAAGCTCGAGGCCGTCGCCATCGCCCACGACGCCTGCGCCGCCGCCGTCATCACCGCCGGCGCCGGCGAGCGCCCGGTCTCGCGCGTCCTCGCCGGCGAATCGATCGGCACCTTCTTCGCGCCCCCGGCCCGCGCCCGCAGCACGCGAAGCCGCTACATCGGCTACGCCGCACGCTCTCGCGGATCCATCACCCTCGACGCCGGCGCACGCAAGGCCATCGTCGAACGCAACGCCAGCGTCCTCCCCTCCGGCATCACCGCAGTAGTGGGGGACTTCCCCGCCAGGGCCGTCATCGACATCCGCGACGAGAACGGCGCCACCATCGCTCGCGGCGTCAGCGCCTACGCCGCCAGCGAGGTTCGAACCCTGAAGGGCCATCGCACCAGCGAGATCGAGACACTCCTCGGCTACTGCTACAGCGAAGAGATCGTCCACCGCAGCAACCTCGTCCTTCTCCCCGGCGCTCGCGCTGCCCGACCCGGAGCCGCACCATGACCACGCCGCCACCCCTCTCCACGCCAAGCCTCGACACCCGCGCGATCGCCACCCGCGCCAGGGCCGCCGCCGCCCTCAGCGCCATCGTCCCCACCGAACGCAAGAACGCCGTCCTGCACGGCCTCGCCGACTCCGTTGAGGCCGCGATGTCCGTCATCCTCATGATGAACAGCAAGGACGTCGCCGAAGCCTCCCGGGCCGGCCTCTCCGAAGCCCGCCTCGCGCGCCTCCGCCTCACCAAAGACTCCATCGCGAACGCCACCGCCGGCCTCCGCCAGATCGCCGCCCTCCCGGATCCCGTCGGCGCCGTCACGCTCGAACGCACCCTCCCCAGCGGCCTCCGCGTCCGTCGCGAACGCTCACCCCTCGGCGTTGTCATGATGATCTACGAGGCGCGCCCCCTCGTCACCCTCGACGCCTTCGCACTCTGCTGGAAGAGTGGCAACGCCTGCATCTTGAAGGGTGGCAGCGAGGCCGCCGAGACCAACGGCACCCTCGGCAAGTTCATCGAGGCCGTCCTCGCCGGCTGCGGCATGCCCACCGAAGTCTGCCAGGTCCTCCACCGCGCCTCACGCGATGACGCCCTCGCCCTCACCCTCTACAGCGACCTCCTCGACCTCGTCATCCCGCGCGGCGGCGCCGATCTCGTCCGCGCTGTGCGAGAGCACAGCCGCGTGCCCGTCATCGCGCACGACCGCGGCGTCTGCCACGTCTTCGTCGACGCCTCCGCAGACCTCGAGATGGCCACCACCATCTGCCTCACCGGCAAGACCTCCGCCCCCGCCACCTGCAACGCCACAGAGTGCGTCCTCGTCCATCGCGACATCGCCGATCGCTTCGTTCCCGGCATGGTGCAGGCATACGCCGCCGCCGGCGTGCGCGTCCTCGGCGATCCCGCGACCTGCGACCTCGCTCCCGCCGCCTCACCCGCATCGCCCGAGGACTTCGGCCGGGAGTTCCTCTCCCTCACCGTCGCCATGCGCATCGTGGGCGGAATGGACGAGGCGGTCGCTCACATCACGACGCATGGCAGCGGCCACACCGAGGCCATCATCACCTCCGACGAACGCTCCTCCGACTGGTTCACGAGCCGCGTCCGCTCCTCCTGCGTCCTCGTCAACGCCAGCACCCGTTTCAACGACGGCGCCCAGCTCGGACTCGGAGCCGAGATCGGCATCTCCACCCAGCGCCTCCACGCCTACGGCCCCATGGGACTCGAGGAACTCACGACCCAGCGCTGGATCGTGCATGGCTCGGGCCAGACCCGCTGAGCCCGCCCGCCGCGGCCCCCGCAGCGTCCGCGTCCGACGCCGACTCCTCGTCCGGTGCCGTCGCCGCGCGTGCCGGTTGTCCCGGGTCCATCTCCCGGTCGTGCAGCTCCCCAAGCTTCCGCAGCTGCGGAATCCCCAGCGCCACCGCCCCAACCACCAGCACCGTCCCGATCCCTCCCGACACCACGCTGAACACCACGCCGAAGTACGCCGCCACAAGCCCCGACTCGAACGCCCCCAGCTCGTTGCTCGACTCGATGAAGACCGAGTTGACCGACGACACACGCCCGCGCAGCTCGTTCGGCGTCCGAAGCTGCACCAGCACATGCCGGATCACCACCGACACCGTGTCCAGCGCGCCCGACATGAAGAGCGCCAGCAGCGACAGCCAGAAGACCGTCGAGAACCCAAACACGACCATGCACACGCCGAACCCCGCCACCGACCACAGCAGCACATGCCCGCTCCGCCGGAAAGGCGGCAGCCGCGTCAGCAGCAGCGACATCAGGAACGCGCCCACGAACGGCGCCGCCCGCAGCAGCCCCAGCCCCTCAGGCCCGACCTTCAGAATGTCCTTCGCGTAGATCGGCAGCAGCGCCGTCGCTCCCCCCAGCAGCACCGCAAACAGATCCAGCGTCAACGCCCCCAGGATCGGCTTCTCCCGCCAGATGAACCCCGCCCCCGCAAACAGCGACGACATCGAGATCGGCCCCGTCGCCCGCGGAGCCTCACGCGGCCGAACACCCAGCGCCGTGATCGCAAACAGCATGCAGAACGCCGCCGTGATCGCGTACACCTCCCACGCGCTCCCAAACTCCGCCAGCATCACTCCCGCCACGATCGGACCCAGCACCGCAGAAAGCTGGAACACGCTGCTGTTCCACGCCACCGCGTTCGGAAACGCTCCCGGCGCCACGATCAGCGGCAGCAGCGTCGCACGCGAAGGGCCATTGAACGCCCGCGCACACCCCATCAGCGCCAGCAGTCCATACATCACAATCAGCGGCGTGTCCCCCAGGCTCGACGCCACAGCCAGCGCCGCCGCCCCAAGACCCATCGCCACCTGCGTCAGCACCAGCACCCATCGCCGGTCAAATCGGTCGATCACCTGCCCCGCCGGAAGCGCAAACAGAATCACCGGCAGCGCACGCGCCACTCCGATCCACCCCAGCGACAGCGGATCCCCCGTCCGCTCATAGATCTCCCAGCCCACAGCCGTCGCCAGCATCTGCAAGCCCGCCGACGAGAACAAGAACCCCAGCGCAAATCGCCGGTAGTTGCTCGATCGCAGCGCCGCATACGGATCGATCATCCGCTGGGAAGCGTCCTGCTGGTCTGGGTCTGTCGGTGCGGGTGCGGTCATTGGTTCGGGCCACGGTCCTGCTGGCCCGGCCAGCGTAGAGGCGAGACCACGCGGATGCGCGCCGCGGATCTTCCTGTCGCTTTCTCACAAGCCCGCACCCCTCACCCCGGCCTCGGCAGCGGCTTCCCGTCCGCCAGCCACAGAAACGCATACGCCACCCGCAGCCGCGGCGGCAAAAGCCACACCACCAGCCGCCGCGCAACCGGCCGCCCGATCCACACCCCCAGGAGCAGCGAAGGCGAGAGCATCGCAAGCTGCATCGCCGCCGAACCAAACCCCACAACCTCCTGAGCCAGGTCCACCGCCGTCCGGCCCCATGCCCCCATCCCGCCCCACGTGTTCGTCGCCCCGCCGATCAGCCACACCAGCCCCGCCCCCACAGGCAGCACACCAAGCCCCAGCACCGCCAGCATCGGCCGCCGCGCGTGCGGGAACATGCACGCCAGCAGCATCCCCGCCGGAAGCAGCAGCACCCACGCCCTCACCCACACCGGAATCAGGCTCCGGTCAAAGGGTCGGTGCAGCGCCCTCGCCTCATCCACCCACGGCTTGCCCGACTCCGCAAGCCACCACGAAGAGTCGACCCAAAGGCCCGACGAGATCGGCTGGCTCGCCGCCCACGTGACATACGTGTTCATGTTCGGCGTGCCCGCCGCCGCCTGCTTCGCCACCTCCGCCTTCGAATACTCCACGTACCTCTCCGCGATCGCCATCGCCACCAGCTCCACCGCGCCGCGCCGTCCCGTGTGCGCCGCACCAGCCGCCCAGATCGAGATGATCAGGTACACGATCACCACCACCAGCAGCCACCCGATCGCCAGAGCCGCCCCAAGCCGCCTCGCCGCCCCGCTCAGGATCGGATACTCCGCCAGAGGCGACACCGCCCCGCACTCGGAACACCGCAGCATCACCATCCCATAGTGCGACTCACGCACGATCGGCTGACCGCGCAGGTTGAACGCGCACGCATGGCACGCCCGATCCCCCTGCACCACCCCGATCGTCACCTCCGTTCCGGCAGCATCGCTCCGCACCAGCGGCGGCGGCATCCCTCGCTCCCGCGTCACCGCAGCCGAGCCTCCCGTCCCGATCGGAGTGTCGTGTCCGTCCGCGACTGTCATGCGTTCCTCCGGCGCTTCCTCGCCCGTCCCACCGCCCTCGCCAGCCGCAGGCCCGCCGCCCGCGCGTGCATCGCCCGGCTCTGCCCCGCCAGCACCACCCCCGGCAGCGCAAGCACAAACGTCAGCGCAATCGCAACCGCCGCCCCGCCCCGCCGCAGCGGCCACACCATCGCACCCGGATCCGTCGCGTCCGGCCCCACCAGCGCCGCCACGACCCACTCAAGCCCGATCGTCAGCGCCAGCAGCATCCCCATCGACCGCATGTACCCGCCACGCAGGCTCAGACACACGCCCGACACAAGCACCGCCGCCAGCACTCGCATCGCCGGCCCCACCAGCCCGAACGACGGCTCACGCCCAATCGACGCCACATACGCGTTGAAGTTGCTCCGCATGAAAGGGAACGCAGAGCCGTCGAGCAGTGCCCGCCCGCTCAGCGCAAACGACTCAAGATCCTGATCGTGGATCATCGTCCCAACCGCGATGATCCCCGCCGCGATCCCCACCGCCAGCAGCCTCAAGCCCAGCGAGAAGGTCGCCGAAGCAGCCACCCACGGCCGCCCCCGCGATCCCGCCGGATACACACACCCGCACCCCGGGCAGTCGCTCACCAGCAACCCATACCGCGCCTCACGCCGCGGCGCGGCCCGCGCAACGTCCGTCCCGCACCGCCAGCAGATCCGCGCCCTCAGCATGACCCAGCCTACCACGCCTCCACCCCGCAGGTTGCACCCCGGCCCCGCGCCCACCCCTTCTGCCACACACCTCCCGCTCCCGCATCAATCGAAACTCCCTTACACTCTCTCCGATGAAGGTGTCCAGGTGGTCGCAGTCGCACCGCGCGCCGGCCGCCACCACCGCACGCACGGCCCGCATCCAAACGGCAGGGAGAATCGCATGAGCATCTGGGACCGCCTCAAGAAAGAGCTGATCGACATCGTCGAGTTCCTCGACGACAGCAACAACACCCTCTGCTTCCGCTTCGAGCGGTTCCAGAACGAGATCAAGAACGGCGCCAAGTGCATCGTCCGCGAGGGCCAGGTCGCCGTCTTCGTGCGCGAGGGCGCCCTCGCCGACGTCCTCCCCCCCGGCACCCACACCCTCGACACCCGCAACCTCCCCATCCTCTCGACCCTCCTGGGCTGGAAGTACGGCTTTGAGAGCCCCTTCAAGGCCGAGATCTACTTCGTCTCTACCCGCCTCTTCACCGACCTCAAGTGGGGCACGATGAACCCCGTCATGCTCCGCGATCCGGAGTTCGGCCCCGTGCGCCTCCGCGCCTTCGGCACCTACGCCATCAAGGTCAAGGACCCCGGCAGCTTCATCAAGAACGTCGTCGGCACCGACAGCCGCTTCACCACCGAAGAGGTCACCGGCCAGCTCAGGAACCTCATCGTCTCCAACCTCGCCGAGGCCCTGGGCGAAGCCAAGATCCCGATGCTCGACCTCGCCGGCAACTACAGCGAGCTCGGCGGCAAGATCGTCAAGGTCATGCAGCCAGAGTTCGACAAGCTCGGCATCGAGCTCTCCACCATGCTCGTCGAGAACGTCAGCCTCCCCCCCGAGGTCGAGGCCGCCCTCGACAAGCGCACCAGCATGGGCGTCATCGGCGACCTCAACGCCTACACCAAGTTCCAGACCGCCGAGGCCATCCGCGACGCCGCCAAGAACCCCGGCGCCGTCGGCACCTTCATGGGCGTCGGCATGGGCCAGATGTTCGCAGGCCAGATGGCCCAGCAGGGCACAGCCGGCGGCCCCGGAATGGCCGGCCCCGGAACGCCCCCGCCCCTCCATCAGGCTCCGCCGCTCTTCGTCGCCGTGAACGGCCAGCAGACCGGCCCCTTCGAGATGGGCCTGGTCGCCTCCAAGGTCCGCTCCGGCGAGATCGGCGCCGACACGCTCGTCTGGCGTCAGGGCATGGCCGCCTGGACACCGGCAAAGGACATCCCCGAGATCGCAAGCCTCTTCGCCGCCCCGCCCGCCATCCCCGGCAGCCCGCCGCCGCTCCGCTAAACGCGCGGCGGTCTTCTCTTCTTTCCTCCCTACCTACCCAAGCTTGTGGGGCAGGCGTCCCGCCTGCCTCTACCCAACCTTCCTGCTCCTCTTCCTCTCTCTTCCATCTTCCGTCTTCCCTCGGCACCTCGACACCTTGACACCTCGACACCTCTCCAAGTGACCGACCCTCGCGCCCAATCCGCATCTCCACCCAAGTCCAAAGCCGCCTCGCCAGACGAGCGCCGCTTCCCCTGCGCCAACTGCGGCGCACGCCTTGAGTTCACGCCCGGCACCGACGCCCTCACCTGCGCCTACTGCGGCCACCAGAACAAAATCACCCAGTCAGACAGCGCCGAAGTCACCGAAGAGGACATGGGTGCCTACCTCGCCCGCCTCGCCGAGGCCGCCCCCAGCGTCACCGCCCAGACCGCAACCTGCTCCTCCTGCAACGCCGAAACCACCATCCCGCCCAACGTCACCAGCTTCTCCTGCCCCTTCTGCGCCAGCAACATCGTCGCCCAGGGCCGCGGCTGCTCCGTCATCCGACCCAAGGCCATCCTCCCCTTCAAGGTCACCCGCGACCAGGCCGACGGCATGTTCAGAGCCTGGGTCAAGAGCCGCTGGTTCGCCCCGAGCAAACTAAAAGTCCAGGCCATGCTCGACGCCGCCCTCACCGGCATGTACATGCCCGCCTGGACCTTCGACACCACCACCGACACCAGCTACACCGGCCAGCGCGGCGACGCCTACTACGTCACCGAGTGGGTCACCGTCAACGGCAAAAGGCAGTCCCGCCGGGTCCGCAAGATCCGCTGGAGCAGCGCCTCCGGCCACGTCCGCCTCAACTTCGACGACGTCCTCGTCCTCTCCAGCAAGTCCCTCCCAGAGGACAAGGTCCACGCCCTCGAACCCTGGGACATCGAAGCCCTCGTCCCCTACGCCGACGACTACCTCGCCGGCTTCACCGCCGAACGCTACCAGATCGACCTCCCCCAGGGCTTCGAGCTCGCCAAGGGCATCATGGCCCCCTCCATCGAAACCGCCATCCGCCACGACATCGGCGGCGACGAACAACGCATCACCTCAATGCGCTCCACCTACTCCCAGACCACCTTCAAGCACATCCTCCTCCCCGTCTGGCTCTCCGCCTACCGCTTCCGCGGCAAGATCTACCGCTTCCTCGTCAACGCCCGCACCGGCGAAGTCCAAGGCCAGCGCCCCTACTCCGCCATCAAGATCGCCCTCGCCATCCTCGCCGGCCTCATCGCCCTGGGAATCATCATCTTCCTGATCTCGCAGCGATGAGCATCGCCCACCGCCCGCGGCCAAATACGCAGCCCGAGGCAATATGCAGCCCGACCGTAAGGGAGGGCCCGCGTGCAAAGCACGCCCTCCGCGCCCTGGCGAGGCACAAGGCAAACCCAAGCCGCGTGCTCATGCTCGGGTTGTGTGAGCGGTCTGTGCCGAGCTCCCCCTCACCCCGCCGCCACGCTCCAAGCCTTCCCATCCCGCACCACGCGCCGGTACAGCGTGTCGCGCTCCACCGGAGTGAAGCCCGCTTCGCGGATCATCTTCTGCAGCGTCCACACGCCCACTTCCTGGTGCGTGCTCGCCCCGCCCACCTTGGTGATGTCGTACCAGACCACGGTCCCATCAATGTCATCCGCGCCGCTCTGCAGCATCACCTGCGCCATCGGCAGCGTCTGCATGATCCAGAACGCCTTGACATGCGGGAAGTTGTCCAGCATCAGCCGCGCAATCGCCATCGTGCGATAGTTCTCCAGCCCGCTCGGCCCCGGCAGGTGCTCAAGATCGCACCCATCCGGAAAGAACGGCAGCGGGATGATCGTCTGGTAGTAGCCGCAAGCCGACGGCACCGGGCTCCTGCCACCAGGCACCTGGGAAGAACCAAAGGCAACATGCTCCGGCAGCGGCACGCCCGCCCGAGTCAGCGTGATCGCCTCATGCTCACCGGCATCCCCCTTGAACCCAAGATGCCCGGACTGCACGCCGTCAGCATCGCGCCCCGCAAACGCCTCCTCACTTCGCCACTCCGCCACTCCGCCACTTCGCCACTTCTCCCCCACATACCCCATCCGCGCCAGCGCCTCATCCTGCGCCCGCCGCAGCATGTCCATGTGCACCAGCCGGTCATGCCGCTGCTCGATGTGCCCGTACAGCAGCGTCGCGTTGGTGTTCAGCCCCACCTCGTGCGCCACGCGATGCACATCCAGCCACACATCGCTCCTGATCTTCCCCTTGTACGCCTCATCATGCACGCGGTCGTCAAAGACCTCCGCCCCGCCGCCCGGCAGCGATCCAAGCCCCGCCTCCTTCAGCTTCGTCAGCACATGCCGGATCCCCTCCCGCCGCGCAAGCCGCCCCTCCTCGCCCGGCGCGCTCGCCCCCTTGTACACCTTCGCGATCTTCGCCAGGTGCACGACCTCGACCGCCGTGAACGCCTTCACGTGCAGATCACTGCCAAGCTTCTTCGCCTCATCGCGCAGCGTCCACACCAGATCCGTGTAGTACGAGAAGGGCAGCGTCGGGTGCAGCCCGCCCACGCTGTGGATCTCCGTCGCGCCACCCTCCACGGCCTCGCGTGCCTGCTGCCGCACGTACTCCATGTCGCGCGTGTACGCCTTCTCTTCCCCAGCCTTCGCATAGAAGTCGCAGAACTTGCACGACAGCGCACACACATTCGAGTAGTTCAGGTGCCTGTTGATGTTGTAGTACGCGTTGGTCCCATGCAGCCGCCGCCGCACCGAGTCCGCCATCTCCAGCACGCTCCAGATGTCGCGCGTCGTGAACAGCACCTCCCCATCCGCCAGCGTCAGCCGCTCACCCCGCTCCACCTTCGCGCGGATCCCCTCCAGCCGCGGATCGCGGCCAATCGCCCCCGCCCCGCCCCGCACGCTCAACCCAAACTCCGACGCTGTGGCACTGCTCATGAAGAATCCTAGGCGCCCCACGACCAACTTTCAGCAAAGATTGAAAACTCAGAAACGGGCATTTCGCCGGGCTTTCACGCCCGCCCACCACGCCGCCGCACCACCCACACCGTCGACCTCAGCTCCCCCGCCAGCATCCGGTT
>CAZBXF010000015.1:0-23727 GCA_964495635.1 uncultured Phycisphaeraceae bacterium
AGGTAGTCCGCACCCCGCACGCCGACCGTCCCGTTCTGGATCCGCCGCGCGAAGTCATCGTTCGCGTCCGACCCGAGCGAGTAGAGCACGAAGACGTCGTCCTTCAGCCGCACGCCGATCGCCGTCCCTCCCTCGTAGGGGATCACGCTCATCTCGAACGGACGGGCCTCCTCACGCTCTCCCTTGGGCGTATCGCGCATCGGCACGAAGTAGCGGAGCGGCGGGATGTTCCCGGCGGCAAGGTTCGGGTTGAATGGGTCGGCCTCGATCGCCGTCAGCCAGCGCGGCCGAACCGCCGAGATCGTACGAGGGAGAGACCCGGCCGTCCGGGTCATGCCGATCAGCGCCAGCGTCTGACGCGTCCCCGTCGCCTCCACCCGGGCGGCCTGGCGCAAGCCGCGAAGGTCGTCCATCATCGGTGTCGCCTGTGAGATGGTCGCGAACTTCGCGAGATCTGTGCGGGCCCACTCCGTCGGCTGGTTTGAGCGGTTGTTGAACCACTCAAGACGCCACCGGGACTCCCAGTCGGCGAAGATCCCGCGGGCCTTGGACTCCGCATCGAACCAGTTCGCCTGGCTCGACGCCGCATCTTTCCAGCGGGCCGCCTCGCCGAAGAGGCGCAGGGGACGATCCGTGCTCCCAAGGCGAGCCATCGTCGAGGGGAAGATGTCCTCCTTCACCCCCGCACGCGGCGTGTATACACGCGCGATGATCTGCTCAACAGCCGCCTGATTGCCGTGCGGGAAGGGCATGCGGTCAAGGTCCAGAACCCGGTCCTTGCCCTCCAGCAGACGCCCGATCTGCGTCAGCAGACGCGTCATGTCGAGCTTCCGCTCGCCCATCATGTCGCGATAGGCAATGTCGCGGATGCGCTCGTGCGTCAGCGCGAGGTTCGAGAGCCCCCACCTCGCCTCCGCGAAGAACGACCGATCGCAGAGCTGGCGCGAGAAGACGAGGAAATTCGTCAGCAGATCGATCGAGTCGTTCACACGCCCATCAGCCGCCAGGCGGGTCGCCTCGATGTTCACCAACACCGCCAGAGTGTCGAACGCCGGCAGGTACTTGTGCTGCGCCGCCGCCAGCGTCGGCGGATCGCCGAGCATCGTGTACAGTTCCGCCGCGATGATCGCGGGAGGGATCCCCGCCTCGCCGTAGGGCTGGGCGTACGCGTGGGACTTCGTGAAGCTCATCTCCTTGCTGATGTCGCCCAGCACCTTGATGAGGTCGGCCTGCGGCTTGGCGGTCGCCCACGCCGCCGCCTCGGACCATCCCTGCATCCCGGCTTGGATCAGACGCGCACGGTCAAGCGTCGCGATGCCCGCCGGCGGCCGGTCCATCTTCGCGAGCAGGGGGAGGAGCACCACCTCGGTCCGTCGGTTCTCGGGAATCGCCTGCCACGGCTGGTTGATCCGGTCGAGGAAGTCATCGGCCAGCGCACGGGCAACACCGAGCGACATCGCCGCGGCGACGGCACCGAACACCAACCCACGCCCCAGAACGCGGGTGAGACACTGCACGGAGTCTTGAATCATGGGGCGATGGTAGCAAAGCGCGGCACCCCGCGTCCGACTCCGCCAGCCGCCATCAGGACGATGGCAGGGCCCCTCTTGATGCCCTCGAGGTAACTCGACATGCCGCCGGGGGGTGGAGCGGGGCTGCAACGCCGCCGCCGCGGAATCAAGGCTCCTCAACGCAATTCGCACTCCTCCCCGAAGAGGGCGAAAGCCTCGAAGGTCTGCAGAGTCCACCACTCGTGGTGCGCCGATCTCGGCTGCTTCCCGATCCCCGTCCCAGCTCCCGCCCTCGCCACGAACCGACGAAAGAAAAAGCGACGCCGATCGGCGTCGCTCAGGAGTGTTTCACATGTTCGCGAGCCCCGTCAAGACCAGCAGTCGCCGGCAACACCGGGCGGAGCTTACGCCTCGGCGATCGAATCCTCGAACGAGCGCCGGAAGAACTGGCTGGGCTTCTCCCCCGTCAGGCGCTCGTTGAGCTTGGCAAGCGACTCGTCCACGATCTGCCGGACTCGCTCGCGGCTGATCCCGATTTCCTCGGCGATCTGCTTGAGGGTGAGAGGCTCGCTGCCATCCAGCCCGAACCGAAGCCGGAGGATCGAGGCCTCGCGATCATCGATCGTCTCGAGAAGACGACGGAGCGTCTCGAGCTCCTGGTCCTTGAAGACGCGCTCGTCGGGCGTACCAATCTTGGTGTCGGCGAGCATCTCGCCAAGCCCCACAAGGTCGCCGCCGGCATCCTTCATGCCCGAGGCGGGTGACTGCATCGCCTTCACGGCGCGCTTGATGATGCGAACCTTCTTCAGCGGGAGATCCATCGCCTTCGCGAGGTCGGACAGGGAGGGCGGGAAGCCCAGGTCGGCCTCAAGCTTGCGCGAGGCGACCTTCCACTTCGCGACGAGTTCGACCATATAGGCCGGAATGTGAACGGGCTGGTTCGCGTTCACCAGAGCCCGCTTCATCGCCTGCTTGATCCACCACGATGCATACGTGCTGAATCGTGCGCCCTGAGCAGGGTCAAACCCCTCTACCGCACGCAGAAGGCCGATGTTGCCCTCTTCGATCAGGTCTTGGATCTGCAGACCACGGTTGGTGTAGTTCTTCGCAATAGCCACAACCAGACGCAGGTTGGCGCGAATCATGGTCTCGCGGGCGATCGGGCAGTTGTCATTAATGATCCGCCAGCCGAGTTCCTTCTCCTGCTCAGCGGTGAGGAGGTCGTGGCGGTTGATCTCGCGCAGGTACATCTGCAGGTCCGACTGGACCGCGCGTCCTGCACCAGATTGCGACTTCACTTGGCTCACTCTCCACCCACTTTCCCGGCGAGGAGGCTCGCCGAAGATCGCATGGCCGAATCCCGGGACTGGCAACGGCCCAACATCATGGCCGCAGACGCGGGAGGCCCTTGCCTATCCGCACCACCCCGTCCTGGGGTTTCATCGACATGGGGGTTTGGAGCCTTCAGCCCCGATCTCTCTACAACTCCCCACTGTACAATGTGACACGGAACTACCGTCTGGCCACCCGTTCTTGGAAAAACCTGCACAATCGTCACAAGTCTTTCAAATTACTCAACTTCCGTTCATCTTCGGAAGTGTAGCCAGATCCGACCCCGCGTCCACGTCCCTAAACTGGAGTGTCGCGCTCCCAGCCAATCTTCTTCTCCCTTCTCATCTCATCCCCTCAACTCGGGGCCCTGCCACACCAGCTTCCATCTCGCCCGATAACCGTCGCGTCCGAACGCCGCACCCTCCGTATGCTCGGACCAATGTCCAGCGACCTGACCCCCCTTCTCGCACAGTGGCCCTTCCGTCCCGACGAGCCCAGCGTCCGGATCGTTGATGGCCTCGACGGCGAACCCCGCCTCCAACTCCGAGTGGAGCTGGGCATCCTGCAGCTGCACATGGATGGTCGCCCGGACGGCGAGGAGCCCTACGGGCATGGCAGCCTCCTCGAGCATTATGAGGCCCTCTCGGACGAGGGCGAGGTGGCTGGCCCGAGGGCTCCTGGGGCGTCACGCGATGCCGGCCCGGGCCTCTCGCCCCGCGCCGACGAGGAGGGGCAGGGCAACGGACCACGCCGGGATCCAGCCTTCCGCCTCGACACACAGGCCTGCCGCCTTCTGGCGGCTGAAGCGAGCCAGTACCAGCGCAGGATGAACGCGTTCGAAACCCTGGGCGAGCACGCCCGGGTAGTCCGTGACGCCGCACGCAACCTCCGCCTCATCGACTTCGTCGCCGACCACGCCGGCAACGAAGAAGACGCGGCGGCGTTCGAACGAATGCGTCCCGAACTCCTCCGTGCCCGCACGATCGCGACGGCACGCCAGCTCCTGGCAGCAGGCGAGCAGCGTGCGGCGGTCGTGGTGATCGACGATGGCCTCGAGCTCATCGCGGCCTGGTACGCGTCGCGCGGCATGGGCCGGCAGCTCGAAACCTCGCCCGAGGTCATGGCCATGCGCGCCATGCGTGATTCGCTCTCGCCGCGTCTGCCCGCCAGCCAGAAGGCAGAACTGAGAGACCGTCTCGCGGCCGCGATCAAGGCGGAGAACTACGAGCTAGCTGCCATTCTGCGTGACGAGCTCAAGCAAATCACCGAGTAGGCCAGCGGTCGCCAGATGCGGCACGCGCACCTCCCACGCTCACGCGCCGGCCCCGGGCTCTTCCGCGCCCATCGGCGTTCCCGCTGTTACTCGGCGTTCGGCGTGCCCGGAGCTTCGGCCGCCGCCACCCGCTCCCTCAGCGCTGGCAGCCGCGCGAGCACATCGCGTTCCATGGCCGCCGCGGTTGCGACCTCCTCAACCGTGACAACGTCCGCGCCCAGTTGCATCGCCGCGAACGAACCACTCAGGAAGCTCGTCCGAGCCGCGACGAAGACGTCCGGGGCCAGCGTCCTTACCGCGCGGCAGGCTCTCAGGATCGTCTCGTCATCGGGGATCGTGAGGAGGACCGCCATCGCGTGCTGGAGACCGGCCGACTCGAGCACATCTGGGTTGGTAATGTCCCCGTACACCACCGTCCGTCCAAGATTCCCCTGACGCGTCACGGTCCGTGGGTTGAGCTCCACAACGACGTATGGGATACCGAGGACCTCGAACCGGTCCGCGAGCGTTCGCCCCACAGGCCCGAAGCCCGCGATGATCGCGTGCGGTGCCGCCGGGCCAATCCCCTGCACCCCCGACGAGTCCGGATCACTCGGCGCGATCGCGCGCTGATCACCCAGCACGGACGCTCCGCGGACAAGGCACACCTGGGGAACACCGGTCAGCTTGTGCGCCAGCGAGTGTGCGGGCCCCGCCAGCAGCGGTGTCGCGACCAGAGTGAGCACGCACACCGCGATCGTCTCGCCCATCTCAGTTTGCGTTACGAGGCCCGCCTTCTCGGCCGCGCTCAGCAGGACCAGTGAGAACTCACCGGCGTTTGCAAGGTACACCGATCCGATGAGCGCCGAGGACGCCGTCATGCCCATCGCCCAGCCGGTGCTGCCGATGAAGAGCACCTTGAGCCCAACAACCATCAGCGTCGCAAGACCGATGACCCACCACTCCTGCACCACGACCATCGGGTCGACCTTCAGACCGACCGCCACGAAGAAGACCGCCATGAGCATGTCGCGGATTGGCCCCACGAGCCCGGAGATCTGGAATCGGTACGGTGTCGCGGCGAGCATGAAGCCGGCCAGGAACGCACCCATCTCGGCCGACAGACCGATCGCCGACGTGAACACCGCCGCCACCAGCGCGATCGCCGCCGAAACGATGAGCATGAGCTCCGAAGAACCCACCGCCGCCACCGAGTCGAGCACGCGGGGCAGGAGCTTCTTCCCAACAGTCACGAGCAGCACGACGCCGCCGGTCGCGATCCCCGCCCGGGCGGCGACCTCAAGCCACTTCGGAAGACTCGCGAACCACGAGGTCTCTCCGCCGGCCTGCGGCGACTGCACCCCGTGCCACCCCGCCAGCACGGGGACCATCGCGAGAAAAAGAACGCAGCTGAGGTCCTGAACGATCGAGACGCCGAGCCCGACGCGGGAGTAGACCGTGCTCGACTCCCGGCGTGCCTGCACGATCCGGACCATGACGGCGGTGGAGGAGGCGGACAAAGCGAAGCTGCCCAGCAACGCCACAGGTGCTGGGAGTCCTGACGCGACCATGAGTCCCCAGCACGCCAGGACGAACAGGAGCGTCGAGACGACGCCGATCGCGAGGATGTGGACCATCCCGCGCCGGATGACATTAAGGTCGAGCTGAAGGCCGATTCCGAACATGAGGAGCGTGACCGCGATGCTCGAGATCTGCTCGATGCTGGCCCCGCCGCTGATGAGGTTGAGCGCATTGGGCCCGATCGCGACACCAGCAATGAGGTAGCCGGGAATGGCCTCCAGACGCAGCCTCTGGAACAGCCACGCGACGATCGCCGCGACTCCCAGCAGGACCATGAGGTCAAGCCCGAGCCATCCAGACCCGGTGCTGGCGAGGGTTGAAGGGCCAAACACCAGCGGAGAGATCCACGACGTGAAGATGCTCGGAAGCTCGTTCTGGTGGAGCAGGTGGTTCATGGCTTCTTATGGCTCGAACATGGCTTGAGTGCGGCTTGACGATGGCTTGGTGCTGGCCTGTTTCTCGTCTGGTCAGGGTGTGATCAGGGTCTGGTCATGGTCAGTTCATGTCGAACCGGCCCTCGACCGTCGGGCCCTCGCGACCAGCACCGACAGGAGAGTAATGTCCGCGGGCGTCACGCCCTCGAGGCGTGACGCCTGTCCGAAGGTGCGCGGACGAAAGCGGACGAGCGCCTCGACCGCCTCGGTGCGAAGGTGCCCAAGGCCCCGAAAGTCGATCCAGTCCGGGATCGACCGGTGCTCCAGTTCCGCGGCCCTGCGAATCTCCGACGCCTGACGCTGGATGTAGGCCGCGTACCGACGTTCCGCGTAGACCTCGCGCCAGACGCGAGCCTCGATGCCGAGTGTGCCACCCGGGTCCGCGGCCCGACGCACATCCTCAAGGGAGAGCTGTTGTCCACGCAGGAGGCGGTCGAGCGGCACCCCATCGATCGTCGCGTGGTCGATCGCGGACGCAGCCTTCAACGCCTGCGCGCGCCCGAGCTCAAAGCGTTCCCATCGCAGCCGCCCGATCGCGTCTGCCCCGAGCAGGCCCGCCTCACGCGCGAGCGGCGTCAGTCGCGAGGCCGCGTTGTCGCTCCGGAGAAGCAGCCGGTGCTCCGCCCGGCTCGTGAACATCCGGTACGGCTCCAGAGGCGTCTTGGTCACCAGGTCGTCCATCAGCACACCGACATAGGCCTGCTCTCGCCCGAGCACGATGGGCCCATCGCCGGCGGCGTGACGCGCCGCGTTCAGTCCGGCGATCACACCCTGCGCGCCCGCCTCCTCGTACCCGCTGGTCCCGTTGATCTGCCCTGCGAGGAAGAGCCCTTCGACGAGCCTGCTCATGCCGCTCGCGAGGATCTGGTGCGGCCGCACCATGTCATACTCGACCGCGTAGCCATACCGCAGGATCTCCGCAGACTCGCACCCCGGCATGGATCGCACGATGACATCCTGCACGTCGCGCGGCAGGCTCGTCGAGATCCCGTTGCAGTAGATCCAGTCGTCGCGCAGGCTCTCGGGCTCGAGGAAGACGCCGTGCGACTCGCGCTCCGCGAATCGCACAACCTTGTCCTCGATGCTCGGGCAATAGCGCGGGCCGATGCTCTCGATCTGCCCGCTGTACATGGGTGCCCGGTGCAGGTTGGAGCGGATGGCCGCGTGCACTTCTGGGGTGGTGCACGTCTGCTTGCACATCAGCTGAGGCATGACCGGGAACACCGCAAGGCTCGGGAAAGCGTCCGTCTCCGCACCATGTGCGGACGCCCCAGGACCGCCGGGCTCGGTCGAAAGGTCGCTCATCGGCAGAGGGACATCGTCGCCCGGCGCATCATCGAGCTCGTCCCAGCGGATGGACCCGCGCCGAAGCCTGGGAGGCGTCCCAGTCTTGAGCCGTCCCAGTTCGAACCCGAGCGCCGCGAGCGCACCGCTGATGGCACTGGCCGCGCCCTCGCCGTGCCGTCCACCGGGCGTGCGAGATTCTCCTGTGTGCATCAGGCCGCGCATGAACGTGCCGGTCGTGAGGACGACGGCCGGGGCGTGCAGCGTCACGACACCCTCGGGCCACTCGGCCCGCTCGTTCCACGCGGGAAGCGGCTTGGTACCCGGGGCCGCGTGCTGGATCACGCTGGCTCGGGAAGCACCCGCGATCGCGACGCCCGCGACCCTTCCCTGTTCGACCAGGAGCGACTCGACGCTGCCGGCGAAGACCCGGATCTCGGGCCTGGACGCGACCATGCGCTGCACCGTCTCCGCGTAGAGGTGCTTGTCACACTGCGCTCGCGGCCCATGGACCGCCGGTCCCTTCGTCGCGTTGAGCACCTTGAACTGGATGCCCGCGGCGTCGGTCGCGAGGCCCATGAGGCCTCCGAGCGCGTCGATCTCTCGCACGAGCTGTCCCTTGGCAAGCCCGCCGATGGCGGGGTTGCAGCTCATGACGCCGATCTTGGCCGGATCGAGCGTCACGAGGGCGACGGTGCAAGCCGCCTCGGTTGGCCCGAGCCTGGTACCGAGAACGTTCGCCGCGGCCCACGCGGCCTCCACGCCGGCGTGCCCGCCGCCGATCACGATGACCTGGAAGTTGTGACGTCGCTCGACCATGGTGCGCGGGTGTGGTGAATCGGACCTTGCGCCGCTACAAACGGAACTACTTCGGGAGGATGCGCCCTGCCACCCCAGCGGGAGGGTTGCTTTGCAAAGGTGGTGTGGCACGTTACTCAGGATGGTTGTCGGAGGAGAGACGGATGCACGCGACGTCGCGATCACTCGCGGCGTTGCGGTTGGACTCTGACATGTGCGCTTGACTCGTGGCGATCTGGATCGGTCCTCCGTGCCGGACCCGGTCCCTCCTTTGTCTCCTGTGTGGCACGACCGCTCGGCAATGCTCGGCCGGGCGGTCGTGCTTTTTGGACTCACTCCCTGTCGCGAAGCCTCCTGTTTGTGATGACGATGAGAACCACAAGGACGGCCGCGGCGAGAAACCCCGCAACTCCGAGTGCCGTCAGCACGCCGACGGAACTGTTGCGGTCCGCCAGCACGAGGATCGCGGAGCCCACCAGCATCGCGGCGATGATGAGCGCGAAGGAGATGTTCCGACTGGCGTGCTCGATCGTCTGCGTCAGGCGCGACAGCCCCTTGTGCTCGAGATTGATCGCGAGGCGATTGCGCTTCACCTGCGTGATGAGGAAGCGAACATCGCCGGGAAGGTCCTCCGCGAGCTCCGCGTACCGGAGGAGTCCGGCCTCGAGGCGTTTGCGCACCGCGCCGAGCCCGTACTTTCGGGAGACCAGCCGTTCGACGTACGGACGGGCATAGCCCACCATGTCGAACTTGGGGTCCAGCGCGGCACCAACGGCTTCGATGGTCGCGAGGGCCTTGATGAGAAGGACGAGGTCGGCCGGGCAGCGGATGTGATGAACGCGGAGCTTGTCGAAAAACTCCTGCAGGAGCCGGCCCATGTTGAGCCGTTCGAGGGGCGTGTCCTTGAAGTTGGAGATGAACTCGCGCACGTCGCTTCGGAAGGAGCGTTCTTCGAGCTTGCTCGGGTCGGCGTCGCAGAGAACCCCCACCACCGCGATGACGCGATCGGCGTCGGTGGTGACAACGCCCGCGACGAGATCGGCGAGCTGCTGCTGTGTCTTCTCGTCGATGTGGCCGGTCATGCCGCAGTCGATGAAGCAGACCTGACCGCCCGCGAGGGCGAAGATGTTGCCGGGGTGTGGATCGGCGTGGAAGAAGCCGAACTCGAGGCATTGGCGGAGGACGGCACGGGCACCATTTTCGACGATCGCGCGCCGGTCATGGTCGGAGAGGGACGCGGGATCGATGCCCGAGAGTGAGACGCCGTGGACCTCATCGAGTGTGAGGACGCCCTTGGTGGTCGCGTCCCAGTGCACGGCGGGGAAGGTGATCCCGTCGTCATCCTCGAACTGGGTCCGGAATCGCTCGGTGGAGGCGCCTTCGAGCGTCATGTCGAGCTCTCGCTTGAGCTCCTTGGTGAACTCCTTGACGACCTCGACGGGGCTGTAGCCCATGGCCTTGAAGCGTGATTCGGCCCAGCCTGCCAGAGTCTTCAGGACCTCCATGTCGGAACTGATGACCTCCTCGATGCCAGGGCGGAGAATCTTCAGGACGACATGACGTCCATCTCGCATCTCGGCACGATGGACCTGCGCCATGGAGCCGGCGGCGAGGGGAGTCGGATCGATCTTCTTGAATAGTGTGTCGTAGAGATCATCGGAGAACTCGTCCTCGAGGCGCGCGCGGATCTCCTCGAAGGGAACGCGCGGAACATCGTTCTGGAGCTTGCGAAACTCCTCGGCCCACTCGGGCGGGATGAGGTCGGCGCGGGTCGAGAGGACCTGGCCCATCTTGACGAAGGTGGGGCCAAGGTCTTCGAGCGCGCGACGAACGCGCTCCTCGCGCTTCAGTTGCTCGAATTCCGGGGCGCGGGCGGACTGGCCGACGCGGCTCAGGCCGCGTTCGATGAGGCGGTCGAGGCCGATCTCCTGGACGATGTCGCCGAAGCCGTACTTCGCGAGCACGGCCGCGATCTCGCCGTAGCGGCGAACGTGCCGGATCTGCTCGGGGATGTTCAGGATGGTGGCCAAGGTGGACTCCGGAGGGATCGTGGGTGCTCGGGGCCGACTTTAGGGGTGCGGCGGACGATGAGACTCCGATCCGTCCGGCGGGCGGTGCGCCGTGCCCCCCTCGCCCGGCCTACCGCCGCTACACTGCCGGTCTCCTGGAGATCAGCACATGGCGTCAGTTCTTGTTGTTTCGGGCCCGAGCGAAGGGCTCTACTACCCGCTGGGGAAACGCACGATCGTGGTTGGGCGCGACGAGAGCGCCACCATGCAGATCGTGGATGATCGGGTCTCGCGCAAGCACGTGCAGTTCCGGTTCGATGAGGCGAGTGCGGCGTACTTCGTGCTGGACATGAAGTCGAGCAACGGGACGTTCGTGAACGGCCGTCCGCTGCTGACGGACCTCAAGCTCGCGGACGGTGACGAGATCCAGATCGGCAACAGCAAGCTTGTCTTCACGACCGGGGACTTCGCCGACGGACAGAGCGCGCTGGAGGCCTTCAAGCAGCGCGGGCAGAAGGCCCGGAGCACGATCGCACAGCGTTGACGCGATGGCAAGCTGCGTGGTCAGGTCTGCATGATCCAGTCAGCGTGATCCGTCTGGATGATCGGGGTGGATCAGCGACGGACCGTGATCATTCAGGGGTGCGGTTGCGCGCGGCGCGGGCGGAGTCGACCATCTTCTGGGCCCGGATCGGGTCGACGGGGTTGCTCCAGTGGGCATCGTGCTTGATCGCCGTCCCGACGATGAGCGCGTCGGCGTGGCGGAAGAGCGTCTCGACAGAGTCAGGCGTGACGCCGCTGCCGACGACGATGGGTAGCCGGGTCGCGCGACGTGCAACCTCCACATCGAGAGGGTCGGCAGGCTGGCCTGTGACGCTGCCAGTCACGATCAGGCCGTCGGCACCGAAGAACTCGGCTCCGTGCGCGAGGTCGGCGAGAGATAGATCGTCGGTGATGGCGTGGCTGGCGTGCTTCTTCTGAATGTCAGCCAGGATCATGACCTCCGTTGCGCCGATCTGCCGCCGATAGCGGAGCAAGGGGCCTGCGGCGGCTTCCGCGAGCAGGCCCTCGTCGGCAACGTGGGCGAAAACGAAGTTCTCGCAGCGGATGAAGTCGGCTCCGGTGGCGTGGGCAACGGCAAGTGCTTCCTTCTCGCCGCGAGAGAGGATCTGAACGCCGAGTCGGATGGAGGCTGGGATGGCGGCCCGCACGGCGGCGACGAGCACCGTCATGGAGGCCGTGATCTCCGGGCCATGGGGCCCGTTGACGTAGGGAGCGTCGTGCATGTTCTCGATGATGATCCCGTCGAAGCCAGTGTTGGCGAGGATGCGGGCTTCCAGAACGGCCTGCTCGGCGAGTTGAGCGATGGGCTGGCGAGCACGGGGCGTGCCGGGGAGGGCGCCGACGTGGACCATACCGATGAGCAGCTTGTCGAAGTTGTGACGGTGCGAGGGGAGACCGGGCGAGGCGGGGATCGTCATGCGTCCATCGTTGCATGCCTCCCGGCGGAGAGAAGGCTGAAGCTCCGGAGCGGACCGGAGGAGAAACGGAAGGTGTAAAGGGGTCCTGGTACTGAGGTGTCGGGAAGGAGAGGAAGAGATGCGCGGCGGGTACGGGACTGACGGACAGGGTGACACAGGAACCGAGCAGGGAGGACGGGCCGGCGTGTCGGGGTGACGGGGTGCCAAAGAGGCGGAAGTCGGGGGAGCGGTGGGTTTGGGGACCCGGAGAGTCCGGGCCAACACCGGCCCGGAGGCCCGCGCTGCGGTGCCGGGGAGGGCGAGCGTGAGGAGTGTCTTGGCGGCCCGACGGGCTAGTTCGTGCGTGCTGGCGGGGTGCTCGACCACCATGATGGACTTCAAGGTCGTCAAGGTGGCGTCGTGGACGGCCATGATGATCTGGAGCCTGGCGCGTGCTTCGCAGAGTCTGGCGATCGTGTCGATCACCTGCGCGATGGCGGGGCGATTGCACCACAGCGAAAGCTCGCGCATCGAGAGGCTGTGCTCGCGGGTGAACTCTCTGCTCGGCTCGCTTGAGCAGAGGAGAGCGGCGAGAAATGAACCGTCGGCGTCGCTGGTGATTCTGATGGTGCCGGTGGCGGGTTCGTCGGGCAGGCAGGGCTCGGAAGGTCTGTTGGCGGCTCGCGGCTCGTTGTCGGGCTTGGTGCAGTGTCCATAGCCCCAGTTTGGGCGGCGTTTGGATGGACTCTACTTGAACGTGGAAAGGTCGTTTACTCTGCGCACAACGCGGTACGGAGTGGGCAAAGAGCGGGAAGAAGGAGCAGGACGAAGGGACAGAGCGACACGGGGCAGGGGGAGGAAGAGGATGAAAGGGGTCCCTGGCGCGACAGGCGGCGGGACTGCCCCACCTGATCCTGTGGAGACAACGGCATCGAGGCAGCAGGCATCGAGGCATCAAGTTGCCGTGATTGAGGGCGGCTTCATGGCGGGACAGCGGCCTTCTGGCTCAACACCTTGACGCCTAAACAGACTGAAGGCTACCTCCACGCCGCACTCTTCCCCTGTGTCGTTTCCCCCGTGTTGACACGTTCCTGCGCATCATTCCGCACAAACCGATATCCTGCTCCTCTATCTGCTCCGGCGATTCTGCCGGTTGATGGGACTTCATGGCATGAGCACACCGACATCGGGCACATCTGGCGGCGGAGCAGGGGCCACCGCAACGGCAGGTCCAACGCTGCTGGGACATCCCGTAGGACTCTTCCTGCTCTTCCTCGTTGAGATGTGGGAGCGGTTCAGCTTCTATGGGATGCGGGCGATCCTCGGGCTGTACCTGAAGTGCTCGGTCGATGGGATGATGAACCCGCCCGAGGGGGCGCCAGCGGGGTTCAATCCCGGTCGTGGCTGGACGCAGCCGGAGGCGAGCAATCTGAGCGGGTGGTATGGGGGGATGGCGTACCTGCTGCCGATCGCGGGCGGGCTCATCGCCGACAAGCTGATCGGCACCCACCGGTCGATGGTCGTGGGCGGCCTGCTGATTGCACTCGGGCACGTGGTGCTGGCGGTGTCAGGCATCGGGACGATGCACAGCAGCCCGCTGGGAATGTCGGTCTTTGTCTTTGGGCTGGTGCTGATCATCGTGGGGACGGGGCACTTCAAGCCGTCCGTGACGGTGATGGTGAATCAGTTGTACCCGGTCGGCGACCCTCGGCGTGAGGGCGCTTTCGGCATCTTCTACATGGGCATCAACATCGGTGCGTTCCTCGGGACGCTGATCTGCGGGTACCTGGGGGAGCGGGTCGGGTGGCACTACGGATTTGGCGCGGCGGCGGTGGGCATGCTGGCGGGGCTTGGCTTGTACCTGTTTGCCCGGCCGCGGTATCTGGCGGGGATTGGCGAGGCACCCGCTGAGCGCGGCGGGCTTGCGCCGGTCTTCATCGCGAGCGGAATTGTGATCGCGGCGTTGGTGGCGGCGCTCTTTCACGTCGGAAAGCTGGGGACGTTCGACTTGGCACTCACGCATCCTGTGACTGTCGGCGTGATGACGGTCGCGGCGCTGGCGTGGATTGCTGTGTTCGTTCTGCGGCAGGCGGATGGGGATCGGGGGCCGGTGCTCTCGATCTTCATCTTTATGCTGTTCAACGCGTTCTTCTGGTTTGCGTTCGAGCAGGCGGCGACGAGCATCAACTTCTTCACGGATGAGCGGGTGGACCGGAACCTGGGCTCATTCCTCGTGCCGGCGAGCTGGTTCCAGAACATCAATCCGTTCGTGATCGTGACCCTGGCACCGGTCTTTGGCGCGATGTGGATGGCGCTGGCGCGGAGGAACCGGGCGATTCCGCAGCCTGTCAAGATCGGGCTGGGTCTGATCTGGCTTGGCCTTGGATACGTGTTCATGGTGTGGGCGGGTATTCAGGCGAAGGACGGGGGGCTCGCGTCGCTGTGGCTCGTGGCCGCGACGTATGTTTTCCACACGATTGGCGAGCTGTTCCTGTCACCCACGGGTCTGTCGTACGTCACCAAGGCGGCGCCGGCCAAGAGCACGAGCCTGCTGACGGGCATCTGGTTCATCTCGAGCTTCATCGCGTATGTCGTGGGCGGAAAGGTGGCCGGGCTTACGGAGAAGATCGAGAAGGGTGAGATCGACCTTCCGTGGAACTTTGGCGGGCAGGGTGACTTCTTCTTCCTGTTCGTTCTGACGTCCATCGGGGCTGGTGTTCTCATCATCGCGGCGACGCCGCTGCTGCGGAAGCTGATGCGGAATCCGAACGATTGAGCGATTGGCCGTGTGCGGGAGCCCTTGTGGGTGCGAACCGTTCGGCCTTGGGATTCGTAGGTTTTGCCATGTCTCAGATTGCCGGACAGACCCTTGGTGGCACGGGTGAGGGGGAGTTGCTGGCGCGGCTGCGCGCCGGCGACGGGGCCGCCTTCGAGCGCATGGTGCGGGAGATCGGGCCGCGGCTGTACGCGACCGCGCTGAGGATCCTCCACAAGGAAGAGGACGCGCGGGATGCGGTGCAGGACGCGTTTGTATCGGCCCTGCGCGGGCTGCCGTCGTTTGCGGGTGACTCGACGCTGTCGACGTGGCTGCACCGGATCACGATCAACGCGTGCCTGATGAAGCTGCGGACGCGTCGGCGTAAGCCGGAGCGATCGATCGAGGAACTGCTGCCTCGCTATCAGGATGATGGCCACCGGGTAGTTGATCCGCCGGATCGCGGCGATAGCTCGCGGCCCGGGGAGGGCATCGACCGGGTGGAGGTTGGCGGGATTGTGCGGGGCGCTATCGAGGAACTTCCTGAGAACTACCGAATCGTTCTTGTGCTTCGCGACATCGAAGGACTGGACACGCTCGAGGCCGCCACGGTGCTTGGGATGTCCGAAAACGCCCTCAAGACGCGGCTGCACCGGGCGCGGCAGGCGCTGCGGGAGCTGCTCGCGCCAAGGCTTGGAACGTCACTTTCTGGCGACGCCGACGCGGATCGGATGCGGGGTGGAGGTCAGACCTCATGAGCGAATGCACGGCACATCCCGGTCCGTTGCCCTCCTGCAAGCACTGCATCGAGTTCCTCATGGCGTACCTGGACGGGGAGCTGCCGGAGCGGGAGCGAGCAGCATTTGACGCGCACATGGCGCTCTGTCCGCCATGCCGCGAGTACCTGAAGAGCTACGTAGCGAGCGTGCGACTGTGCGAATCGCAGCGTCGGACGTCGGGTTCGGCGAAGATGCCCGAGGAAATGGTGCGGGCAATCCTGGCGGCGCGGGAGGCGAGCGATGGCCAGCGCGAGCCTGGGTAGCTGGCGGTTGGAGCCGGGGTGACTCGCGCGGTTTCGACTGATCTTGACGCGCCGGCGGGCGGCCATCGCTACGCTCGCGCTGACGCATGAGCCCCACCCTCACACGAGCTTCGAGACAGCCCGCGCTCCGATTCGACACTTCGCCTTCGTGGCTAGGCGTCGGAACCGCGCGCTTCCGCGACCCTGCCGAACGCTCGCGACCTCCGGAGCCCTTCCCGGGGTATCTGGTGCAGCCAGAGTCCTTGCAGGAGAGCGGCGTGCCGCGCCTGGGCGGGGTTCGAACTCGGCCAAGCTTCGGCCGGGTCGGTCGGGAGGTCAGGGTGCAGGTGGAGATCGAACCCGGGACCTCGCTGTACGGAACTGGCGAGCGGGCCGGCAGGCTGCTGCGCAACGGCACGGTGGCCACGCTCTACAACCATGACGCGTACGACTTCAGCGATCGGACACGGTCGCTCTACCAGTCGCATCCCTGGGTGCTTGGCGTTCGGCGGGATGGGAGTTCGTTCGGTGTCCTCATCGAGACGACCCGGCGGTGCGAGATCGACTTGCGGCGTGGGATCGAGGCTCGGCTGGAGGGGGCTTCGCCGACGGTATTGGTGGTCGAGCGTCCTGATCCCGGCGCAGTTGTGCGGGCGCTGGCTGAACTCACTGGATTCATGCCCCTCCCGGCGCGATGGGCGATGGGCTATCACCAGTGCCGCTTCAGCTACGAGTCTGAGACGGTCGTCCGCGAAGTGGCGGAGGGGTTCAGATCCCGTCAGATTCCGTGCGATGGGATCTGGCTGGACATCGACTGCATGGATGGGTTCCGGTGCTTCACGCTGGACCCCGGGCGGTTTCCACGACCGGCTGCGCTCTTTGAGGAGTTGCGTGAGGCTGGCTTCAAGGTCGTGCTCATGGTGGATCCGGGACTCAAGGTGGATCCGGCGTACTTCGCGTACCGCGAGGGCGTGGAGGGCGGGCATCTGCTGCGAACTGCGGACGGCGCGGAGTATCGCGGCAAGGTGTGGCCGGGCGAATGCGGGTTTCCTGACTTCACCCGCGAGCCGACGCGGAGATGGTGGGGCTCATTGGCGGAGCCGCTACTGCGGCTGGGGATCGATGGGATCTGGAACGACATGAACGAGCCGGCGGTCTTCTGGCCTGCCATCGAGAAGACGATGCCGCCAGACGTGGTGCATCGCGCGGATGCTTCGCTGGGCGGCGCCGGAGATCACGCTCGGTACCACAACGTGTATGGGATGCTCATGTCTCGTGCGACACGAGAGGGCCTCGAGCGGCTCGCACCGGCGCGGCGGCCGTTTGTGCTCACGCGGGCGGGATTCCTTGGCGGTCAGAGGTACGCCGCGACCTGGACGGGGGACAACCGCGCAAGCGAATCGCACATGCGGTGGTCGCTCTCCATGGTGCTCAATCTGGGGCTCTCGGGGCAGCCGTTCGCGGGGCCGGACATTGGCGGGTTCATCGGTGAGACGCCACCCGACCTGTTTGCGCGCTGGATGGGGCTTGGGACGATGCTGCCGTTCGCGAGGGCGCACAAGTCGCAGGAAGTCCCGCGGCACGAGCCCTGGTCGCTGGGTCCGGCGTGCGAGGCGACCTGCCGGCGGGCGATTGAGAGGCGATACCGGATGATGCCGTATCTGTCGACGCTCTTCTGGGAAGCTTCGACACGTGGGATGCCGATTGCTCGGCCGCTGTTCTTCGCGGACCCGACCGATGCGCGGCTGAGAGGGGAGGATCGAGCCCTCCTGCTTGGCGGTGACGTGCTGGTGGAGCCGGTTTGGGAGGATGGGATCGTCCCGGCGCTGCCACGCGGCGTGTGGCGGGAGTTTGATCCGCTGCTGGGAGTGGGCACGGGCGGGGCATGGGATCCGCTGCTGCCGCGACTGCGGGTGCGCGGCGGCGCCATCGTGCCGCTGGGACCTGTGACGCAGCACGCGATCGCGGGGCCCTTTGAGCGACTGACGCTGGTGGTGTCGCCGGATGAGGCCGGGAACGCAGAGGGGATGTTGTACGAAGATGAGGGGGAGGGATATGGGTACCGGGATGGAGCGTACCTGCTGACACGCTACCGCGCAACGCGCTCCGAGCGCGGATGGGCGGTTGAGGTTGCGTCGAGCGAAGGTGCCTGGGAGCGGCCGCGGAGGCGGGTGGAGGTGGTGGTGCTCCCGGGTGAAGGGCCTCGGAGCAGCACGGGGCAGGATGGCAGCGTGATCCACGTGGAGTGAGTGTCGAGCGGCAGCGGCCCCACACCGCGACAGTGTCGCGTGCGGCGTGTCCATAGGATTGTTCATGAGCCTTGCTTCACAGAGCCTTGCTTCAATAAGCCTTGCTTCACAGCGCATGACCGTGGATGCTGTCGCCGCGACCGAGCGGGCGGCGAGTTTCACGCGTCGATCGATCAAGAACGCCAGCAAGCTCGACGGGCTGCTGCTGGCGATGACGATGCTGGACCTGACAACGCTGGAGGGGAAGGACTCCGTTGAAAAGGCGAGGGGGCTCTGCCGCAAGGCGATGAGGCCGTATGTCGGTGCGGATCTGGGTGTGGCGATCCCGCCGGTCGCTGCGGTGTGCGTCTATCCGAGTCTGGTTGCGACGTGCGTGGAGGCGCTCCGGGGGAGCGGCGTGAAGGTGGCCTCGGTTGCGACGGGGTTTCCGAGCGGCCAGTATCCGCTGGATGTGCGCGTCGAGGATGTGCGGCGTGCTGTCGCGGACGGTGCGGATGAGATCGACATGGTGATCAACCGCGGCGCGTTTCTCGCGGGGCGGTACGACGAGGTTGCGGAAGAGATCAGGGCTGTGAAACGGGCGTGTGCTCGGGGGGATGGGACGCTTGTGCACTTGAAGGTGATTCTGGAGACGGGCGAGCTTGAGACGCTGGACAAGGTGCGGCTGGCGAGCGAGATCGCGATCGAGGCGATGGCGAGTGTGGATGATGAGCTGGGCGTGATCGGGCGCGAGCCCTTTGGCACTGCTGACTTCATCAAAACCAGCACGGGCAAGGTGCAGCCCGCGGCGACGATGCCGGTCACACTCGTGATGCTCGAGGTCATCCGGGACTGGCACGCGAAGACCGGGCGGCTGATTGGGATGAAGCCCGCGGGGGGCATCCGGACCGCGAAGCAGGCGCTTCACTACCTCGTGATGGTGCAGGAGACGCTGGGCGTTGTGCAGGTTCCGGGATGGGAAGGCTCGCCGTGGCTCACGCCGGACTACTTCCGGTTTGGCGCGAGTGCGCTCTGCAACGACATTCTGCGGCAGGTCGCGTGGCTGAAGCGTGGAACGTACATGGCTGGGTACGACTTCTCGGAGTCGTGACGCGCCGTGCGCGATGGATCAATCGTTACTGATCATCGCGGCCGACGACGCGGACCTTCACGCCCTTGGGGAGTGCGCTGATGAAGAGGCGGCCGTAGCGGGCGTTGATGATGCGATCGTCGAGAACGACGACACGGCCCTTGTCTGACTTGCTGCGAATAAGGCGGCCGAAGCCCTGCTTGAAGCGGATGACGGCGCGCGGGAGGCTGTCTTCCATGAAGGGGTTTCCGCCGCGGGACTCGATGAGCTCGCTGCGGGCCTGCGTGATGGGGCGATCGGGGGGCTCGAAGGGGAGCTTGGTGATGATGACGTTGCGCAGGCCTCTGCCTCGGACGTCGACGCCTTGCCAGAAGCTGGCGGCACCGAAGAGGACCGAGCCCTCGTTCTCACGGAAGCGGTCGAGGATGTGCGAGCGTGAGCCGTCGCGGCCCTGCGCGAGCAGGGGAAGGCCGAGGCGCGAGAGTGGACCGGCGAGCTCGGCGGCGCAGGCGTTGAGCTGCGAGAAGCTGGTGAAGAGGACGAACGCGCCGCCGTCGGTCTCGCGGACGTGGCGGAGGATCGCGGCGGAGAGGGGTGTCAGACCGGGTGGTTCGTGCTCGAAGCCCCCACCCCCACTGCTGCCACCACCACCGAACCATTCAGGGTCGGGCTCGAATGTGGGGCCGCTGGGGCGCGATGTTGGGCGGCGGCCTGGGCCGGAGTGGGGGGAGCGTGGCGAGAGCGGGATCGGATCGACGTAGAACTCGACTTGCTTCGCGTAGTCGAAGGGCGAGCCGAGCTGGAGCGTGCGGGCACCCTCGGCACCGAGACGCGAGAGGGCGTGGGCGAAGGCGGTCTCGGCGGACTCGCGTGTTTCGTCGTCCTTGGTAGCGCGGGTCGCGAGGGTCGCGCTGGTGAGGATGACGGAGCACTCACCGGCGAAGAGTCGTTCTTTGAGGAGCGGAGCGACCTCGATGGGTGCGCAGCCGAGGGTGATGCGGCGGCGGCCGGCGCCGGGGCCGTCTTCGTCGGAGAACTCGCCACCGGTGGCCTCGACCCAGTACGCCGCGGCGGGCATGGCCTGGGAGACGAGGATCTCCGCGTCGGTGGCGATCATCTCGGCTCGCGTGGCGTAGGCGTTGAGCTCGAACTTGTCGGCGTCGTTCTTGACTTCTTCGCGCAGGGATTTGAGGCGGAGGGAGAGTTCGCGGAGGGCGGGTGTGAGGACGTTCGGAATGGCGCCAGGCTGGCGGATGCGTGCGGTTCCGGCGGAGCGGCTGGAGTCGCCGCTGGATTGCGGCGGGCGTTTCCTGCCGCGGTCCATCCATGAGGCTTCGCTTCCGGAGTCATCGCCCGAGGAATCTCGCGACTGCTCGCGATGAGTCCCAGGGAGGAGGGAGAGGAGGGAGTCGAAGAAGGCGCGGGTCGCGTGGGTGGAGTCGTCGACGAGGCGCATGGCTCGCATCACGCCGTCACCATCGCCGATGAGCGTGCCGAGCTGCGGGAGATAGCCCTTGTGACTGCGCTGATGGAGGAGCGTTGAGAGGAGGTGCATCACGCGGCCTTCGGCGAGGGAGACGCCGAAGTGGTCGCTGGCTGCGTCTTCCACGCCGTGGGCCTCATCGAGGATGACGTGGTCGTAGCGAGGGAGGAAGCCGAAGTCCTGCGACCTCAGCGCGAGGTCGGAGAAGAACAGGGCATGGTTGCAGATGAGGAGGTTGGCGTCCTCGAGCTGCTTGCGCGCGGTCTGATAGAAGCACTGCTCGTAGGTCGGGCACTTGCGACCCATGCAGTTGCCCGAGTCGCTCTGCACCTTGTCCCAGATGCCGGCGCGTTCCATGGGGGGGAGCGTCGAGAGCGTCCCGTCCGTCGTGGACATCGCCCAGTCTTCGATGACATGGAGGGAGCGGCGGGCGGCGGGGTCTGCGAAGAGGCGGTCCTGACGCTGGCTCGCGAGGCGGAGGCGCCGGATGCTGACGTAGTTACCACGGCCCTTGACGAGGATGGGGCGGACCTTGGGCTTCCAGTCGGGATCGTCGTGGTTCTGCGGGTCGATGAGGGACTGGAGGAGTGGGACGTCCTTCTTGATGAGCTGCTCTTGGAGGGCGATGGTGTTGGTCGCGACGAGGACTGTCTCGCCGCGCTCAGCGGCGCGGAGCATGGCGGGAACGAGGTAGGCGAAGCTCTTTCCGACGCCCGTACCGGCCTCGACGAGAAGGTGCGAGCGGCTGGCCATCGCTTCGAGGACGCTCCTGGCCATCTCGAGCTGCTCGGGGCGGGCCTCGAAGTGCGGGCCGATGTGGCCCGCGATGAGGCCGCCGGGGGAGAGGATGGACTCGAGCGTGGTGGACACTTGGCGCGATGGTAGCGGTGGTCAGTGGCGACTCGCTGCACGCGGGGTGCCGTGAATTGCGAGCGGCTGGATCCGAAACAGAGGCAACACCGGCCGGGAGGCCGGTGCCACTCAGGAACGAGCCCCGGGACTGAAGACGCTGCGGGACAGTGCGCTACCTCGTACGACCATGATGCGGAAGGCGATCATGCCCGCGAGCATCAGCGCGATCGAGGCCGCGGTATGCCACGCTTTGGTGGACTTGTACTGCGCGAGGTGGTCGGCGGCGTCGAAGGCGACGATGTCCCACAGTGTGTGGAGGAGCATGGCGGCGGCGAGGGAGCCGAAGGTCCAGAGCGGCCAGCGTGAGGCCCGCACGGCCCAGTAGCCCAGGCCAAAGCCGCCGATGCCGCCCATGATGAGGTGGCCCATGAGGCGGATGGGCTCCTGGCCTGGAAGGATCATGGTTGTTGACTCGAATCCCATGTGGAAGATCGACTCTTCGATCGCGGCGCCCAGGCCCGCGAAGCTGCCGTAGATCAGCCCGTCGATGGGATCGTTGAAGTGGCGTCGGAAGAGGAACGCGACGATCAGGACGCTGGAGATCTTGGCGATCTCCTCAAGCGTGCCCGCGAGTGTCGAGAAGAGCGTGTTGCCGACGATTGCTGGCGTGTGGTCTGCGGCGAGGCGGATGAGTGCGCCCTGGGCCTTGCCCGAGAGCCACATGAGCGCCGCACCGACGAGCATGACGAGCGCGAGCGTGTGCCACGGCTCACGGTCGTAGAGGTCGTAGCGCAGCACCATCCAGCCGATTGCGGCGGCGCAGAGGGCGAGCGTGCCATAGAGCAGCACGAGGGTGAGCATCGGCGAGGGTAGCCGCGGGCGTGATGAGGCTTGGCTGGGGCTTCAGAAGGGCGTGGGGGCTTCGGTGGCGACGGAGCCGGAGATGGCCGCGGCGTCTTCGCAGATGGCGGTCAGGGCCTCGACGACGTGGTCGATGTCGGCGGCGGTCACGAAGGGGCCGAGGCTGAGCCGGACCGCGCCGCGGCCGGTGGCGTGGTCGAGGGAGCCCATCGTGCGGTGCGCGAGCGGAGCGCAGTGGATGCCAGCACGGGCGAGGATGCCGAAGTGGGACTCAAGGATCGCCGCGATCTCGGGGGCGGTGAGCGTGCGATGGACGAGGGAGAACGTGCCGACGCGCGCGTCCACGTCTGGTGAGCCGAGGAGATGCAGTTCGCTGAGTGGGCCGGCTCGAGAGGGCTCGGGCGTGTCGAGGTGGCCGTGCGTGACGCCGCCGGAGAGGAGTGCGGCCAGGAACTGGGCTGAGAGTTCACGCTCGTGTGCGTGGAGAGATGAGATGGTGCGTGCCGCGAGCCACGCGGCGGCCTCGGAGAGACCGACGATGCCCATGGTGTTGTGGCTGCCGGCCTCGAAGCGCTCGGGGAGAGATTCGGGTTGGCTGTCGAGCTCGGCGATGGAGCCGGTGCCGCCCTCGCGCGTGGTGGCGAGGTGCTCCTCGAAACCGGGCCTGATGGCGAGAGCGCCGGTGCCCTGCGGGCCGAGCAGGCCCTTGTGGCCGGGGAAGGCGACGAGGTCGGCGTTGAGCTCTCGAAGGCTCAGAGGGAGATGGCCGAGGCCCTGGGCGACATCGACGAGGGTTGGGACGCGGCGGGAGCGGGCGAGGGCGACGAGGTCGTGGATGGGCTGGATCGTGCCGGTGACGTTGCTGACCCAGTTGAGGGCCAGGAGCGTGGTGCCGGGCGAGAGGGCGGCGGCGAGCGTCGCGGGGTCGATGCGGCCTGTTGAAGGATCGGGCTCGATGTGGATGACTGTCGCGCCTTCTTCGGCGAGGGCGGCGTATGGCCGCAGGACGGAGTTGTGATCCATCGTCGTGGTGACGAGGCGGATGGGCGTGTTCGGTCCGCTGCGCAGGCGAGCGGCGCGGACGACGCCCTTGATCGCGAGGTTGAGGGCGTCGGACGTGTTGAGCGTGAAGACGATGTGGCGTGGAGAGGGATGATCAAGGAGCGTCGCGAGGCGCTCGCGGCACTGGCGGATGAGGCGGGCTCCCTCGCGGCTTTCCATGTACTGGCCACGACCCGGGGAAGCGCCGATGTCACGGGCGTAGGCCATCATCGCGTCGTAGACGGCGGGTGGCTTTGGGAAGCTCGTGGCGGCGTTGTCGAGGTAAAGGCGGGACATGGGCGTAGGCGCTGGGGACCAGGCACTTGGCACTAGGGAAGGCAAGAAGAAGTCAGAACGCGGAGACGCGGAGAAGAGCGGAGGGGCAAAGAGAGACTCTGGGAGGATTCAGGGGCAGCTGAGACGGCGACTCTGGCTGGATCAGGCCTTCGCGGGCTTGTAGAAGGGGAGTGGGGCTACGGCTGCGGGGAGGGGTTCGCCTCGGCCGGTGTCGATGTGGACCTGGGTGCCGACCGCGCTGAGGTCGGTGTCGAGGAAGCCCATGGCGATGCACTTGCCGAGGGTGGGCGAGGGGCAGCCGCTGGTAACGGTGCCGACTTCCTTGCCGCCTTGCGTGATCTTCATGCCCTGGCGTGCGGAGCGCTTGCCCTCGAGGATGAAGCCTGCGAGCTTGCGCTTCACGCCGCCGGAGGCGATGGTCTTCTTGAGGGCTTCCAT
>CAZBXF010000015.1:23827-28974 GCA_964495635.1 uncultured Phycisphaeraceae bacterium
CCGGTGCGGCTGACGATGAGCTTGACGATCATGAGGTTCTTGACCGCGAAGCGATAGCGCTTGAGGCCGAGGACCTCGCTGCTGAACTTGCCGATGCGGGGCATGATCTTGGGGCCCTGCAGCGCGACCATGGCGGTGGAGGTCGTCTGGTCATCGATCTTGACGGTGAGGTCGGCCGCGGCACGGACCTGTTCGAAGTGGCCGAGCAGCTTCTCGCGGTTGGAAGCGTTGACGACCAGGAGGAAGTCGTCGTCGTCCATGCGGTAGACGATGATGTCGTCGCGCACGCCGCCCTGCTCGTTGCACACGAGGGAGTAGCGGCACTGTCCGGGGACCATGTCGTGGATCTTGCGGGTGCAGAGGCGCTCGAGGAACTTGCGTGAGTGGCGGCCGGTGACCTTGACGCGGCCCATGTGGGAGACATCGAAGATGCCGCCGCTCGCGCGGACCTGGTGGTGCTCATCGGTGAGGCCGTAGTAGGTAAGGGGCATCTCCCAGCCCGCGAAGTCGACCATGTTGGCCTTGTGGTCGAGGTGAAAGTTGTAGAGCGGGGTGCGTTGCACGGGCGGGATCTCCTGGGGAGTTTGGCGTGCGATGGGGGTGTTCTGAACCGGATTGGTGTCCTGCAAGCGAGGCCGGCCGGACAGACGAAGAGGTTAGGACGGGGCGGGCCATGCCGCGTTGTCGATGAGCCGGACGGAGCCGACACGGGCGGCGATGAGCGCTCGGGCCGGGGTTCGCCCGAGCGTCGGCAAGAGGGTGTCGGCGTCACGCACGACTGCGTACTCGGGCGTGATCGAAGCGAGGGAGAGTTCCGCCCGCATTGCGGCCTCGGCGAGGTCCGGACTGGGCTGGGACGCGGCGCGGGCGAGCGCCCGGCTGAGGGCGAGGGCCCGTGCTCTGTCACCACCGGTCAGAAAGACGTTACGGCTGCTCATCGCGAGGCCGTCGGGGTCACGCAGCGTGCGACAGGGGATGATCCGAATGCTGGGGGTGAGGACCGCGGACATGGCACGGACGACGGCAAGCTGCTGCCAGTCCTTCTCGCCGAAGAGCGCTGCGGCAGGACTGATGAGATGGAAGAGACGCGCGACTACCTGGCAGACACCGGCGAAGTGGCCGGGGCGGTGTGCGTCTTCGAGACCGGGACGGGTGGCGACCTCCGGGAGGGACGGGGTGGGGACGGGCTCGTCGGGTGGGTAGATGTCGTCCACCTTCGGGAGATAGACGAGCGCGGCGCCGCTGGACTCGCAGAGGGCGAGGTCTGCGCTCTCCGGGCGCGGATACCGCTCGAGATCACGCGGGTCGTTGAACTGAGTGGGATTGACGAAGATCGAGACGGAGGCACCCGAGAGCCGGTGCGAGGCGGCGTAGGTCGCGGCGTGCTGGATGAGTGAAGCGTGGCCGGCGTGGAGGGCCCCCATCGTTGGTACGAAGGCCGTGGGACCGAGCTGCTCGAGGGCCTGGGCGAGCTCGCGGTTGGAGCGGGCGACGATCATCGGGCGGCTTCGGCTCTCGCTGCGTGGGGACATCGCGGGGAGGATAGTCGCGGCACGAATCGGGACGGACCCCGCCGATCACTGCGCACTAGTTTACAGGCGACCGCGCCGGGCCCGGCCCGGATGAGGATCTGGACGTACGCTCCCCGTTTCCCCGGGCGGACTGGACTGGCCTCCTGGGGTGAAGGAAAGGACGCGGGCATGTCGAGCACAGGTGGCATCTCGAACAACACGGGTAGTACGGGGGGACTTGCGTCGGAGGTTGTGCCGGTCCTGGACTTTGGCAGCCAGACCGCACAGCTGATTGCTCGGCGAGTGCGCGAGGCGGGCGTGTACTCGGTGCTCGTGTCGCCCAAAGTCACGCCGGCTGAGCTGGCCAGGATGAAGCCGAAGGGGATCATTCTGTCGGGCGGCCCCTCAAGCGTGTATGACGATGGAGCACCGACCTGCGACCCTGCGATCTTTGACCTGGGCGTGCCGGTGCTGGGGATCTGCTACGGCATGCAGCTGGCGGCGCATCTGCTGGGCGGCCGGGTTGACCGCGCGGACCACCGGGAGTTCGGGCGCGCGCTGCTCAGCATCGAGAAGCCGGGCGACAGCAAGTCGGGCTTGCTGATGGGCATTCCCGAGCGTACGACGGTGTGGATGTCACACGGCGATCAGGTGGTGGATACGGGCGGGATGTTCGAAGCTCTTGCGAGCACGCCGACCTGCCCCTTGGCAGCGGTTCGTGGGACGATGCGAGACGCGTCTGGACGTGCGCGGAGCTTCCATGGTGTGCAGTTCCATCCGGAGGTCACGCACACGCCGCACGGCACGGACCTGCTGCGAAACTTCCTCTATGAGATCTGTCGCTGCGAGGGTACGTGGCGGATGAGCGAGTTTGCGCCGCTCGCGGCGAAGCGGCTGCGGGAGGCTGTTGGCGATGCTCAGGTGATCTGCGGACTCTCGGGTGGCGTGGACAGCGCCGTAACGGCGGCGCTGCTGCACAAGGCCATCGGGGCGCAGCTGCACTGCGTGTTCGTGGACACGGGGCTGCTTCGCAAGGGCGAGCGGACGCTGGTGGAGACGACGTTTCGAGACCATTTCAAGATCGACCTGCGCGTCGTGGATGCGGAAGCGGAGTTCCTGCGGGACCTTGCGGGCGTGACGGATCCGCAGGAGAAGCGCCGGCGCATCGGGCACCGGTTCATCGATGTGTTCAAGGCGGCGGCGAAGAGCATTCCGGGGGCGACGTGCCTGGCACAGGGAACCCTCTACCCGGATGTGATCGAAAGCGGGCAGGGGCACGCGGGGACGGCGGCGGGGATCAAGCTGCACCACAACGTGGGCGGGTTGCCGGCGGACCTTGGGTTCACGCTTGTTGAGCCGCTGCGCGATCTCTTCAAGGATGAGGTTCGGACGCTGGGGAGCGTGCTGGGGCTGCCGGACCAACTCGTCTGGCGGCATCCCTTCCCGGGGCCAGGGCTGGCGGTTCGCGTGCTTGGCGACGTCTCCAAGGACAAGCTGGAAGTCCTACGGGCGTGCGACGAGATCGTGCTCGAAGAGATCGTGGCGGCGAACCTGTACCGGAGCACGAGCCAGGTCTTCGCGGTGCTGCTGCCGGTGCGGAGCGTCGGGGTGATGGGGGACGGGCGCACCTACGACAGCGTGGTGGCGGTGCGAGCGGTTGAGACGCAGGACTTCATGACGGCGGACTGGTCTCGGATTCCGTACGACGTGCTGGCTCGGATGAGCAACCGGATCATCAACGAGGTGCGCGGGGTGAACCGCGTGGTGTATGACATCTCGAGCAAGCCGCCGGCGACGATTGAGTGGGAGTGAACCATCGTGGGTGCAGGTGGACGCAAAGGTGCGGCGGAGACGCCGCACGTCCGGGGGCTTGATGACGCCACGGCGCGCGGCGTGCTGGTGTTCCTCCGTCATCCGCGGGCGGGTGATGTGGATGAGTGGGCGGAGTTGAGGGAGGCGAGCTGGGACTTCCTGAAGCGGTGGGAGCCGACGCCGCCGGGGAAGCGGGCTCCGAACTCGAACCATCAGGATGCTTTCGAGCGGCTGCTCGAGACGGCGGACCGCGGCATCTCTCAGCGGTTCTTGATCTGCGGACTCGCGAGCGGGGAGATCCTGGGGCAGATCAGCCTCAACCAGATCGTGCGGGGACCGGCGTGCAGCGCGTCGATGGGGTACTGGATCGGGGTGCGGCACGCGCGACGGGGGTACATGACGGAGGCCGTGCGGCTGCTGATCGGTCATGCGTTCGGAGCTCTTCTGCTCCACCGGTTGGAGGCCAACATCATCCCGTCAAACGAGGCTTCGAGGGGGGTTGCGATGAAGGTAGGAATGCGGCTGGAGGGTGTTTCGGCACGGTTTCTGCGGATCAACGGACGCTGGCAGGATCACGAGCGGTGGGCGATCACGGCCGAGGAGTGGGACGATCCGGCCGGACGCAGGCCGAAAGTGAACGGGAGGAAGTCCAAGTAAGGCAGTGTGGCGACGCACGCGAGTGCGCGGCACATGTCCACTTAAACGATCATGGAGCGCTCAGCATGTGGAAAGGTCTTGGACTCATCGTGGTGTGTGCGGTCCTCGTCACGGCACTTCCGGGGTGCAGCTACGGGGGAATGGCTTCGTACAAGGGCTCGGCCGCGGCGACGCTGGCCCACGTGGCAGGGAAGGACATCGACGTCGCGACGGAGAACGGATCGGTTGAGATCCGCGGCGGAGGGAGCGAGGTCTCGGTCGCGGCCACAATGCGGGCGACGACGCAGGAGCGTCTGCAGGAGATGAGTGTCTCCCTCGAGCGTGCTGCGGACGGCACGGTGATGGTTCGACCCGTGTGGCCGCGGGGTGGGCGGCTCGGGAGCGAGGGCTGCTCGATCGTGGTCACGCTCCCGGATGTCGACGGCATCAATGTGGCGACGGGCAACGGGAGCATCAAGGTCGCGACCGGCGCGGGCGACTGCTCGCTGGAGAGCTCCAACGGTTCCATCGAGGTCGACGGACCGGCTGGAGCGATCCGTGCGAAGACGACCAACGGACGTGTGACGCTCGCGGGTGTTTCCAGCGCGGTGGTGGACACCAGCAACGGGAGCGTGTCGATCACTCTCGCTGAGGCAGCGGCCGGGCCGGTGACCGTGGACACGTCGAACGGTTCGATCTCGCTGGCGGTCGGCGGCGGGATGAAGGGGGCGGTCACGGCCTCGACGAGCAACGGCCGCGTAACCGATTCGAGCGGTCTTTCGACACGATCGACGATGTCGGGCTCGACGCGAGGTGTCTTTGAGTTTGGCGGCGTGGGGACGCCGGGCTCATCGCTGGATACCAGCAACGGCAGCATCACCATCAAGCGTCGCTGACGGCCCCTTGATCGGGGCGCGGCGAGGGGGCTATGCGGCCTTGCGGCGCGGCTTCGCCGACGGGGCTGCGCCCGGCTTGGAGGCGGAGCGCCCTCGCCGTGCCTTGGGCTTACTCGCGGTTCGGCGTGCGGCGGAAGGCCGAGTCTCTTCGGCGGCCGGGGGCGGTGTCTCTGGCTGGACGGCCTCCACCGGAGTGGTCATCCCCCCCGCGACTGATGCGGAGGCGACCGGCGGCGAGAACCGCGACACGAGCTCGAGGGTGCCGGAGGTCAGGGAGCGCATGAGCACCTGC